>NZ_JBTNEH010000037.1:0-33271 GCF_054512775.1 Alicycliphilus sp. T452
GAGGCCACCATACCCGTTTACAAAGCGAACAGGAAAGTCAATGAAATCAACGGTCTACCCAGACCACCCCCGCGCCAGTGCTAGCTTTGCGTACCGTCACTTATTGCACTGAAAACGAGGAGACCCCGCTATCGCGCGCGGCTCTTTTGGACTCCGCAGGCTTCGCCTCAGCGGGCATGGTGGCGTGCTTGACCGCCGCCAATCGAGATCGGGGGGGTAGCCCGGGGAAAGACCCTTGCCCCTGGCGTGGGCGTTGGCCGCGCGGACTCGCCCAGCGCATAGCCCTGCGCCGAAGCGATCCGCCGAACCACGCTTTCCAGTCCCTGCAACTCCTTCAGTTCCTCGCCGGTGTGCGCGCGGCCGGCGCGCATGCCGACCACCTGCCGCGTCTGCGCCGCCAGTGCCTCCCGCTCACCGCGCACCCGAACCGGCCTCTCGCCGCGCCATCGCGCGCTGGTACTGCTCCGACAGCTTCGAGGCCAGCACGTAGCACGCGAAAGACGTGAGCGGCATCACGACGAAGCAGATGAACCGCGATTCGCTGCGCTGCATTAGCAGTCCGCCTAAGGTGGCGATGCCGGCGCTAAACGACAACAGCCGCAGCACGGCCACGCACAGGACGATGGGCAGTCGAAGCCAGCCGAGTAGCAGGTCCATACATCACCACCTTTTCCGTGCGTGGGCCGGCGTCACGGCGAAGCGCCGTGCAGCTTGCCGCGCATGCGCTCGACGTCGGCCCGCGTCAGAACCGACAACACGCACAGGCGCTGCAGCGCCGCGTCGATGCGCGTGCCGCCTGCCCCGCCGGTGAAATCCCAGGTGAACGGGCGCGAGCTGAACAGCGCGGCCACGTCCTCGATCCTCGCCTCCGAATCGGCCACCTGATCGACCAGCCGCAGCAGCAGGCGGCTGGCGGCATTGGCCGCCGCCACGCGCGCACGCTGGCCAGGATCGGCGTCCAGGGCCAGGGCCACCGCCTCGGCGGTAAGCCGGTCCAGATCCTGGCCCACCGCCGCGCGCGCCTGCCACAGCCGGCTTTCCCGCTCAAGGGCATCCATGCGGGTCCTTTCCGGGCGCCAGGACGCCAGCGCAGCGCGCATCGAGCAGTCGCGCCAGCAACTGCGCATCGTTGGCGGCATCTACCGGGTCGCGCACCAGCGCGCCGCGCAGGGCGTCCCTGAGCCAGCGGGAAGCGGCAGGGTCCCGCATCACGCGATCGATTTCTTCCATCCTTTGTCCAAGAGGTAGCGTTCGAGGCGCTTGCGCGTCTCGGCGATGAATTCCACCGGCGCCACGATCGTGGCCTCTTCCCAGCCTGGCGGCACCAGCACGGGCGCATTGCTGCGCAGTTCCTCCACCTTGTCCATCACCTTGTTGCAGGTCCGGGCCAGCGGCTGGTAGGTGAGGTTGTCGCCGCGGGCCACGACTGAGACCGCCTCGCCGTCCACCAGCACGCGCTGCACGCGCTCAATCGTGGCCGGCGCGATCCTGAAATACGACACCGCCTCTTCAAGCTCCTTCAGCGTGCAGCGCTGCGGAACACGTTTTTTCAGGGGGGTGTCGGTCATGTCGGCCTCATGGGAGATGTTGAAAACTACACCTCATTTTACACCACATAATTAACCTAAAAAAGGGGAATATGTATCGTTTATCAGAACATAAAAGGATATTAACTATCGTTTGACAATACAATGAAAGCCCAAAGGCGACACAGGCAAGAGGTTTCTCATGGCAACACCGCGCACCAAGAATCTGCTGCCCGCCCTGGCCTTGGCTCTGTGCAACATCGCCCAGGCCCAGGCAGACCAGAGCCCGGACATGGAACTGCTCACGGGCGATACCCGCCTGGCGTGCGAAGCCATCCTGTGCCTGTCCACCGGCGAGCGCCCCAGCGAGTGCCAGCCCGCCATCCGGCGCTATTTCTCCATCGTCAGGCGCACCCTCGGCAAGACACTGGGCGCGCGGCGCGACTTCCTGAACCAGTGCCCCACGGCGAAAGAGGACGGCTACACGCGCCAGTTGGTCAATGCACTGGTGGACGGCTCCGGCCGCTGCGACGCCGCCGCACTCAATGGGCGCGGCTGGATGCCCGCCGGTGGCGACAACGGGTACTACATCTCCAATGCAATGCCGGCGAGTTGCCAAGCCTACTACGACAACGCAGGCCTCGACGTGGGTTCAGTCCGCCCGATCTATGTCGGCCAGCCCGAGCGCGGCGGCCGCTGGGTTGATCCTGTGAATCAATGAAGAGACTGCCCCCACAGCTGCATCAATGCGTGCCGTGCAAATGAGGCCAGTTGGGTGATAGAGGCTTTGATACAGACGCGTGGTCGAGGCCGCTGAGAATGCCGCATTCGGCGACCGCATGCGGAGACGTGCAGCGCGCGCGCAACGCCTTCAGGTCCCTCTCCAGCACGCGGAGTTCGCGAATGCGTTGCGCTACATGGCCAATGTGCTCGTCAAGCAGTGCATTGATCTCGCCACAGTCTTGTGCAGGCGAATCGCGAAGCTCAATCAATGCGCGGATCTCGTCCAGGGTCATATCTAGCCCGCGGCACTGGCGGACGAATGCTAGCCGCTCAACATGGATTGGCAGGTAGAGGCGGTAGTTATTCTCAGCCCGCGCTGGTGGCGGAAGCAAGCCCTCTCGCTCGTAAAAGCGGATGGTTTCAACTGGCGTTCCAGTCGCTTCGGCCAGTGCTCCAATCTTCACGGGCAAATCCTACCTTTCTGTATAGAAGGCTTGACTCTACACCGACTACAGGGTTTTCAATATAGAAAAAGCAAGGATCATCCATGAAGCACTCTCACACCGATCAAGGATCTGCAGTCGCCATCAGCGACGATTGTTGCGGAACCGGGCCCTCTGAAAAGGTTCGTCTTTCCGGTACCACGGCAAAGGTACAAGGTCGAAGCTTTCGAATCCCCACGATGGACTGTGCCGCTGAGGAAGCTGAAATCCGCCGAGCCCTTGACGGCTTGCCCGGTATCCGCGGTTTGCGATTTCAGCTTGGTCAGCGAACCTTGACCATCGATGCCGATGAACCGTTGATGGCACCCGCACTGGAAGCCATCCGCAAGGCAGGGTTTGATCCACAGCAAGTTCGTGCAGCAGATTCAGGTGATGCGCACTCTGAAGGCGATGGTCACAACCACGATCCTGTCCGAGGCCAGTTGCCCAAGCTGGCTGCCGCGCTGCTCCTGGCTATCGCTGCCGAAGTTATCGGGTACTTCGCTCCGGAAACCGCAGTCTGGCGCGCCGCTGGCCTCGCCGTAGCAGGGGTCGCGATATGGCTGGCAGGTTTTGACGTCTACAAGAAGGGGTTTGCAGCCCTGCGGCATGGCCGTCTGAACATCAATGCGCTGATGACAGTCGCGGTGACGGGGGCATTCGCGATCGGCCAGTGGCCCGAGGCCGCGATGGTCATGGCCCTGTATGCGATCGCCGAGGCGATCGAAGCACGCGCGGTCGATCGCGCGCGCAATGCCATCAAGGGGCTGCTGGACATGGCGCCCGACCAGGCCTCTGTAAGGCAGGTCGATGGCAGTTGGAAGGTCGTGCCTGTTGCCGAAGTCGTCGTCGGTGCGTTGCTGCGTGTGAAGCCAGGCGAACGTGTGCCTATGGACGGCGTAGTTCGTTCTGGTCAAACAAGCATCAATCAGGCACCCGTCACCGGCGAGAGCATTCCGGTCGATAAAACCACTGGTGACTCCGTCTTTGCTGGCACGATCAACGAATCAGGCACCTTCGAATTCGAGGTGACCGCACTGGCATCGGATTCGACGCTCGCGCGCATCATCCATGCCGTCGAAGAAGCTCAGGCAACACGGGCGCCGACACAGGGCTTCGTTGACCGCTTTGCCGCGATCTACACCCCGGCAGTTTTCGTGATTGCGCTGGCAGTCGCGTTGCTCGGCCCATGGCTGCTCGGCTGGACCTGGATGCAGGCAATCTATAAGGCCCTCGTGCTGTTGGTCATCGCATGCCCGTGCGCGCTGGTCATCTCGACACCGGTAACCATCGTCAGCGGCCTTGCTGCAGCAGCCCGTCGCGGCATCCTGATCAAGGGCGGCATCTACCTTGAAGAAGCACGCAAGCTCAAGGCCATCGCGCTGGACAAAACCGGCACGATCACCGAGGGCAAGCCTCGGCTCGTGGATTGGTCCGTCATCGATGCACAGACTGAAGCAGCGGAAGCGGAGCACGTTGCCGTTGTCTTGGCCAGCCACTCCGACCACCCCGTTTCGCGTGCGATAGCCGCCGGTCTGAAACCCAGCGACGTCGAGGCAAGGGATTTCACAGCGCTGGCTGGAAGGGGCGTGCAGGCCAATGTCGGCGGCGTGACCTATGTGCTTGGCAACCACCGCCTGATAGAGGAGCGGGACCAGTGCTCACCGGAAATCGAGGAGCAGTTGAAGCGGCATGAGGAAGCGGGCCGCACCGTTACGCTGCTGGCCAGGCCGGAGAGGGTGCTTGCGTTGTTCGCTGTCGCCGACACGATCAAGCCTTCGTCGCGCGAGGCCATCGCGTCGCTGCAAACGCTGGGCATCACTCCCGTCATGCTGACTGGCGACAACCAGGCTACGGCCACGGCCGTGGCGCATGAAGCCGGCATCGCCCAAGCGCGCGGCAACTTGTTGCCCGAGGACAAGCTCGAAGCGATCAAGACTTTGCAGCGCGATCTTGGGTCTACAGCGATGACCGGCGACGGCATCAATGACGCACCTGCTCTAGCCCAGGCCGACATTGGCGTGGCCATGGGTGCGGCTGGAACCGATACGGCAATGGAAGCTGCCGACGTGGTCGTGATGAACGACGACCTACGGCGAATCGCAGAGACGGTGAAGCTGTCGCGATCAACTCACGCGGTACTGTGGCAGAACATCGTTCTGGCGCTGGGCATCAAGGCCATTTTTCTTGTGCTCGCCGTTTTCGGCAGTGCAACGATGTGGATGGCTGTTTTCGCGGACATGGGGGCAAGCATGTTGGTCGTGCTCAACGGGCTTCGACTTCTGAATGCGGTTCAAAAAACATGAATCAATCAGGCAGCACAAACCCAATGGACGTGACGCCATCCCTTGATTCAGCCAGGGTTCGCCCTCTGTGCATACGGGCGATGGCGGAAACAATCGCCAAGCCCAACCCGTGATTTCGGACTGCCTCCGTGCGCGCGGAGTCAACGCGATAAAAACGATTGAATAGATACGGCAGATGCTCGTCCGGAATGGTATTACCCTGATTCACCACTCGTAGAGCCACTTCGGCATCGTGCCTATTGATCTTCACAACAATCGTGCTCTGCGGAAGCGCATGCCGAGTTGCATTTCCGATGAGGTTGGACAGTGCACGTTGCAAGAGGCGTATATCGACAGCGCAGGCCGCATCGCCGTCAACTTGCAACTGAAGGCCAGCATCCTCTATCGCTGCCTCGTGCAGGTCCGCAACCGCATTAACTAGTCTGGCCAGGCTGTCTACACTCTCTCGGCGGGCCTCTGCCCCACGGTCAGCTTGCGACAGGAAAAGCATGTCCTGCACGATCATCGACATACGTTGCAGATCTTCGAGGTGATCCCCAAGCACGTCCCGTAGCGTCTCGACATCGCGTGCTTTGCGCAAAGCGATTTCTGTGCTTCCCATCAATGTTGCCAGAGGCGTGAACAATTCGTGCGCGACGTCGGCGTTGAACGCTTCCAGTTGCTCATAGGCCGTATGTAGGCGCTCTAGCATTCCATTGACATGAAATACAAGAGGCACCAACTCATCAGGTTGTGCAGAGCCATCCAGTTGATGATGGAGATTATCAGCTTCCAGTGCTTGAATCTGCGACGAGAGATCACGTACTGGTTCCAGGCCGATCTGAACCAATGTGTATCCGCCAATCGCTATCACCACTGCACCGGCTAGCGCAGCCGCAATCAAAGTCTGAGCGAGGCGTTTTAGGACACGATCATCTTCACTGGCGTCAAGACTCAACAGGGCTTGGATGGAGCCGTTGCTGTTCGAAATTTCGAAACGCGCATCGATCGTGCGTTTATCACTAGGTATATTTCCGCTGGCGTAAATCACACGCCCATTAGGTCCGGTCAGGGTCATTCTTACGTCCCTCCGTCCGACCATAGCGTCGTCTAGCTTGTGTGTAAGAGTGGTGAAATCAGGCCCTCCTACCTCAGCAATTAAATGACTTACTTGGATTTTTTGCTGCCTCAGCGTGTCATTTTGCCGATCTTGGAAACTAAGCGCTGTAACGGTATATACCCCCAGGCAAGTCAGAGCCAGCCCTGCCAATGTGAGAAGAGCCATCCAGCGTGCAAGCCGACGCCCCAATGATCCAGCACGCTTTTTCTTCACGATTCTCGCTCTTCTAAGACATAGCCCATTCCACGGACTGTGTGCAATAGTGGTTGCTTAAAAGGTAGATCAAGTTTGTTACGCAGCCGACGCACTGCAACATCAATGACATTCGTACCATGATCAAAGTTCACGTCCCAAACTTGTTCTGCAATTTCAGTGCGAGACAGCACCTCTCCTTTGCGGCGCAATAGAAGTGACAGCAATTGAAACTCTTTGGCCGACAAGTCGATACGCTGCCCGGCCCGAGTCGCACGTCGCCTTCCCAAGTCAACTTGCAGGTCTGCAAGTGTGAGCACAAGTGCGTCAGGAACAGGCGTGTTTCCGGCCGCGCGACGAAGAAGCACTTCAATGCGAGCCACCAGCTCGGAAAAGGCAAAAGGCTTGACAAGGTAGTCGTCTGCTCCAGTTTTTAGTCCTCGTACCCGATCTTCGATCCGATGGCGGGCTGTCAACATGATCACTGGTGTTTGCTTGCTCTGCCTCAGTGCAGCCAGCAGGCCGAAGCCATCAATCCCCGGAAGCATTGTGTCGAGGACGATCAGGTCATAGTTGCCATGCGAAGCCATATGAAGACCGTCTATGCCATTCGCAGCCACATCAATCACGTAGCCCTCTTCAGCAAGCCCTTTGCGAAGGTAGTCCGCGATCTTGGCTTCATCTTCCACGATAAGAAGCTTCATGAGGTGTGCCGATCCTTACCCGGCTTCTCGCTACCTGTCCAAATTGTCATCTTCACGTTTTGCTCCCGTTCGGTGCGGATTTCTACATTGTGTGCATGCCCTCGGGCATGTAGGTATTTTCGATCACACACTGCAAAGGATCTCGCAATGAAATTCACCCATCTTGTCGCACTGCATGCTGTTGTCCTGGCAACGGCGCTGCCCATGGCGGCACAGGCCGATTCGATGTACCATCCTGCTTCCAATGAGCAGGGCTACACCGAACACCCTGATCACTTCAAGAGCACCAAAACCCGTGCTCAAGTGATGGCCGAGGTCGAGGCAGCTCGCAAAGATGGTTCGCTCGCGTTGCTGCAACGCGGCATCCCGCTGCCCATCAAGAGTACCGAGGCGCCGAAAACACGTCAGCAGGTGATGGATGAGATGCGCAACGAATCGCCGGAATCGCGCCGCGCGCGCCAGGAGCTTTATTCTGGCGGTTGATCTAGATGCTTGACCCTCTCGGGCCGCCTCGGCGTCAATGCTCCCGCCCGCGCTCGCCGATTCCTGGCGGCATGGCTCAACGCCCCGCGCCGCGCCTGGTTGCCGGCTGCGTCTGGTTCTGGGCGGGCAGCGCGCCCGCTCGGGTCTTTCGGGCCGCGTCGGCGGCCGCCTGCTGCGGCGGCTGCGTCTTGCCCCGGGCATAGGGTGTGGCCGTAGCCGGCTGCGGGCCGGCCGCGTCCGCGCGGCGCACTTGGCCGAGCGTCTGCCACGCCTCCCCCTGCCCGCTGCCGGCCTGACTGCGTCGCGCCGAGGCCTGCGCCGGGGAATGCGCGCGGTGCACCAGATCATCGAACGTCAGACGCCGAGCCGCGTGGCCCAGCGACTCGGCCAGTTCGGCGCGCATCGCGCGGCGCTTGCTCTCCACCATCTCCTCCGCCGGTGACTTCGGCGCGGGCCGTCTCGTTGCCATGCTCATGCTCCTTGGGGTGTTGGGTATGGGCGAAGCCCATGGCGGCGTCCGGCCGCGTGAGTGCCCGGCGCACGGGGCGCGGCGCCCATCCGCGCCGGCGTCCCACCCTGGGCGCTGCGGTAGCCGCCCGGCAGCGGGTTCGCGGCGTTCGCACGGCGCGGCCGCCCGAGCGCGTGGCGCGGCCCGGGCCTGCGCGCGCCGGGCCCTCGCGCCCTGCCGACTGTCTGAAGCAGCGCCTTCGTCATGCCAGCAGCGTCGATGCGTACATCGGGTCGTAGTAGATGGCCGAGCAGTAGCGGTCGGCGCCGGGCTTGAAAACGATCTGCACCACCACGTTCACCAGGCTGTGCAGCAGCGTCAGCGTCTCGTCCATCGCCAGCCCCCGGCCTTCCGGCGAAGCCTTGATGAGCAGGGCTAGACGCACGAACGCCTCGCGCGGGCTGTTCGCGTGGGTGGTCGTCATGCCGCCCGGGTGCCCCGAGTTCAGGACGCTCTGGATGTAGTAGTAGGTCTCGTCGCCGCGCAATTCGGCCAGCAGCACGCGCTTGGGCGTCTTGCGCATGGCCGCCTGCAGCATGTCCTTGGCCGAGCCGCCCGCCGTGGTGCTGGTGCCCTCCCGACGGTAGAACAGTGCCTGGCAGTGCGGGTGGTTTGGCAGGGGCATCTCTGGCGTGTCTTCCACGGTCAGGATGCGTTCCTCGGCGGGGATGAGTTCGACCAGCCCGCGAATGAACGAGGTCTTGCCGCTGCCTGTCGCGCCCGACACGAGGATGTTCTGGTACTCCAGCACGGCCGTCTTGAGGAATTCGGGCCAGCGCCCGGCCTGGGCCAGTTCCCACAGCCGCAGTTGCTCGGGCAGCAGCTGCCGCCCCGCCCTGGCGCGCTGCTCGTCGGTCATGTTCATGTTGAACATATGGACCGTGTTGGCGAAATACCCCTGCTCGATGAATTGCTCCAGCGTGAAGGCGGCCACGCTGTGCTTGCGCAGGTTGACGTAGATGTGGTTGTTGAGCGTGGCCGGTGGCCCGGTCATCTCCAGGCGCGTGCCGTCAGGCAGCGCCGTGGACAAGGTGACGTTGGACGCATTGAAGGGCTTGCGCGAACGGTTGGCCACCAGCTGGCCCAGCTGCTCGATCACGTCGCGCGTGAGCGCGGGATCGAGGTGTGCGTGCCAGTAGCCGCCCTCCCACAGCGCCACCTCGCCCGGGCGGTTGATCGCCACCTCCTGCACGCCCGGACGCTCCAGCCAGCGGCTGAAATATCGCTCGATGTGGATCTCCAGAGGCGAGCGGCCGGTGCGCCCGCCCCAGCCGCCGTCGAGGTCGGCAAGGGACTCGCGCTGCGCGCCGGCGCCCGCTGCGGGCGGTGCCGCCGTGGCGGCGGCCGAAGGCCGGGGATCGGCCGGCACCGAGGGCGTGCGTGGCTCCGCCAGGTCGTGAACTGGATCGCGGAACATCGTCAACTCCTTGGGTTGCGCGTAAGTTCGTAGACTTGGGAAAAGTCCACGTCGCGGGCGATGTAGATCTTGATGATTTCGCCCTGGTTCTTGTAGAGCGTGGGCTGGATGTCCTCGCCTTGCGACAGCATGGATTCCACGACACGATCGGCGGTCGAGCGCGTGCGGTCCAAGTTCCGCAGCGCCCCGCCCTGGTTGTTGTAGTAGACCGTGTTGTTGTCGCCGTTGGCAGCGGCATTGCGCGCGTCACGCTCCTGGCTGCGCAACTCCTCGCGCCGCATGACGTAGTCCATGCCGTCCGAGAACAGCGAGTACAGCATCGCGCCGCCGAAGCGCTCGAAAAAATGCTGATCGACCTGCCCACTCATGCCACTGCGGCCGAGCGCGTCGGTGCTGGGCGAGTTCAGGGTGACCTCCACGAAGTTGGGCGTGATGGCGCGGCTCCAGACCGCGAACATGCGCTTCTTGCCGCGCGCCATGCCCGCGCTGTACTCGCCTTCGAACGTCGTGCCGGCCTCCATCAACACCACCTTGCCGTCCATCGAGTAGACCGGCCGCGACAGGATGCACTTGAGAAAGCCCGGCTGGTCGGTGCTGATGGCCGTCAGCAGCGTGCAGTCCGGAAGTGTGCCCTTGGCCAGAGTGAACGAGGGGTTGCGGTTGACCGTGGCCAGTGTCCTGGCCGTGGCGGTGGACAGCAGCGCGCCGCCCAAGCCGGTGTCGCCCGAGAGATTGGGCGCGCGGGCGCGTGCGCTGGCCGCGCCGCCGGGTGGCGGCTTGCCGCCGCCCACGCCGATCTCCGACTCGAAGCGGCGCTTTTGCAGGATCTCCTCCTCGGTCGGCCCCTTGGGCGGCTCGGGCGCCGCCTGTGCCTGCGCTTCGGGCTTGGTCTCGGGACAGGCCATGCCCTCGGGCAGCTTGAGGCCCCCGGCGCATTCGATGAAGCGCAGTTCCGCCTTGGGCGGCTCGGCCAGGGAGACGTTGAAGTCGGGCGTGGAATCGGGGCGCTTCTGCTCTTCGAGTTGGGCAACGGGCTTTTTCTCGCCCGAGAAAAAGCCCGCCAGCTTGAGCGCGCCGTAGGCGAGCACGCACACGGCCAGCAGCGCGATGCCGGCAATCACGATCTTCTGCCCCGGCGACTTCGGCGGCCGCCGGTCCACGAATTCGCCGCGCTCCTGCTCTGGCTTCGGCGCTGCGGGATCGGTGTAGTCGGAGCGTGCGTTCATCGGGACTCCTCGCTGTTGACGGAGCGGTTGACCTTGTCGCTGGCCGTGCCGGTCGGGCTCTGCTGCACGGCGGCGGCGGGCGACTTGTTGGTGATGCCCGACACCAGATTGCCGCGCCGCAGCAGGATGCGCGAGGCGACTTGGTGGATCACCATCGTGTCGCCCTCCACATGGAAGTCGGCGATGGCCTCGGTGCCGTCCGACTCGATGACGAAGGCGGCAGGCATGGCGTTGGCCGCGCTGAAGGTCATGTAGGTCTGGCGGCCGTTGTCGAACATGGACGCGGGCTGCAACTCCTGCGCCCCTGCGATCCAGTAGTCCGAATTCAGGCGGCCCTCGTAGCGGCTGTTGCGCAGGTCGTCGGCGATGCGCTTCTGCTCCGCGCGCGCCTGGGCAGCACGACGCCCCTCCGGCGTGCTGTCGTCGTCCTCGGAGTCACGCACCCGCATCCAGTAGGCCACCGTGCGGCTCTTGCGGCCGGTGCTCTGCAACGTGAACAGGTAGTTGCGCCGCGCCGTGAACACCGTGAGGTTCGTGTCCGGCTTGATGCCGGCCGGCTTCATCGAGATGAGGTTGTTCTTGAACTTGACGTGCCAGGCCTGCCGGTCGCCCATGCCGAAGTCATCGATGGTGTCCTGCGCCGGCAGTTCGATAGTGGTCAGGACCCCCTCGGCGATGTTCACGCGGATCACTTCGTCGGGGTGGTAGTCCACGATCTGCACGCGGCCATCCAGCTTCGAGGAACGGGCGCCCATTTCGGCGTGCGCCACCGTGCCGATCCATGCCGACAGGACGGCGGCCACAAGGAAGGTTGTCGGTTTCATGGTCATGGTCGGCGCGGGTTGGCGGTGGCAGGCGGGGCGGTGGAAGCCGCCGGCGGCGGCGCCTGGCCGGCCCCGTTCGTGCCGATGCTGGACAAGGCGGAAGGCGCACCAGCGGCGGCGCCCGCAGGCGCAGGCGCGGGCTGCGCGCCCGCACCCGCGACAGAGGCCGCAGCCGCAGCTGCGGCCGCCTGCGAGGCCTGCAGCTGCTGCTGGGCGCGCACGGCGGCCAGCGCCGCATCGGTTTCGCGGCGGAAGTCCTCCATCACCTGGTTCAATTCCTGATTCGGCGTCCCCGGCGCATTGACCACCACCGGGTTGCCCACTTGGTCGCGCCGGTAGGTCTCGGTGCAGAAGCCGAAGGGGTTGAGATAGAAGTTCAGCTGGTTGCTGGGGATGTTGGTGGGGTCGTAGCGCACCCCCAGCGTGGCGACGTAGCGGTACTTGAGCGGCGGAGTCGTGCCGCGCGAGACGGTTTTCTCAAACTGCACCTGGGCGGTCTTAGTGTCCTCGTCCAGCGACTGCAAGAAGGTAACCGACTGCACGGTGATGCGGTCCGAGTCCTGATTGGTCAGCATCAGCACCGGGCTCTTCTTGTTGAGTTGGGGGTTGATGTAGTTGTCCCACTCGGCCCGCTGCGTGCCGCAACTCATGAGGTAGACCATCTTGTAGTTTTCCTCGGCCTCGCCGCGCGTAAAGCCCTCGCGCGCCTTGATGTAGCGGGCCACGTCGGAAATCACGATCTTCTCGTTGCGGGACTCCCCCACGTCCAGCTTCTCGCCGGCGGGCTTGACGTCATAGGCGCCCGTGGCGTTCTCCACACGGATGATGATGGGCACGAACTCCTTGAGCGGCAGCAGCGTGGTGACGGCCACGCCCATGATGGCCGCGAAGACCACGGCGCCGATGCCCAGCGCCTTGTACCGCTTGAGGGACAGGCGCTCGGCGTTCCTGCTGTCGGCATCCCAGCTGGCCGCCGCCTGGAAATACCGCTCCTGCGCTTGTTCATTCGAGTCGTTCATACCCGTTCCTCATTCAATCGACCGCGGGCTTTTGAATCGGCTGCGCGTTGATGGGCCGCTCCGGTCCATCGGGCCAGCCAGGCGGCGGCTTGTAGGTGCTGCAGGCCGAAAGCGCGGCCAGCAGTGTCAGAACCAAACATCTACGCATCAGATCCACCTTCATGGTTTGGCCGGCGCGCTCTTGGCCCCGCCCCTGGAGCGCAATGCACCGCGCATGTAATAGATCAGGCTGGATGCGCCCTGCCCGACCGCACCGCCGGCGCCGGAAGTCATGGACGAGGCGATCGTGCTGAGCTGCAGGAACATGAAGGCCATGATCAGCGTGAGCAAAACGACGGGCATGAAAAGAACGATCACATTGCCGGCCTTGGCCATGTCGCCGCCCATGAACTGATTGCGGATGGCGTCCGCGATGGTTCCGGCGACGCCCGCTCCGCTGTTGGCCGCCACGCCGGCCAGCGCATTGATGTAGGCGTCCAGAAAATTGAAGAAGAGATTCATGAACAGGAAGCACAGCACGTAATAGAAAACGAAGAAGAGCGCCGTGTTCAGCCACGAGAAAAACTTGTCGCGGGTGTGCTGGAGAACGAGCAGGAAGACGAAGAACGGCCCGACCGCCAGAACCAGGGTCAGGCCCAGCTTGGCGTAGACCAGGCCGCAGAAAATGACCACCATCATGATGACGGCGGCGATGATCATGATCAGCAGCACGATGGCCAGCAGGATGGCCGCGCCCCAGGCCAGGGACTTGACGTAATCGACCAGCAGGTTGAAGCCGCCGGTGGCCAGGCCGATGAACTTCTCCTCGAACAGCGCCAGCGCCTGAATCGGCGTGGTCGCGCTGCCCCGGCCCACGGCGGAAACCAGTTCCTCGGGCAGCTTGTAGAGAGGATCGGCGATCCACGCCGTGTAGCCGCTGCCCATCGCGTACAGCACCAGCATGAAGGCGATGAACGGGACAAAGAGGTCCAGCACCGGCATGGACGTTTTGCCCGTCATGGTGAGATAGCACCACACCAGCAGCAGAACGGCCAGCACGATCCAGGCAATCGGAATCACATAGCTCGAAATACCCGACGAAGCGCTGGCATACAGCCCGGTGATGGCGCCATCGAACTTCAGGTAGACGTTGTCAAGAACTCCAGTTGCCATGGTCCAGGCCCCTTAGAATTTTGGCGCCTGTGGCATGCTGCGAAGCGATTCGGATTGAAGCTGGTTGTACAGCTTCTCGATCTTCGAATATTTCTC
Organism: Alicycliphilus sp. T452; assembly: GCF_054512775.1. Lineage (NCBI taxonomy): Bacteria > Pseudomonadati > Pseudomonadota > Betaproteobacteria > Burkholderiales > Comamonadaceae > Alicycliphilus > Alicycliphilus sp. T452. Next base: position 13,758 of record NZ_JBTNEH010000037.1, read on the forward strand.
GCACCATTTGCCCTTCGTCTTCATTTCCTCCTTGGCGCACTCGCGTTTGATTTCCAGATATTCCTTGGCATAGGCCGCGCCGGCGAAATCGGCCTTCTTGTAGGCCTGGGCCACCTTGAGGTCGTCCAGGGCGTAGAGGTTTTCAAGCCGAAGTCTTTCGGCCTTCTCGTCTGCGGACTCGCAGCCGCACAGCGCGAGCACTAGCAGCATCCAGGCGATTCGAGGGAAGCGACGCATCACATTCCCTCAGAAATTGGGCCGGCTGAAGTTCGCCATGCCCGCGGAGAAACCGTTGTAGACGCGCTCGGTTTTCAGCTGCCGCTCGGACTCCTCCATCTTGGCGATGGTTGAGAGCTTGATCTGCTCGTTCTGCAGCCGCGCGTTCTCCACGTTGATGCGTGCCTGGATCTCGGCGATGACCTTCTGATCCGACGAGCTGTTGATGGTGCGGACGAACTCCTGCAGATTGGTGATGTTCTCCGCCGCCTTTTTGTAGGCCAGGTCGCCGAAGTCCTTGTTCATGGCGGCATTGCGCCACTGCCGCTCGCATTCCTGGCGCAACACTGGGTCCTTGTTGAGTTCGGCGCAGGATTTGTACTGGTAGGCCTTCACGATGTCGGCCACCCGGCCGCTGATGCCGTTCCAGTTGCCGTTTCCTCTGCGGATCGACTCGGCGACTGCCCAGTAGTCCTGGGGCAGGAACTGGCGGATGAGGTCATCGCGCAGGATGTTGCCCATGCCGCGCCCGTCCTTGAGGGAGTCCCAAATCCCCTTGGTCTGTTCGAGCTCGGTTTTCATCCGCTCCAGCTGAACCACCCACTTCGCAATCTGCTCCATGTTGTTCATCTTGGCGGTGGCGATATGCGCTCCGTCGATCACCGGAATACCGCCGGCATAAACGGAAGAGGACACAGCCAGCGCAGCGGCCATGCCGAACATCCTCAAATTGATTTTCTTGAGCCTGACCATGCTGTTTCTCCTTTGAAAAATCTAGATCCTTCTTTCATAGAAGCGCGGCAACCAATCGCGGGGATTGGGTCCGAATTCCCGGATGCATTCGCGGCAGATCATCACGTTGTCGGTGCTGGCCGAAAGCACCGACAGCATGTTGTCCATCCCGGTCAGGTTCATCTTTGCCATGATGGATTCGTTGCCTTTTTTCACCAGCACCGATCCGTCGCTTGCGCTGCTGGTGCGCACCAGTTCGAATTCGCGCGGCGTCAACCCGAGCTTGTCGATATAGACCTCCGCCCTGGCCTTGCTGTTGGGCAGAATGAACGAGGTCGGAAACTGATTCAGGAACTCCTGGCCCAAGTGGCTCTCGGCCACGTCCTCAGCGTTTTGCGCATCCAGCCCGAGAATCCCATCCTGCTTGCGGATGGTTCTGGATTTGTCATCGATGAACTGGCCCATCAGCGGATCGGCCAGCAGCGCCCAGGCCTCGGCCATGTCGATCACGTGCGGCGTGCCGGCCGCGCTGCGCAGAATCTTCTCGGTGATCAGGCGCATCAGCGGGGTCTTGGCGTACCCGAGCTTGAGCACCGCCGTCGTATCGAAGCCGTAGGCGCTGCTGTCGTTCAGGTTGAGGCGATCCACCGGGCTGTCGAGCACCCAGCCGTAGGGACTGGCACGCGGATCGTCCTCGTTGTGGCACCAGCGCGTGAGCAACTGGTGCAGGCTGTATTCCGTCTCGTGCGAGGGCAGGTAATGGATGATGCTGCCAAACCGGCGATCCGCCTTCGGCAGGTCGAAGACCGATGAAATGGCCTTCTTGAGGTCAATGGCCTCGCTGGGCTTCAGTTCATAGCGCGTGTCGTATTGCGCCGCCCACTTGGCAACGTCGTAGATCATTTCCCGGGTTTCCTCGGTGTCGTCCCACTGGAAAAAGTTGATGCCCGATGGAACGCCCGGCTCCAGAATGAAGTACTGCGCGCCCATGGCCCGCATCACGATTTCCTCCCCATAGTCCTTGTCCAGGGTGAAAATCTTGACCGGCCGGTTGTCCCGGCTCTCGCGCCGCTTCAAGGCCGCGCGCATTGCCACCTTCAGGGTTGTCTTGCCCGCGCCCGTGCCGCCGATGATGTAGTAGTTGCCCACCTCTTTTCTCTGCCGCTTCTGCGCGGGCACGGCAGGATCGTCCTCGTCGTCCATGTTGAGTTGGATGCCCTGCTCGGCCATCCGGTCGCGGCTGACGTGCAGGTTGAGGAAATAGGGGTTGCGCGATTCGGTCGAGAGAACGAGTATGGGCTTGCCCCACTGGCTTCCTTTTCTGTTTCCGGTGGGATAGTTGTGCAGCGGGAAGAACTTCGCCATGTTCAGCGAACTGATCGGCATGGCGCGCACCCGGCCGTGCTTGAATGCACCCGGGAAAATCGACCAGAAGGTGGCAATCAGCGCCCCGCCGTTCTGGCGTGAGATCTGAATGCTTTTCTCGTTCATCAACGTGATGGCGTCGTTGACGTGGTGGTTCAACTCCTTCAGGCTGGAGCCGTAGATCACCAGAATCCATTCGTGCTCCATCATCTTGAACTTGTTGGCCTGCAGATTCGTCAGCGCCGCTTTGATGTCGGCGATCTGGATCTCGTTGCTGGCCGTGCTCTCGATCCGGTTCTGCTGCGCCTTGAGCATCCGTTCCGCGGCGTCTCGCGGAATGGCGGTGAAGGACTGGCTCAGCACGAACTCGAAATCGGCCGTCAGCAGCTTCTCGTGGACCTTTGCGTCGATGGACTCGCAGGTGTACGGCGCAGTCATGGCCATCACGGCCGCATAGGTGGTCGAGGCGCCGTTGACGATCCTGACCGTCTCCTCTCCGAAGTCCAGCGTGGCGAGCGGCAGGCTGCGCGATAGATTGGCGGGCCGCAGCTGCACCTGGCTGTGCCGGTGGTTCAGCAGCCAGGCATAGAACTCGCCAATCTCGGTATGCAGGCCGCCGTCCCTGGAGTAGGACTGCAGCTGCCGCGTGTGGTAGCGCTTGAGCGCGGCCTGCAGCACGGCGACACTGCGCTGCGCCGCCTCCTTGGCCTGCTCGTGCAGTTCCCTGTAGTCCTCGCTTTTCTTGGACGCGAAGCGCAGGCCGAAACGGTCGGCCTGGGTGCCGGCCAGGCGGTACACCGGAGACAGGTAGAGGCGGTTGGTGAAGAAGTCCTTGCCTTCGAGGGACTGGTTGTACGCCTTGACGAAATCTGCGCTGAATTCGTTGTCGTACTCGTTGTGGGTGAGTACGTCCTTTTGCCGCGTGCGGACGATATGCGTCCACAGGGCATGGTTCGGGCTGGCCAGCGCGGTATGGATGGCGGAGAGCCAGGTGCGGTTCAGCCCGTCGATCTCCGCATTGGTCATGGTGTCGAACGAGATTCCATGCACCTGCAGCGTCGCCGTGTAATCGCCAGCTTCGGTCACGACAATGGTCTGGCTGATCTGCTGGCTGTAGGGCAGCTGGGAAGCGTCGCTGACTTCCTTGGCATCCACTCGGTCATTGAGCATGCTTGCGCCTCTTGGTTTTCAGCTGGGGGCCAAGCTCCGCCCTCAATTCCCGTCGCGTGGCATGCGGGGTGAATGTCACCACGTTCTTTCCCCGCAAGCCCTTGTTCCTGGCGAAATACCTGTACTTGATATTGCAGACAAGGTTCTCCACCCACCATTGATCGCTGGCCGTTTTCAGCATCAGCAGCAAGTGAATGGGGAGCACGAACAAGAGCGCCCAAAACTGAAAGAATCGGAAGAAGACCAGCAGGGCGACGCACTCCACGGCAAACACCGTCAAGGGCACATAGAACTGCATCGCCTTGGTTTGCGGCCCCTGGTACACGAGGACCCTTTCCAAGGGTTCATCGACGTGCTTGTTGCTTCCCCCGGCCATGGTTCACAGGTTCCCGATGCTGCCGTTGCCGCCCACGGCTTCCTTGATGAACTGCACGATGGCCACCGAGGCGAAGGCGATGGCCGTGCCCGCGAGCACTTGGAAGAAGAGCCGCTTGGGATCGTGGGCGCCGAGGAAGTTGCCCGCCGCCCAGTTGATGCCTGTGACCAGCACGCAGATGGCTCCGACTACGCCGATGACGGCGTACAGGGCATTGAAGATGGAAACGCCCGTCTGCTTGAGCGTTTGGGCCTCGGCCGGATGGAACAGCAAGGCAGCCAGGATTCCGATCAGAAGAATGCCCTTGAGCAGCATAATTTTCGTCAGCGTGTTTTCACTCGTTTGCAAGATATGGGAATTCATGTTGGTTCCTGTTGAGTCAATGAAAAGGCAAAGCATCAAAATCCCTGGGTAACCTCCTGCGCCTGGAAAATGTCAGGGGATTCACCATCGCGCAGCGAATTGGGATTGGACGCAATGGCGGCGGGCAGCGCCGGCGGCGCGTTTGCGCCAGAAATGTCGATCTGAACGGACCGGGCAAGTTGGTTAAATCGCGGATCGGTGCTTGCCGGCGTGCTTCTGGCGGCTTTGGAAGTCCGTACCCACGCCTGCTGGGCCTGCATATACGTGAATATCTTTTCAGCGTATTTATCGCTGACCTTTCTATGCACGCCGCCCGAGTTGTAGCCGCGAAGCGCGGCCCAAACCGCATCGACCCCGCTGTAACCCTCTTTAATTGCCTTGCCGTAATATTCAAAAAGGATGGTCTGTCCCATCCTTAAATTGCTGCAGGGGTCGAATGCCTGTTCCCAGGTCATTCCCCGGCCGGTGACATTGCTGATATGAATCTGCGCCAAACCCACGCTGAATTTGGCTCCCGCCGCCTGAAGTTGCTTTACAGTCTTGACCGCTTCATCCAGTGTTTGCGGCTGGGCAATTGCGCGCTGGCCGGCATCAGGCCCAATGGCATACGGGTTCCACGCCGATTCGGTGCGGACCAGGGCCTGCATCAACACCGGGGATACTTGGGGAGCGCACTGCGCGAGATCAGGCGGCAAGTCAATCACTTACATCTCCGGTCATGGAAGGAATGCACAATCCGACAGATTGGGCGCACCGTGTAACGAAATACAATACAAATCGCACTAATTGTATTGTTCAACGATACATAAGCTTATCATAAATTTTGTTTGACACAACACAGGGACAGCGCATGCCTGCTCAAGAGGACAGCCAGACACAAGGGACCGGATCGGCGCCATCGGCTGCCGAGATCGTTCGCGCGCTTCTGGCGCGCCACAAGGTGGACCGCCGCCACTACGTGACGGCGGTAATCGAGGTTCTGGGCTTATCGCGCGCAGCCGCCCACCACCGGGTCACCGGAACGTCAGCATGGACCTGGGATGACTTGGCTCGCATGGGCGAGCACTACGGCGAGTCCATGTTGAGCATGATCCGCGGCGTGATGGGCAAGACCTTCGCTGCGCAATTGGTAAACGACAAGCACAAGGCGCCTGTGATGGTTCGCCTGGGTGACGGCCCGCCCGATCGCGGCGATATGTGGGCGGCGTTCAACACCGATGGCGGCCTGCTCGTGATGACGGTCGATAAGGTGCCTTTCTCCTTCGAAGCGATCAAGGTCATCGAACTGGTTCACGGCCAGGACGGGCAGACACCGCTTCGCGTGGCCGTGTTGGACGACGTTGCCGACACGGCCGCTAGCCTTGCCGACATGCTGGCCGACGAGGGATGCACCAGCAAGGCCTATACGTCACCGCGCGCGCTGCTGGCCGACCTAGAGTCTGGCCACGAGTACGACGCCTTTGTTCTGGACTGGTGGCTTGGCAAGGACACGGCGGAAACCGTCCTTGCTGAACTGCGCCGCATCTCCAGGCAAGCGCGCATCGTGCTGCTGACTGGGGAAATGGGCGCCGGGGGAAAGGCCGACAGCAGCGCCGTCGAGCAGGCGCAGAAGCGCTACCACTTCTTCGTCTGCCAGAAACCGATCACAGCCGGCGTTCTGATGGCGAACCTGACGCTGGGCGTGTGAGGCCGGCAAGCAGCGACTTGATGCGGATGGGCTTGTCGAGCAGCTTGTCAAAGGGCGAGCGAATCGGCGAGGGTCCATGATGCAGGGCGCTCATGCCGTACAGCAGGCACCGGGGATTTGCCATGGAACTGCCGCGCCTGAAGTCACGCGCGAGTTCGTCGCCGCGCCGGCCCGGCATGTTCACATCGATAAGGGCCAGATCGTAGTAATTGACGGCCATCATGTTCGCGGCGATCGCCGGCGACGGTGCGATGTCGGCCTCGATGCCTAGCACTTGGCATTCACTGTGCAGCGAAGCCAGCAGTTCGAGGTTGTCATCCACCAAGAGCCAGCGCTGCTTCGATTCGGCTGGTGAAGGCCGCGGGTCGTCCGTCTGCAGCAGTGCCGGAATGGTCAGCCTGAAGCAAGTGCCCTCCTCACTACTGTCGTAGGTCAGCTGCCCGGACAGGTACTCAGCGAGCGAGTAGGCGATCTTGAGGCCGATGCCGGCGCCATCGCCGCCCTGCAAGACGCCATAGCGCTTGAACGGTTGGATCTCCAGTGGCGCGAACCCCGAAGGCATGCCGGGTCCGGTGTCCCGCACAGTGAACACCAGCTGATGTTCATTGACATCGGCCAGCGACAGTTCCACTGCCCCGTGCTCGGTGTACTTGATGGCGTTGCTGGTGAGATTGCCCAGGATCTGCGTCAGGCGGCCGCTGTCGGCTGTAGCGAAGATGGGTTCTATGGGCGCATGGATAGATAGCCGCAACCCCTTCTCGTAGGCGTTTTGTGATTCCAGATCCAGCACTTCCTCTAGCAGGTCCTGAACGCAAAACACGTCCGGGCGGAACTCCAGCGCGCCAGCCTCGGAGCGTGCCAGAGTCAGCAGGTCGTTGATCTGAAATTTCATGCTCAGAGTCGCCCGCTGGATGCGCGCCAGTAGACGGTTGCGCCTGTGCGGATCAAGCGGACTGAGCAGAGATTCGGCGGATGAGGAAATGGTCTGCAAGGGCGACTTCAGTTCATGCGACACCATCCCCATGAACTCATTCTTCTCGGCCACTGAGACTTCGAGCAGCTTCTTCTGGTGGGCCAGCTGAAGGTTGCGTTCGGCCAATTCGTCGCGGCTCCGGGCAAGTTCGCAGTTCTTGCGATACAAACCCAAATTGTAATAGGTATAAATTATTACTGCTAATCCGCCCATGATTGCCAAGCTTGCAATCAGCTGGTTTATTGTTTTGTTACGAGCTTCGGCAGCTTCGAAAGAAGCGTCGCTACTTGCTAGTTGCATCTGCCAGACGCTGGCTGATATATCGGAAACCATGTGACCAATACGATCCAAACGTTCCAGTAATTGGAGCGCTTCGCCCTTAGTCATTTCGCTACCATAGCTGTCATGGATAGCACGAACATCATGCTCCAAGGCACTCAACTCAGGAAAGTGCAAGGCAAAATCGTGATTTGTCATCAGCGTAGTACGCGATGGTGATTCACGAGTTAGCAAACGTATTTTGGAAAGAAAAACAGATAAGCTGTTTTCTGACTGCGCCTGAACAAAGACATCTCCGTCCTCCATCCTCGCAAGGTCAGCCTTTAAACGCCAAAAACTTGTCTCGAACTGACTCACCGACCAATATGGTTCTTCGATAATTTTTTCAGGCGGCTTACTAGTAATAAAGTAGTAGAAGAAGAGAAGGAATGCCACGAGTAAAGAGAAGCGCAACACCCAAAACCATATACGTCTCATAAAATATCTATCCGACACACCTGCCAAGCCATTTTGTTGAGACCTGCAGGCCTCCTCAACTCTTTATAATCATCATAGGGGTACATGACAAACATTGGCCCCCAATCATCCAGTTTCAGCCGTTTGTCATCAAGGCTTGTCGCCAAGATAACGCCATACTTTGCTAAATCAGAAAATGGAATATCGACTTTGAAATGATCCCAGGTGTATACAGTCAGTTTTTGCACGCTACCTCTGCCGGCCAAGCCAACGACATCGTTCAAATACGGCCCCTTGTAGGAGCCCTTTTTTGCCCAATTGGTGGACGTAACGATGACCCGCTGCGGCAGCGCTGATAGTTGCGCTTCTGTGACCGCTATAGTTTTACTGCCGACCTTCAAAGACAGAAATACAAGCGGATCGCAGTTGTGTGCGTGCGCTGAGAAACCTATTGCCAAAGCCGCTGCCAATGTCATTTCGCGCCACGAGCTTGTCATTGGAGACTCCCGATCGGGCAATCCGCGCTGGATCACCGCTACCTCATCTTAGTGTTCTTCCTAAAGCCACGCTGCGATTTGCTTGCGCCGGCTGTGGATTAGGGTTACGCCGTTGCAAATCATTCGACAAGTTTCTCAAGCGACTAATAGAGATCTGGCGATGTTTCTGCTCGGCGATATGCGCCTCGCTGTGCGCCGTTCTCAACTCCAGCGCCGCGAACTTCTTCGGCACCCGCGCCACGGCGCCGCGCAACTCGGCGGCCCGGTCCGTGTAGAGCTTCAGTTCGTAGCGTGGCCGCGAGATGGCCACGTAGAACGCGGCCCGGTTGGTGGTTAGCGAGCGTGTGTTGGCCTCGATCAGCACGCGGTTGGAAGTCAGGCCCTGAGAGGAATGGATCGTGGTGGCGTAGCCGTGCTGCAGGTTCATGGGACGCTGCGCCGGGATGGCCACGATGGTGCCGCGCTCCGTCTTGACGGTAACGGCCTCGGCGCTCACAGCCTGCACCCGCACCCGGTCGCCGTTGAGCAGGCCGAGCTGCTTGTCGCTCTTGGTGATCTTGAGCAGATCGCCGGGCGCGATCTCGATGTCGTACTTCTTGTGCAGCGTGGCCGAGAAGTGCTGGGCGGGCTTGACCGTGACGTTCTGGCCGTCGCTGCCGCGCAGCACCACTTGATCGCCTTCCACGCCCACCACTGCGTAGTCCACGCCGCGCTGGATGTTCTGCCCCTCGCGGTGATAGCTCACCACCAGATCCGGGGCGTAGGTGGCCGGCTGCTTGAGTTGGGCGCGCGTGGCGTCCACGTTCTCCAGCACGGTGTACTTGAGGCCTCCCTCCAGGCGCATGCGTTTGCGCACCATCTCGTTGATGCTGTGGCGCGCCTCGTTGGTGCCGGCCACGATCAGGGTCGCCTCGCGTTCCTGGGGGGACAGCGCGGTGAAGTCGGAGGCAATGGCCTGATAGCGATCCTGCTCTTCCGGCACCTCGCGGATGCTGCCCAGCAGCCGCGTGACGGCCTTGTTGGTCTGGTCGTTCGCGGCATTGAGCACGGCGGCCTTGATTTCCGGATTGCGCTGCCGCTGGATTTCTCGCAGCTGAGCCTGCAGCATGCCGGCGTCCTGCAGCTGCGCAAAGGGCTTGCCGGCCTCCACCGCGCCCGTCTGCTTGCGGTCGCCCAGCATGACCATGCGCGCGCCGGCCTTCTCCACGATCCGCATCGCCTGGGCCAGCTGATGAGCGGGCACGACGCCGGCCTCGTCCAAGAGCACGACCGATTTCTCGCTCAAGGCCGCCTGCGCCTTCCGGCTGGCCAGGAAGCTGGCCAGCGTGTTGGACTCCACGCCTAGTTCGCGCAGGGCCGCCACCTGGGTGCCGTAGGGCGCCAGGCCCACCACGTCGAATCCGGCGGCCAGGGATTGCTGGGTCGCGTCTTGGGTGATTTCGTTGATGGTGCGCTCCAGCATATGGCTTTTGCCGGTGCCGGCATAGCCCTGCACCGCCACGAAGCGGTTCGTGGTGCCGAGGATCATTTCCACCGCCTCGCGCTGGCCCTGGTTCAGGTCGCTCGCGGCCAGCCGCGCCGCCAGGCCCTCGTCGCTCAGGATCGGCTGCAGGGCGCCGCGCCCGTCGCGCTCGATGGCAAGGATGCTGCGCTCGATGGCCTGGGCCTGCGGCGTCGTATAACGCGCTTCGGCCAGCACCAGCGCCCCTTTCTGGATGGCACGGTCCACCTCGATGGTGGCCTGTTCCTCATTCAGCCCGCGCGCGTGCATCGTGGCCCCGATCCATGTCGTGCGCGTGAGCTTGGCGGTCTCGGGCACGTCCATGAAATGCGAGGCCTGCTTGTCGTCCTCGTTCTTCTTGGCCTGGTTGAGCGAGCGTGCCGTCTGGTACAGCGGCAACTCGCGCACCAGGCGGCCGTCGTTCTCGGCCGCTTCCACCTCGGCCATGACGGCGCTGATGGTGGATGTGGTCGCAGCCTTGGACATGGACAGTTCAACCAGTTCTTTGCGCGTGAATAGCCCTTGACGCTCGCTCAGGTGCTCGACTGCGAAGTTCAGGGCCGCGGCCGCCCCCTCCTTCATCGCCGGGTCGGCACGCAGGCGGGCCACGTCCGGCGCCGTGCTGTTTTCCTTGGCGGCCAGCAGCGCATCCATGCTGAGGCCTGCTGCTCGTGCGCTCTCGATCCACTCCTCGCGCAGCAAGGTGCGATCCACTTCCGACTTCTTGTCGCGCGTCATCAAGGTCACGGACTGTGCCAGTGCGGTGTTGGCCGTGTCGCGGTTCACGCCGCGAGCCTCGAAGGCCTCCTCGATCTGCCGGGCCCGGGTGCTGTAGTGCTGGATCAACTCGTCGGAAATGTGGGCCAGTTCCCAGTAGCCTTTCTGCGTCTCCCTCAGCCCATAGCCGCTCGCCCGCAGTTCCTCGGCCAGCGCCGTGCGGTAGTAGGCGCCCAGGGCCTTGATGCTGTGCTGGATGTCCTCGTTGCTCATCGCGCGCCATTGGCCGTCCGGGCGCTTGGTGAGGTTGGCGACGATCACGTGGGTGTGCAGCTGCGGGTCCTGGGCGCGCGACAACTCGTGCCGGAACGCAGCCGCGACGATCACGCCGGTGCGCACGCGGTAGCTCTGCCCCTGCTCCTTGATGCGCGCGTGGGCCAGCTTCTCCAGTTGCTGCACGGCGCGCTTGACGGCCCGATCGTGCGCAGCCGTGACGCCGGCATCGCCAGCGATCAGCGCCTGTAGGCTGACGCTCTTGGGCGCGGAAAACGTGTAGTCCATGCCCTTGCGGTCATCCGAGCGCAGGTCGGAGAAGCGCACGCGCACGCCGTTGGGCAGCTTGCCGTCCAGAATGTCCTTGAAGCTCTCTCGATCCACCTGCAGCTGCTGCGTGAGCCCAAGCTCCTCGGCTCCCTTGCCGAGCCATTCGCCACGGTGGCCCTCTTTTTCGTAGTAGTCGTCTGCCGACTCGAAATAGTGCGCAGCCTGCTTGCTGGAAGTGACGGCTTGGAAGCTCAGCATGGGACGCTCCTCATGCGCCGGCGAAGATGCCGGCGGAACCGCGGATGGGCTTGCTGTACTGCTCGGCCATCACCATGGGGTCGATCACGTCGGGCCGGGCCTTGTACTGCAGCTTGACGCGGGCGATGGGGTAGTTGCCGGCGAACTTGAGATAGCCGGTCAGGTTGGGCAGAAGGTGGATCTCTGCAGGCGACACGACACGCTCGGTGTCTTGCCTGGTGCCGGTGGTGCCGCGCGAGCCGCCTCGGCCGCCGACCGAAACGCTGTCGTTGCGCCGAATCACCGTCTGTTCGCCCAGGCCGCGGCTGAATTCCTCCGCCGTGTAGGTGTCCATCTCGGCGACACCGAACAGGGCAACCGACCGCAGCGAATTGCGCAGCGTGAGGGCGTCGTCGTCGCCATAGGTTCGCCGCAGCTGCGCCAGGCTCTGGATGCCGGCCAGGATGCGCAGCCCTTTCTTGCGCCCCTTCGTGGCCGCGTCCACAAGGTAGTTCAGCTTCTCCAGCGAGTCCAGTTCGTCCAGGATCAGGTGCAGGCCGCGGTCACGGTCGTCGCTCATGGACAGCACGGCCGCGCAGATCACGTCCGTCCAGCAGGAAATCAGCGGCTTGAGTGCCTGCAGCTGGTCCTGCCGCCAGGTCACCCAAACGTTGCCCTCGCTGTTCTCGATGAAGTCCCGGAAGGAGAAGCTGCCCGAGGCCAGGTATTTGTGGGGTGTCACGTACTGCGTCAGCACCACGCGGATGGACGCCAGGGTTTCCTCGGCGCCGTGGAAGCAGCCCTCCGCCGGCGTGCCGGCCAGCAGCGTCTGCAGGTCGCGGTTGCTCGCAGAAGTCAGCCAATGCACCAGCCTGTCGGTGGAAAGCTCGTTGTTCCGGATGAGCACATGCAGCGTTTCGGAAACGATGGTCCGGGCCATGGAGTTCCATGATTCCTGCTCCGTCGATGGGCTGCGCGGGATCATGCTGATGGCGTACTGCTCGCAATCGAAAGATGAGCGGATCTCGTTGAACACCGACCAGCCCTGCCCGCGCGCGTCGAAGGGGTTGAGGATCACGTCGCCGGGCCGGAAGAAGTGCCGCATGAAACCGCCGTCCGGGTCGATGCAAATGGTTCGTTCGCCGCGCTCCTGCTCGCTTTCGATGTACTCGGCAATGCACTGGCTTTTACCCGTTCCGGTGGAGCCGCCCGCCAGAAAATGCGTGCTCTCCACGTCCCGCGGCACCGGCGTGTCCATGAACCTCAATTGCCCGCTTCCGCTTTTGGTCCTTGAGCGCAGCGCGTACTGGTTTTCCATGCGCGGACCGCGCAAATGGCGCATATATTCTGCGCCGCCGAATTTCGTCGTCCATCGAATGGCCCCGTAGATGAACAAGACCACCCCCAGCATTAGTCCTATGAACGGCCCGACCCATAAAACCGGATTGGAGGGCGTGGCCAGGATTCCAAACCAGACGCCCTTGATGATCATGGACTTGGGAACCCGGTAGTACAGCAGAAAACCGGCTATCCACCCTGCCAAAACCAGAAGCAAGGTGGTAACCACCAGCCATCCTCGCAGGGCGTCGTCTGGAGTTCTATTCGCCCGTGCCATATCAACCTTCCTGTTTCAGGTAGTTGATGACGGCATCGGAATTGAATATCTCATCCAGTTCGGCACGGGCATTCACATTGACCGATCGGTACATCAGAAGGAAGAGCGCGGCCACCATGCTGAGCTGCGTGTCGGGATCGGCTGCGCGCTGCATGTCGACGATTTCCTGCTGCTGCGCCCTGATCTCTTCGAGCTGCTGGGCGATGCCAGACAAGTGCCCGGCTTGGCCATCCTGATTGGCCAGGAACTGCAGGAAGACCTCCTTGGCCAGCATGTTGAGGTTCCGCGCCGGGGAACGCTCCAGGGCCTCGAACGCCCTCTCTGAATCCTGCGCCGAGAGCTTGAACTGAACGAGTCGGGACATGCACCTTCCTTTTTATCGGTATACCTGGAAAACCGCATGAAATATAGACTCATGCGCTGTTAGTACACCTAACCACGCCTCCAGTATACCCAACATATCCAATCACGACAACGCTTTACACCTGGCACCTGTGGTGCGTATGGTGTGTAGAACCCTGGCGCGCCAGGGTTGCGACCCGGCATCGCCGGGTCGCGGGCGTCTGAGGGCAGCGCGAAGCGCCGGGGAATGCAGCAAGGGCGCGAAAAGTGCGGGCCAGGTCGAGTGCCAGGCTCGTCTGGCGCGCTCGGTTTCCTCTGCGACGCTTAGATCAGGCACCGAGGCCAGTTCAGGGGCACCGGCTGTTCCAGCCCGCACCTTCATTGGTGCGGGCTGTGGCAAGCGAAGCGCGTCAGGCCGTAGGCGTCCCCCTGTGTGCAAGGCAGGTGCGCAGCGTGGGTATGTGCGCAAGCCGGGGCCCAGCGACGCCGTAGGGCGTCGCTGGGCAGGCTTGTGCATATATATCCATGCGGAGCCCTGGCTTGTGCACAGGCGGCTCAGGCGCGCCGGTCGATCTCGCTCATGTGGGCCAGGGGTCTGGGGCGTGGCCCTGGAACGCCCCAGCAGCGGCCTCCAGCACCTCACTGCCGGTCGTTTGGAGCACCCCCTTCGCCCTCCCCCGCGTGAGTTGCCTGGAAGGCCGCGCAGCGGTCGCCGAAGGCGATGAGCGATAGCGAAACCTGCAAGGGAACGACCCCCGAAGGGGGGCACGCCCAGTCTTCCAGAGCATATTCCGAGCATTTCCAGAGCACTTTTCAGGACTGGACTCTAACTCATGGACTACAATCAGAGCGTTTTCTTAGCATTTCCAGAGCAAAAGTGATCGATACAGGCGAATCCACCTCGGCCCTCGGCCGTGTCCGCGCAGCTGTGGCCGGAGCCGTCGAACTGGGCCTGAAGAAGAAGGCCGCGATCCTGGCCAAGGCGCTGCACCAGATCAATGCGGCTAGACAGGATGGGTTCTCCCATGCCCAGATCCACGTGGCGATCACCTCCGGTGGTCTGGATCTGACGCCCGCCTACTACGAGAACCTGTACGCGCGCGAGATGCGCAAGCATCACGCGCGCCTGGCGGCCAGACCTCCAGTTTCGCAACCAGCGCCTGGGGGCCTGTCGCCACTGATTTTCGGAAAGCTGGAGAAAAGACCCGTCGAATTGAAAATGTCCGAATCGGATGCAACGGCAAAACCCGGTTTCACCTCGGCGTCTGATGAATTACGCCGCGCACGCGCTGTCAGCCGCCAGGATTTCAGCAAACTTATCAAACGCAAGAACAAACCATGAACATTGCACTCATCAATCTGTCCGGTAACGTCGGCAAGAGCACACTGGCCGTTCATCTTTTCGCAGCAATGCGGCCTGGCGCCAAAATCATTTCTGTCGAGTCGGTCAATTCCTCCGACGCCGATACGATTCAAGGCATCGAAGTCGAGGAAATCGAGGCCTCCAGCTTTCGAGAAATATTCCGTGAGCTGATGATGGCCGAAGGCGACGTGATTCTCGATGTGGGCGCGTCCAACGTCACCCGGTTCATGGCGGAAATGAAGAAATTCAAAAGCGCCGTTCACGAGATCGATTTGATCGTCGTGCCCGTGGTGCCCCAGGAAAAGCAGCAGCGCGACACGATCTCCACGCTGGAATGGCTCGCCGAGCGCGGGTTTGACCCCAAGCGCATTCGGGTCGTCTTCAACCAGTTCGCCAATGATGGCGTGTCCCTGGTCGACGCCTACAGCCAGATCTACGGCTACCTCGAATCCACCGGCAACCGGGCCGCCTACAAGCCCGAGGCCGTGGTCGTCAGCAACGAGCTGTACGACCGCGTGAAGGGTTCGGGCAAGACCATCCGCGAACTGGCCGAGGACAAGACCGATTGGCGCGCGAAGCGCACCGAGGCCCGCGCAGCGGGCGATCTTTCGGGCATGGAAGAGGCGGTGGACGGCCAGATGAACAAGGACCTGGCGCAAACCGCGCAGGAGAATCTGGCCGAAGTCTGGAAGATCATCGGCATCGGCAAGAAATGAACGCGCCGACCACCGCCCGCGACGCGGCCGTCAAGGTCTTGATGGCCGACTTCGCCGACCTGCTGGAGCGGCTGGAGCGGGCGCAGCGGGAACACGGCGAGTTGCAGGACACGCAGCGCCTGTGCCACACCGAGCTGGATGCGGATCTGGAGCAGCTGGGCGGCCTGGTGCAGGGCGTGCGCGCCGACCTGGCCAAGGCCGGCGAAGCCGGCCGCGGCATGGTGGCGGCCGCGCAGCGGCTGGAGAATGCCGCCGCCCGCATCGAGGCGGGTGCTGTCGGCGCCGCCCGGCGCCCGGGCGGCCCGCCGCCCAGGGCGGGCAGGCGTTTCGGCGGCCTGGCCGTGCTGCTCGTCGTGGTGTTGATCTGCGTCTCGGGATGGGCAGCCTACGCCACTACGCGCCTGGTGCAGCAGCGCACCGCCGTGCAGGTCGGCACTGCCACGCTGAAAGCGTGGCCCGCGCTCGATGCAGGCGCCAAGCGCGCGATCCAGGCGGCTGGCTCGCAGTAGCGGACTGGCGGGCCGCGCAAGCGCCCGTCAGTTCGTCGCCGCGGCCGCAGGACGCGGCGCGCGGTGACGGCCAGCGCAAGCGGCCGCCACCGCGCCGGCCGCCCGCCGGCCAGGGCGCGCCTGCCTTACTGCTCGTCCTGCAGCCGCCCGGTGCGCGCCATGTTCAGCAGCATCAGCAGATAGTGCGCGGTCAAAGGGCCGCGCCATTCCTGCTGCCAGTACTGCAGGAACCATGCGCGCTGCGCTTCGGGCAGTGCCCGAAGCTCGCGCCGCCCTCTCCGCCACTGCTCGGCCGCGCGATCCCTGTCGCGCCGGAACGCGCGCGTCCATTGCGTGCTGCGCTGGGCCATCACCTCTGCCGCGCTGGGCTGTTCGGCCGCGATCTGCTCGGCGAACAAGGGCAGCGCCTCGCGCTCGGCGCGCTGGCGGCGCGCCAGGGCCGACAGCTTGCGCGGCGTCACTTCATAGGGCCGGTAGGCCTCGAAACGGTGGAACCTCATGGCTTGCGGCTCGTTCCCTGGCGATCACGCAAAGAGCGCCGCCTGTCGCCCGTCATCGTGTGCCGCCGCGTGCTGGCTCCGCACGGCCCGCGCGGTCGTGGACTTCGGCGGATGCGCTTCGCGGTAGGCCTGGGCTTCTTCAAACTCGCACAGCACCACTTCACACAGTGGCGCCACGTCGTGCCAGTCGTTGCGGTAGAAACTGGTATCCACCCCGCAGCCGGCGGCCATTTCAATGCCGGTCTGCTCGTACAACTCGCTGATGGCATCGCTTCGCGTGACGGTGTAGTGCGGCGCGCCGCTGAGGCGAAAGGGTGCGCTGCTCTGGGGAACGATGAAAGCGCCCCGCCCGGCCATGTCGGCGGCCATGTCCATCACGTGATATTCAAAGCTCGCGCCGGTGTAGCGCGCGCCCTGCCGGGCCGAGCGCGCGGCACTGCGCCCGAATGGCGGGTTTGATATGGCGAGGTCGAACCATCCAAGATCAGGCAGCGCGAACACGTCGCCGCAGATCCATTGCGCCTGCGGCAGGATCTTGCGTCCGACTTCGACATAGGCCGGGTTCACCTCCACGCAAACCATCTCCCCCGCACGGCCATCGAGGTCCAGCCAGAAGCCCAGGCCGCCGATGCCCGCGCACAGATCGATCACGCGCCGCCCGCCGCCCGCATCGATGGCGAAGTCGCGGGCCAGTCCGCTCGGCGTGAAGTGCGCGCCGATCGCGCCGTTCATGTGCTCCGCGCCTTCGTGCCAGTTCTCCAGCACGAAGATTTTCTCGTCGATGGACAGCGCATCCTTCTGCAGAATCTTGCAGGCCTCGGCATGCGCCTTGCGCTGGGCTTTCGTCAGTTTGGCCATAATCTTGCCTCTGCATGCTGTCTTAACATGCCTGTATTTTAACCTGTTATACACCTGATAATGCACCTTTTAATGTGCCAGTGTGTAACGGTATTGGGTATGGGCGAAGCCCATGTCACCGGTCAATCGCGCACGTGCCCAGCGCCCAGGGCGCAGCGCCCATTCGCGCCCCAAGCTGGCCCAGGGCGCGGCCTCGTTGGTCGTCGCTGAGGGCTCCCGAAGCCGTCGCACGCCACCGCCGCCCGAGCGCGTGGCGCGGCCTTGGCTGGCACACAACCTGCCTCGCGCCCTGATGAACAAGATGCCCGCCGGATCACCTGCAGGCGCATGTCCTGGGCGCAGCATTCGCCCGCGTTTCTCATCGAGAAACGCGCTCGTCTTGTGGGTGTCCGGCGCCTGTGGCGCCGCTGGCCAGGTTCTCGGCGCGCAGCGCGGCACGCCAGCCGCATTCCCCAGGCCTGGGCGGCCTGGGTGTGGTGCCGGTAGCGGCTATTCCTTCGTCTCGATGAGCCACCACGTGGAACGCGGCAAGGCGCGGCCCGTGATGGGGTGGATGTCGGTGAGGTCGGCGCAGGCCGACCAGCCCGGGGGCGGACGGTAGCCGCGCACATCGCCCTCGCCGTGCCACCGGCGAGCGCGCACCGTGCCGGGTGCATAGGTCGCCGCCATGCGTGGGCGGTCCGTGCCGTTCATCGTCCACCCCCGCAACCCTGCACGCCATGCAGGGCGTCCAGAATGGAATGCAGCCGCTGTGCCAGTTCACCCCGGCTGCGCCGATCTGCTGCCGTCATCGTCCCGCCCTGGTGGGCAAGAACGTTGGTCAGGATCGCGTGCGCGTCCCCTGCCGCGTCGATCAGTTCGACCAGGGCGCCGGCACCGGTGGCGACCTGCGCGGCGGCATCCAGCATGGGCGCATCCACAAGGCTTTCGCCTTGCTGCTCGCCCGCGTGGATGCGCTTCAAGGCCTGAAGCGTGTTCATCCTGCCGCCTCCTGGGTCTCTGCGGCCTGGGGCGGCTGCACGATCTTGGCATCTGTGAGGAATACGGACACCAGGGAGCCGCCGCGCACCACCGTGCGCACGCGATGGCGTCCATGCTCCTTCGATTCGGTCCGGTCTTGCAGTTCGGGCCTGAAGAATCCGGCCTGCCGCGCGCCCTGGCCGGCCTCGCGCGTGCCCTTGTAGTCGGCATGGGTGCGCTTCCATTCGGCCTGGGTCATCTCCACGGCGCCGGGATGCGGGTAGTTGGCCAATGGCGGTTTCTTCGTGATGGCCCGCACGGCGGCGGCCCGCTCCGCGCTCGGCGCCTTGTAGTCGCGCACCTCCTCGATGCCCTTCACTCGGACAAAGCGGCAATCCGTCGTCACGCTGACGATGCGGCCCTCCTTGCGGTTGACGCGGACCACGTTCAGCCATTCGCCGCGCACCTGCACCTGTCCGCCCGGCTGAATGTCGAACTGATCGGCCGCGATGCCGCCATCCTCGGCGAGCATGGCGCGCTCGTAGGCGAGGCGGTTTTCGTAATGGGCGATCCAGCGCCGGGAATGCTCCAGGCCTCGGGCGTAGAGCCGGATCGCCGCGGCGGCCACGTCCTCCACGTTCCACGGGTTTTCGGAGCGCGTCAACAGGGTATAGGCTGAGGTGCCCCATTGCTCCCCGCGTTCCTTCACCGAGAAATAACCGCGGTCGGCCAGCGTCTTCGCTCTTTCAAGGTCGAGACCTTCGGCGGCCCACAGCTGGCCCAGTTCCTGCGCCTCGGCCTCGTTCTTCCTGGCCTTGCGCAGGTCGGCCTCGATGCCCTTGATGCGGCGATGCCGCACGTCCGGGCGCTCCTTGTACTGCGCGTGCTGCTTCGCCGCTGCGGCCCGGCGCTCCCAGTATTCGCTCGTGTCCCACAGCTTCACCGCCTTTCGGATGCCGTCACCGATGCGCTGCGCATCCTTGCGCGCCCTGCGCTCGCTGTGGTGCCCGACGAGGATCGGCTGGCCAAAGGGGATGCCATCCGAAATGCTCTTGACCTTGGCGCGCACCGCGTCGGCCTCCTGGCTGCGGCGCTCGCTGTAGCCGTCGAAGCGGTCGGCCCGGTCCTCGGCGCGCTCCATGAGCGTGCGGTCTTCGTCGTCCACCTCGCCGCACCATTTCAGCATCAGGTTTTCGCGGGCCGGCGTCCACATCGGGGCCACGAAAAGCTCCTGGCGGGGTGCCCACGAAAACCCCGCGTCCTTGGCGCGCTGATAATCCTCCTTGGACAGTCGCGCGAACGGGTAGAACCGAAGTTTGTTGTCTTCCGGGCTGTAGGTGGCCGTCCCGAGGTAATCCGGCGCCTGCGCCTGGGCGTCCGTCTCGGGTGCATCGATCGCGCATTGTTCAGGTGAAGCCATGATGATTTTCCTTATGACCGGCACCGCTTGATTGCTGCACCGTACCTGTATTTTAACCTGTTATACACCTGATAATGCACCTTTTAATGTGCCAGTGTGTAACGGTATTGGGTATGGGC
>NZ_JBTNEH010000038.1:0-33002 GCF_054512775.1 Alicycliphilus sp. T452
CATCGCCGCCATCCTGCAGGGCATCGCCAAGCGCGTGGAGGATGGCACCGCCGCCAGCGCCCAGGCAAAGGCCGCCGGCGCCACGGCGCGGCCCATGGCGCAGCTCGCGTGGTCTTTCGCGCTGCGCGCAAGCCGCTGAAATTGCGTCACGCCGTGCGCTTTTGCGCCCGCAGCCAGAGCCCCGCACCGAACGCGATCATCGGCACGCACAGCCACTGCCCCATGCTCATGCCCAGCGACAGCAGGCCCAGGAAGCTGTCGGGCTCGCGGAAATACTCGGCCGTGAAGCGCAGCGCGCCATAGCCCACGAGGAAGGCCGCCGCCACCTCGCCGCGCTTGCGCGGGCGGCGCGCGTACAGCCACAGCAGCGTGAACAGCAGCAGCCCTTCGAGCAGGAACTGGTAGATCTGCGACGGGTGGCGCGGCAGCATGGAGCCGCTTTGCGGGAACACCATGCCCCAGGGCAGGTCGGGCGCGCAAAAACGCCCCCACAGCTCGCCGTTGATGAAGTTGCCGATGCGCCCCGCCGCCAGCCCCGTGGGCACGCAGGGCGCCACGAAGTCGGCCACCTGCAGCCATGGCCTGCGCCGCGAATGGGCGAACCACAGCATGGACGCGACCACGCCCAGCAGCCCGCCGTGGAAGCTCATGCCGCCCTGCCACACGTAGAGGATCTCCAGCGGATGGGCCAGGTAGTAGCCCGGCTTGTAGAACAGGCAGTAGCCCAGCCGCCCGCCCACCACCACGCCGAGCACGCCGAGGAACAGGATGTCCTCCACGTCCTTGCGCGTCCACGCCTGCTCGCCCGCAAGCGACGCATAGGGCTCGTGCCGCAGGCGGCGCAGCCCCAGGAACATGAACAGCGCGAAACCGGCCAGATAGGTCAGGCCATACCAGTGGACGGCCACGGGCCCGATCTGCAGGGCCACGGGGTCGATATGCGGGTACATCAGCATGGCGCGGATTGTGCCGCAGGTGTATCGCCGCAATATTTGAGTCGGCCACCGATGCGCGCGATACTGCGGTGATCGCAACACTCAGAAAAGATCAGCATCATGCAAGGCCACCCCGACGTCATCGACTGCCTCAAGGATCTGCTGCGCGGCGAGCTGGCGGCGCGCGACCAGTACTTCATCCACTCGCGCCAGTACGAGGACCAGGGCTTCGTGCGCCTGTACGAGCGCATGGACCACGAGATGCAGGAGGAGACGCAGCACGCCGACGCCATCCTGCGCCGCATCCTGCTGCTGGAGGGCAAGCCCGACATGCGCCCGCACGCCTTCACGCCCGGCGCCACGGTGCCGGAGATGCTGCGCAAGGACCTGGACACCGAGTACGGCGTGCGCACGCACCTGAAGGCCGCCATCGCCCTGTGCGAGACCCACGGCGACTACGTGAGCCGCGACATGCTGCGGGCCCAGTTGCGCGACACCGAGGAAGACCACGCCTACTGGCTGGAGAAGCAGATCGGCCTGATCGACAAGATGGGCCTGCAGAACTACCTGCAGTCGCAGGCCGATTAGGCTCAGGAACCGGCCGGCACGCTGACCATGGTGGCCTGCATCAGCGCCACCACCTTGTAGTCGGGCCCCGCGCCGGCAAACGCGCGCACCTCGCCGCTGCACACGGTGAGCATGCGCCCGGCGCTCTGCACCTTGCCCACGGCGACGAAGCGCTCGCCGATGGCGGGCCGCATGAAGTTGGTCTTGAATTCGGCTGTGACCACCTCGCACCCCGGCGCGGACCTGGTCAGCGCCGCGTAGCCGCAGGCGTTGTCCACGATGCTGGTGACCGCCCCCGCGTGCACGAAGCCCTGCTGCTGCGTGAGGTGCCCGGAGAACGGCATCTCGATGTGCACCTCGCCGTCCTGCACCAGCACCAGGCGCGCGCCCAGCGTGCGCATCAGGCCCTGGGCGTTGAAACTGGCGGCGATGCGTTCATGCAGTAGGTTCATGGCGTGGAAGGTTTGCTACGACAATAGGAGCTGCTGACGCCCGTCGTCAAAGGGTCTCAGCATCTCACTGGACAAAAATCGATGCTTGGCAAGCGCTGGCAGCTCGCAAAACAGGAGCATCGCCAGCGCCGCCCTGCCCGTCAGTCCAGCAGCGACAGGTCGCGCACCGCGCCCTTGTCGGCCGAGGTGACCAGCTTCGCATAGGCCTTGAGCGCGGCCGACACCTTGCGCGGGCGCGGCTCTACGGGCTTCCAGCCCTTGGCGTCCTGCTCGGCGCGGCGGCGCGCGAGCTCCTCGTCGCTCACCAGCACGTCGATGGTGCGGTTGGGAATGTCGATGCGGATGCGGTCGCCGCTTCGCACCAGGCCGATGGCGCCGCCGGCCGCCGCCTCGGGCGAGCAGTGGCCGATCGACAGGCCCGAGGTGCCGCCCGAGAAGCGCCCGTCGGTCAGCAGCGCGCAGGCCTTGCCCAGGCCCTTGGACTTGATGTAGCTCGTGGGGTAGAGCATCTCCTGCATGCCGGGACCGCCCTTGGGGCCTTCGTAGCGCACCACGACCACGTCGCCGGCCTTGACCTGGTCGGCCAGGATGTGCTCCACGGCCTCGTCCTGCGACTCGACCACGTGGGCCGGGCCTTCAAAGACCAGGATGGAGTCATCCACGCCCGCGGTCTTGACCACGCAGCCGTCCCTGGCGATGTTGCCCGTGAGCACGGCCAGGCCCCCTTCCTTGCTGAAGGCGTGGTCATACGAGCGTATGCAGCCCGCGGCGCGGTCCAGGTCCAGGCTGGGCCAGCGCGCGTTCTGGCTGAAGGCCACCTGCGAGGGCACGCCGCCCGGGCCGGCCATGTAGAAGGTCTTGACGGCCTCGTCGCCGGTGCGGGTGATGTCCCACTGCGCCAGCGCCTCGCCCAGCGTGCGGGCGTGGACGGTGGGCACGTCGGTGTGCAGCCTGCCGGCGCGTTCGAGCTCGCCCAGGATGGCCATGATGCCGCCCGCGCGGTGCACGTCCTCGATGTGGTACTTGTCGGTGTTGGGCGCCACCTTGCACAGCTGCGGCACGACGCGCGAGAGGCGGTCGATGTCCTGCATGGTGAAGGCGATCCCGGCCTCCTGCGCGATCGCCAGCAGGTGCAGGATGGTGTTGGTGGAGCCGCCCATGGCGATGTCCAGCGTCATCGCGTTCTCGAAGGCCTCGAAGCCCACGGAGCGCGGCAGGATGCGCTCGTCGCCCTGCTCGTAGTGCTGGCGCGCCAGCTCCACGATGCGCCGGCCCGCGCGCTTGAACAGCTGCTCGCGGTCGGCGTGCGTGGCCACCACGGTGCCGTTGCCGGGCAGGGACAGGCCCAGCGCCTCGGTCAGGCAGTTCATGGAGTTGGCGGTGAACATGCCCGAGCACGAGCCGCAGGTGGGGCAGGCGTTGCGCTCGGCCTCGGCCAGGTCGGCGTCGCTGACCTTGTCGTCGGCGGCCATGACCATGGCGTCGATCAGGTCGAGCTTCCTGAACTGCACGGTGCTGGTGCCGGGCACGGCCAGCCTGGCCTTGCCGGCCTCCATGGGGCCGCCCGAGACGAAGATCACCGGGATGTTCAGGCGCATGGCGGCCATGAGCATGCCGGGCGTGATCTTGTCGCAGTTGCTGATGCAGACCATGGCGTCGGCGCAGTGCGCGTTGACCATGTACTCCACGCTGTCGGCGATGATGTCGCGGCTGGGCAGCGAGTACAGCATGCCGTCGTGGCCCATGGCGATGCCGTCGTCCACGGCGATGGTGTTGAACTCCTTGGCCACGCCGCCGGCGGCTTCGATCTCGCGCGCCACGAGCTGGCCCAGGTCCTTCAGGTGCACGTGGCCGGGCACGAACTGGGTGAACGAGTTGACCACCGCGATGATGGGCTTGGAGAAGTCTTCGTCTTTCATGCCGGTGGCGCGCCACAGGGAGCGGGCCCCTGCCATGTTGCGGCCGGCGGTGGAGGTCTTGGAACGGTATGCGGGCATCGTGGTTGCGGGAGAGGATGGGCTTATGGGGAATGGCCCGTGCGCTTGGGGGCCGGCGCGCGCCGCAGCGCAGGCCTCTTGAGCCCCGCCATGGGCAAAACCGTTTGATTATGTCGCACGTCCGCAACCCACGCCGGCATCAGGCCCGGCGCGGGCCGCGCTGGACAGCCGGGGCGCCGGCGACCAAACTATCCGCCACCTCCACAGCGCCAGGACGGACCGCCATGACCGACCCCACGCCCCTGAACCGCCGCTCCGCCCACATCACCCAGGGCAAGGCGCGCGCGCCCAACCGCTCCATGTACTACGGCATGGGCTACGCCGAGGCCGACTTCGACAAGCCCATGGTCGGCGTGGCCAACGGCCACAGCACCATCACGCCATGCAACAGCGGCCTGCAGCGCCTGGCCGACGCCGCCGTCGAAGGCATACGCGAGGCCGGCGGCAACCCGCAGGTGTTCGGCACGCCCACGATCAGCGACGGCATGGCCATGGGCACCGAGGGCATGAAGTACAGCCTGGTCAGCCGCGAGGTGATCGCCGACTGCGTCGAGACCTGCGTGCAGGGCCAGTGGATGGACGGCTGCGTGGTCATCGGCGGCTGCGACAAGAACATGCCCGGCGGCATGATGGGCATGCTGCGCGCCAACGTGCCCAGCATCTACGTGTACGGCGGCACCATCCTGCCCGGCTGCCTGCACGGCTGCGATCTGAACATCGTCAGCGTGTTCGAGGCCGTGGGCGAGAACGCCGCGGGCAAGATCAGCGACCAGGAGCTCAAGGACATCGAGCGGCACGCCATCCCCGGCACCGGCTCGTGCGGCGGCATGTACACCGCCAACACCATGAGCAGCGCGTTCGAGGCGCTGGGCATGAGCCTGCCCTACTCCTCCACCATGGCCAACCCACACCAGGAGAAGGCCGACTCCGCCAGGGAATCGGCCAAGGTGCTGATCGAGGCCATACGCCGCGACCTGAAGCCGCGCGACATCGTCACGCGCGAGGCCATAGAGAACGCCGTCGCCGTCATCATGGCCGTGGGCGGATCGACCAACGCCGTGCTGCACTTCCTGGCCATCGCCCACGCCGCGGGCGTCGATTGGAGCATCGACGACTTCG
This sequence comes from Alicycliphilus sp. T452, assembly GCF_054512775.1. Lineage (NCBI taxonomy): Bacteria > Pseudomonadati > Pseudomonadota > Betaproteobacteria > Burkholderiales > Comamonadaceae > Alicycliphilus > Alicycliphilus sp. T452. Next base: position 5,071 of record NZ_JBTNEH010000038.1, read on the forward strand.
AGCGCATGCGCCAGAAGGTGCCTGTGTTCTGCGACCTGAAGCCCAGCGGCAGATACCTGGCCGTCGACCTGCACCGCGCCGGCGGCATCCCGCAGGTGATGAAGATGCTGCTGAACGCCGGGCTCCTGCACGGCGACTGCATGACCATCACCGGCAGGACGATCGCCGAGACCCTCAAGGATGTTCCCGACCAGCCGCGCGCCGACCAGGACGTGATCCGCCCCATCGACAGGCCGCTCTACGACCACGGCCACCTGGCCATCCTCAAGGGCAACCTGAGCCCCGAGGGCGCGGTGGCCAAGATCACCGGACTGAAGAACCCGGTCATCACCGGCCCGGCGCGCGTGTTCGACGACGAGCAGTCGGCGCTGGCCGCCATCCTCGACGGCAAGATCAAGGCCGGCGACGTGATGGTGCTGCGCTACCTGGGCCCCAAGGGCGGCCCCGGCATGCCCGAGATGCTGGCGCCCACCGGCGCCCTGATCGGACAGGGGCTGGGCGAGAGCGTGGGCCTGATCACCGACGGGCGCTTCTCGGGCGGCACCTGGGGCATGGTCGTGGGCCATGTCGCGCCCGAGGCCTTCGTCGGCGGCACCATCGCCCTCGTGCACGAGGGCGACAGCATCACCATCGACGCCCACCGGCTGCTGCTGCAGCTGGACGTGGGCGACGAGGAGCTCGCGCGCCGCCGCGCCGGCTGGACGGCGCCGGCGCCGCGCTACACGCGCGGCGTGCAGGCCAAGTTCGCCTTCAACGCGGCCAGCGCCAGCAAGGGCGCGGTGCTGGACCTGTTTTGACGCGCGACGGGCCAGCGCTACCGCCGCCTGCGCGGGCCCATGCCCAGGGCCTCCTTGTGCCTGTTGATGCGCTCGTTCTTGCGCCGCTCCATCTTTTCCATGGCCTTGCGCTTGGTGTAGCCCGTCGCGTCGGCCCATGCCCACCATGCGGCCGCGACGGCAAAGGGCGACAGCACCCACCACCACGGCCAATGCGCCACGGGGCCTATCTCCAGATATTTGAGCAGCATCAACAAAACGCCCAAAAGCAAGGCATACATGGTCACATCCTCCGCCAGGGTGCGGGCTTTCGTTTGGAACCCGTCAACCGTGAACACTACAATCGCATTGAAGGCCAAATGTACCCCAACCCCTAGAGGAACCCCGCGATGAAACGTACCCTGATCACCCTTGCGATGGCATTGTCGGTCGCTGCGCCCGCCATGGCGGATGAGGCCATGGCCAAGTCCAAGAACTGCATGGCCTGCCACGCCGTGGACAAGAAGCTGGTCGGCCCCGCCTACAAGGAAGTGGCGAAGAAATACGCCGGCAAGGGCGCCGAGGCCACGCTGGTCCAGCACGTGATGAAGGGCAGCTCCGGCGTGTGGGGTCCCGTGCCCATGCCCGCCAACGCGCAGGTCAACGAGGCCGAGGCCAAGCAGCTGGTGAGCTGGATCCTGTCGCTCAAGTAATTCCGCGATCCCGCCGGGCGCCTCCGTGGCGCCCCCGGCACGCCGCAGCGCATTCCACGCTGCGGCTTTTTTTTGCCTGATTCATCAAACAGAGTAGCTGCCAGCGCGATCCCACCAAGCGCTGGTGCCCGATTTCACTCCAATACGCCGGACACCAGCCGCGCCACCCGGTCGCAGCGCGCCGCCAGCGTTTCGTCGTGCGTGACCATCACGAACGCCGTGCCCTGCTCGCGCGCGAGCCGCAGCATGAGCTGGAACACCGCGTCCGCCGTGGCGCGGTCCAGGTTGCCCGTGGGCTCGTCGGCCAGCACGCAGGCCGGGCGCGTGACCAGGGCGCGCGCGATGGCCACGCGCTGGCGCTCGCCGCCCGACAGCTCCGACGGCCGGTGGTGCACGCGCTCGGCCAGGCCCACGGCCTGCAGCATCTGCACCGCCTGGGCGATGCACTGCGCATAGGGCGCGCGGCGTATGCGCAGCGGCATGGCCACGTTGTCCTGCGCGCTGAATTCGGGCAGCAGGTGGTGGAACTGGTAGATGAAGCCCAGGTGCGCGTTGCGCAGTCGCCCCTGCGCGCCGGGCGAGAGCGCGCCCAGCACCTGGCCCTTGAGCGTCACCGTGCCCGCGGTCGGCGCGTCCAGCCCGCCCAGCAGGTGCAGGAGCGTGCTCTTGCCCGAGCCCGAGGCGCCCACGATGGCCAGCGTCTCTCCCGCGCGCACCTGCAAGTCCACGCCCCTGAGCACGCTCACGTCGAGCCGCCCCTCAGTGAAGCGCTTGGCCAGGCCCCGGGCCTGCAGCACGATCTCATTCATAGCGCAGCGCCTCCGCCGGGTTCACGCGGCTGGCGCGCCAGCTCGGGTACAGGGTGGCGACGAAGGCCAGCACCAGGGAGATGACGGCGATCGGCACGATGTCGCCGCTCTGCGGTTCGCTGGGCATGCGGCTGATCAGGTAGATGTCCTGGGGCAGGAAGGTGGTGTGCAGCGCCCGCTCGATGGCCGGCACGATGACGTCGATGTTGAAGGCGATGCCCAGGCCCAGCAGCAGCCCGCCCAGCGTGCCGATCACGCCCACCATGGCGCCCTGCACCACGAAGACGCCCATGATGCTCCTGGGGCTGGCGCCCAGCGTGCGCAGGATGGCGATGTCGGCGCGCTTGTCGGTCACGGTCATGACCAGGGTGGACACCAGGTTGAAGGCCGCCACGGCGACGATCAGCGTGAGGATGATGAACATCATGCGTTTTTCCAGCTGCACGGCGGCGAACCAGGTCTTGTTCTGCTGCGTCCAGTCGCGGATCAGCAGGTCTCCCGACAGGCTGCGCGCGAGCTGCTGCGCGACCTCGGGGGCCGCGTGCAGGTCCTTGAGCTTCAGGCGCACGCCGGTCGGGCCCTCCAGGCGGAAGATGCGCTCGGCATCCTCATGGTGCATCAGCACCAGGGCCGAGTCGTACTCGTAGTGGCCCGAGTTGAACGTGCCCGCCACCGTCATCTGCTTGAGGCGCGGCACCACGCCCGCGGGCGTGACCTGGCCGGACGGCGCGATCAGCGTCACCACATCGCCCGGCTGCACGCCGAGCTGGCGCGCCAGCTCGCTGCCCAGGACCACGCGGAACCCGCCCGGCACCAGGGCCTGCAGGCCCTGCACGCTCTCGGCCGCCAGGTCGGTCACCTCGGGCTCGCGCGCGGGATCTATGCCGCGCACCAGCGCGCCCTTCATGTCCTCGCCGCGCGCCAGCAGCGCCTGCGCGGCGACGAAGGGCGCGGCGCCGATCACGTTGGGGTTGGCGCGCGCCTCGGCCAGGGTGCGCTGCGGATCGGGCAGCGCCGCGCCGCCCGGCGCGAAGATCTCGATGTGCGAGACCACGCTGAGCATGCGGTCGCGCACCTCCTTCTGGAAGCCGTTCATCACCGACAGCACGATGATGAGCGCCGCCACCCCGAGCGCGATGCCCAGCATGGACACGCCCGAGATGAAGGAGATGAAGCCATTGCGCCGCGTGGCGCGGCCCGCCCGGGTGTAGCGCCAGCCCAGGGCCAGTTCGTAGGGAATTTGCATGGTGTCCAAGACTTGCGCGACGCCGGAGAGGGCAACGTGGGTGGCACACGGGCCGCGCAGCGCCCGCGATTGTGGCATCCCGGACAATACCCTCCCATGTCCCCCTCCCTCCATGTGCTCATCGCCTACGCCGACAGCCCGGCACCGGAATGCCGGCAGGCCTCGCAGGACCTGGTCCTGCCCCGGCTGGAGCGGCTGCTGGGCCGCCTGGCGCCCGCGGACGGCGACCGCGGCAGCGAGACCGATTTCAGCCCGCCCCACGAACGCGCCCTGGCCCGCCACCTGGGCCTGCCCGCCGGCCCCCATGGCACCACGCCCTGGGCCGCCTGGGAGCAAAGCCAGGCGCCCGCCGGCACCCAGGGGCAGGCCTGGGCCTTCGTCAGCCCCTGCCAGTGGCAGGTGGGCATGGACCAGTGCGTGCTGAGCGACCCGGCGCAGCTGCGGCTGGACGAGGCGCAGTCGCGCGCCCTGCTGGCCCTGCTGGCGCCCTGGTTCGAGCAGGACGGCATCACCCTGGCCTACGACCAGCCCACGCGCTGGCTGGCGCGCGGTGCCCTGTTCGCGGACCTGGCCACCGCGTCGCTCGACCGCGTGCTGCAGCGCGACGTGCGCCCCTGGCTGGCCGACAGCGCCGCTGCCCGCACCCTGCACCGCCTGCACAGCGAGGTGCAGATGCTGCTCTACACCCACCCCTTCAACGACGCGCGCGCCGCGCAGGGCCTGCCCCCCGTCAACGCCTTCTGGGTGCACGGCGCGGGCGCCCTGCCCGAGCCGCCCGCGCCCGCGGCCATGCCCGAGATGCCCGCCACGCTGCGCGACGCGGCCCTGCGCGGGGATTGGCGCGCCTGGAGCGAGGCCTGGAAGGCGCTGGACGCCGGCCCCGTGGCCCGCCTGGCCGCGCACGTGGCGCAGGGCGGCGCGGCGCGCCTGACGCTGTGCGGCGAGCGCAGCGCCGCCAGCTGGCACACGGCCCCGCGCGGCCTGGGCCGGCGCATTCAAGGCCTTTTGAGACCGCAGCGCTTTTCCAGCGTGCGCGAACAACTATGAAAATAATAGCTAGAGACATTCCACCGCGCGCCGTCTGGGCGCTGGAGCAGGCCGGCGTGCACCCGCTGCTGGCGCGCCTGTACGCGGCGCGCGGCATACGCGCCAAGGAGGAGCTCGACGACGCCCTGGCCCTCCTGCTGCCGCCCGACACGCTCAAGGGCGCGCGCGAGGCCGCCGCCCTGCTGGCCGACGCCATCGCCCAGGACAAGCGCCTCGCCATCGTGGCCGACTACGACTGCGACGGCGCCACCGCCTGCGCCGTGGGCGTGCGGGGCCTCAAGCTGCTGGGCGCGCGCCACGTCCAGTACCTGGTGCCCGACCGCGTGGTGGACGGCTACGGCCTCACCCCGCCGATCGCCCGGCGCGTGGCGCAGCAGGGCGCCGACGTGCTCATCACCGTGGACAACGGCATCGCCAGCGTGGAGGGCGTGGCCGAGGCCAAGGCCCTGGGCCTGGCCGTGCTCGTCACCGACCACCACCTGCCCGGCCCCCTGCTCCCGGCGGCCGACGCCATCGTCAACCCCAACCAGCCGGGCTGCGGCTTCGAGAGCAAGTCCATCGCCGGCGTGGGCGTGATGTTCTACGTGCTCATGCAACTGCGCGCCGAGCTGCGCGCGCGCGGCCGCTTCGACCAGGCCAGCCAGCCCCGGCTGGAGCCGCTGCTGCCGCTGGTCGCGCTGGGCACCGTGGCCGACGTGGTGCGCCTGGACAACAACAACCGCCGCCTGGTGGCCCAGGGCCTGAAGCGCATGCGCGCCGGCCAGATGCAGCCCGGCATACAGGCCCTGTTCGACGCCGCCGGGCGCAAGGCGCAGGCAGCCACCACCTTCGACTTCGGCTTCGCCCTGGGGCCGCGCATCAACGCCGCGGGCCGCCTGGCCGACATGACGCTGGGCATCGAATGCCTGCTCACCGACGACCCCGCGCACGCCGCCGAACTGGCCCGGCAGCTGGACGCCATCAACCGCGAGCGCCGCGAGCTCGAAGGCGGCATGCGCGAGCAGGCGCTGCTGCTGGCCGAGAGCCTGTTCGACGAGGGCGAGGAACCGCCGCCCGCGATCAGCGTGTTCGACCCCGACTTCCACGAAGGCGTGGTGGGCATCGTCGCCTCGCGCCTCAAGGACAGGCTGCACCGCCCCAGCTTCGTCTTCGCCGCCAGCGGCGCGCCGGGCCGGGAGCACGAGCTCAAGGGCTCGGGCCGGTCGATCGCGGGCTTTCACCTGCGCGACGCGCTGGACCTGGTGGCCAAGCGCCACCCGGGCGTGATCCTCAAGTTCGGCGGCCACGCCATGGCCGCGGGCTGCACCGTGGCCGCGGAGCATTTCGCGGCCTTCGGGCAGGCCTTCGCCCAGGTCGCCCAGGAATGGCTGGACGCGGCCACCCTCACGCGCCGGCTGGAGACCGACGGCCCGCTGGCGCCCGAATACTGCCGCGCCGAGCTGGTGGACACCCTGCACCGCGAGGTCTGGGGCCAGGGCTTCGCCCCGCCCACCTTCAGCGAGGAGGTGCAGGTGCTGAGCCAGCGCCTGGTGGGCGAGGCCAGGAACCACCTGTCGCTCAAGCTGCTGCACCAGGGCCGGCCGATGGACGCCATCTGGTTCGGCCACACCGAGCAGTTGCCCGAGCGCGCCCTGCTGGCCTTCAGGCTGGACGTGAACGAGTGGCGCGGCGAGCGGCGCGTGCAGTTCCTGGTGGAGGGCGTGCAGCTCTGAAAGGCCCTGGCTTTCAGGGTCAAATGGCCGCTAACGCCCGTCCGGCAAGCGTCAGCAGCTCACTTTTCAGAAGCTTTCCCAGTCGTCGTCCGCGCCCGCCGCCACCGGCGTCCTGGCGCCGGCGATGCGTGCCGGCGCCGCGGCCGGCTTGGGTTGGGGCGCGGCCTTGGCCACCTGGGGAAGCCTTGGCGCGGCCGCGGGGGCCTTGGCCCGGGGAATTGCGGCCGCCGGCTGGCGCGGCGCCGCTGCTGCGGCGGCGCCCACGTTGAACACCGCCACCACCTGCGACAGGCGCCGCGCCTGCTCGCTCATGGCCGCGGCCGCCGCGCTCGCCTCTTCCACCAGTGCCGCGTTCTGCTGCGTCATCTGGTCCAGGTTGGCCACCGCCTGGTTCACCTGGCCGATGCCGTCGCGCTGCTCGCTCGACGAGGCCGTGATTTCACCGATCAGGTCGCTCACGCGGCGCACGCTGTGCACGATGTCCTGCATGCTCTGGCCGGCCTGCGCGACCTGGGCCGAGCCCGACTCCACGTTGTCCACGCTGGTGGTGATGAGCTGCTTGATCTCCTTGGCCGCCTCGGCGCTGCGCTGGGCCAGGTTGCGCACCTCGCCCGCCACCACGGCGAAGCCCCGGCCCTGCTCACCCGCGCGCGCGGCCTCCACGGCCGCGTTGAGCGCCAGGATGTTGGTCTGGAACGCGATGCCGTCGATCACGCCGATGATGTCGGCGATCTTGCGGCTCGATTCGGTGATCTGCTGCATGCTGGCCACCACCTGGTCCATGACCTGGCCGCCCTGCTGCGCCACCTGGGCTGCGTTGGCGGCGAGCTGGTTGGCCTGGCGCGCGGTGTCGGCCGCCTGCGTGACGGTGGAGGTCAGCTCCTCCATGCTGGCCGCGGTCTGCTCCAGGTTGGCCGCCGTCTGCTCGGTGCGCGACGACAGGTCCTGGTTGCCGGTGGCGATCTGGCTGGACGCGGCCGAGACCGACTCCACGCCCGAGCGCACCTCGCCCACCACGCCGCGCAGGCGCGCGGCCATGGCCGACAGCGAGCGCAGCAGGCTGCCCAGCTCGTCGCGGCGGTCGTCGTGCACGTCCTGCGTCAGGTCGCCCGCGGCAATCGCATCCGCCAGGCCGACGGCCCGCGCCAAGGGCTGGGTGATGGAGCGCACCAGCGAGTTGGCCAGCACCATGCCGAGGGCGATCACCGCCAGGGCAATGGCAAGGCTCAGCCATTGGGCACGCTGGCGCCGGGCCGCCGCCTGCTCCTTGGCCGCGTCGCGCTGGCGCTCCTGCAGTTGCAGATAGGCCTCCTGCTCCCCGACATAGCGGGCCACGGCGGGGGTGAACTGGCTATCCACCAGGCCCCGTACGCTGGCGAAGTCTCCTGCGGCCCGCATCCTGGAACCCTCGGCAAGCACGTTCAGCACTACCTTGCGCGCCTGGGCCACACGTTCGAGCTGGGCCTTGTCTTCGTCCGAGGAGGCCGTGGCCTCAATCTGCTTCTGCACGGCGTTGATGGCCTCGATGCCTTCCTTGATCTGCTGCTGCAGACGCGCCGACATCGACTCGTCGGCCGAGGACAGCGCGTTCACGGATCGATCCACGGCCAGCACGGTCAGGCCCTTCCAGCGCAGGGCCAGGCTGATGCTGTCCTCGTTGGCCTGGACGATGCGCAGGGCGTCGTCGTCCAGATGCGCCATGTAGGTCATCAGGCCGCCCGACAGCAGCAGAAGGGAGGCCGTCAGCCCCAGGACAAGGGCCCACAGTCTGCGGGCAACGGGCAAATGGTTGAGGTGCATGGCGGAAAGACTTTCATCACGTGGCGGTCAAGAGGGTTGCCGGCCTCTTTGCAATCAGCAACATTTTCGGCGATTGCGCCTTGTTTTTAAACTATTGTTACATCTCTGGCAAGCGCAGGGGCAACCAGGCCGGCGCGCCACCCGCATCAGGCATGCGTCCTACAATGGCCCGGTGCCCCAATCCCTGAACGCTGACCTGCATTGCCATTCCGTGGTGTCCGACGGCACCCTCACGCCCGAGCAGCTCGCCGCGCGCGCGCATGCCAACGGCGTGCAGCTGTGGGCCCTGACCGACCACGACGAGATCGGCGGCCAGCACCGCGCCGCGGCCGCCGCGCATGCGCTGGGGGTGGACTACCTCACGGGCACCGAGATTTCCGTCACCTTCGCCAACACCACGGTGCACATCGTGGGCCTGGGCTTCGACGCCGACGATGCCCAGCTCGCCCGGGGGCTTGCGGCCACGCGCGGAGGGCGCGGCGAGCGCGCCCGCGAGATCGCCCGGCAGCTCGCCCAGGTGGGCATCGCGGACACCTACGAGGGTGCCCTGTGCTACGTGGAAAACCCGGAGCTGATCTCGCGCACGCACTTCGCGCGCTATCTCGTGGACACCGGCATCTGCCGCGACATGGCCGAGGTGTTCCGCAAGTACCTGGCCGAGGGCAAGCCCGGCTACGTGCCGCACTACTGGGCCACGCTGGGCCATGCTGTGCGCTGGATCCGCGACGCCGGCGGCGCGGCCGTGATCGCCCACCCGGCGCGCTACCGCTTCACGGCCAACGAGGAATACGCGCTTTTCTCCGAATTCAGGCAGCACGGCGGCCAGGGCGTGGAGGTGGTGACGGGCAGCCACACGAGCGCCGAATACCGCATCTATGCCGCCATGGCCCAGGAATTCGGCCTGGCCGCATCGCGCGGCAGCGACTTCCACAGCCCCGGCGAATCGCATACCGACCTCGGGGCCCTGCCCGACCTGCCGGGGCACCTCACGCCCGTGTGGGAACTGCTGGACCACCGGATCCTGCGCGCCCCCCGGCGCCCCGTCGCGGCCTGAGAGCGTGTTCAAGGTCTGACCCACCATGGCCCAATACTTCGAGATCCACGCCGACAACCCCCAGCCGCGCCTGCTCAAGCAGGCGGCCGCCCTGCTGTCGGGCGGCGGCATACTGGCCGTGCCCACCGACTCCAGCTACGCGCTGGTCTGCCGCCTGGACGACAGGGACGCCGTGGACCGCATCCGCCGCGTGCGCCAGATCAACGACAAGCACCACCTCACGCTGCTGTGCCGCGACCTGTCGGAGCTGGCCAGCTACGCCCACGTGGACAACCGCCAGTACCGGCTGCTCAAGCTCGCCACGCCCGGGCCCTATGCCTTCATCCTCGACGCCACCAAGGAAGTGCCGCGGCGCGTGAGCCACCCGCAGCGCAAGACCATAGGCCTGCGCGTGCCCGACCGCAAGGGCCTGCAGATGCTGCTGGAACTGCATGGCGCGCCGCTGCTGGCGACGACGCTGGTCCCCGCCGGCGAGACCGATCCGCTGAACGATCCGCAGGAAATCCGCGAGCGCTACGAGAAGCAGATCGACGGCATCATCGACGCCGGCGCCTGCCCGCTGGAGCCCACGACGGTGCTGGACCTCACGCCCATGAGCACCGGCGGCGACCCCGTCGTGGTGCGCGAGGGGCGCGGCAGCCTGCAGGCGCTGGGCCTTTGACGGCGCCGCGTGGCGTTTGCAATGAAAACGGCCGCAAGCGCCCGTCCATCAAGCGCCTGCAGCTATATTTCTTGACAATTCCAGTCAGGCCGCCGCAAGGCGCAGGGGCATATTCGCGGCCACACCGCCCTCGGCCTCGTCTTCCAGCTTGAAGGCGCCCACGGCCTGCTGCAGGTCGCCGGCCCGCTCGGTCAATGCGGCGGCGGCCTGCGTGGCCTGCTGCACCAGGGCGGCGTTGTGCTGCGTGGCGCCGTCCATGTGGGCCACGGCCTGGTTGACGTGGGCGATGCCCTCGCTCTGCTCGCCCAGCGCATGAGAGATTTCCCCCAGCAGGCCGCTGACCTGGCCCACGGAATGCACGATCTCCTGCATGGTCTCGCCCGCCTGGCCCACCAGGCCGGCGCCGGCCTGCACCTGCTGCACCGATTCCTGGATCAGGCTCTTGATCTCGCGCGCGGCCACGGCGCTGCGCTGCGCCAGGCTGCGCACCTCGCTGGCCACCACGGCGAAGCCCCGGCCCTGCTCGCCCGCGCGCGCGGCCTCAACGGCTGCGTTGAGCGCCAGGATGTTGGTCTGGAAGGCAATGCCCTCGATGACCTGGATGATGTCCACGATCTTGCGCGAGCTGGCGCTGATGGCGTCCATGGTCTGCACCACCTCGCCCACCACCTCGCCCCCGCGACCGGCCGTGTGCGAGGCGTCGACCGCCAGGCCGCTGGCCGAGCGCGCGCGCTCGGCGTTCTGGCGCACCGTGGCGGTGAGCTGCTCCATGCTGGCCGCGGTCTGCGTGAGCGCACCCACCTGCTCCTCGGTGCGGCGCGACAGGTCGCCGTTGCCTGAATCGATCTCGCCGGCGGACACGCCGATGGCGTCGGCCGATTGCTTGATGCGCCCGACCAGCTCGGTCAGCGTGTCCTCCATGGTTCCCAGCGCGCTCAGCAGGCGGCCGAAGTCACCCTGCAGCTCGGTGCTGAACTCCTGGCTCAGGTCGCCCGCGGCCACGGTCTCGGCGATCAGAATGGCCTGGGCCAGCGGCCACACGATGCCGCTGCGCAGCGAAAGCCACGAAAGCGCCGCCACCAGGATCGCCAGCACGCCCAGCGCCCACACCCAGGGCACGGCCGCCGCGCCCGAGCCGTCCGGCTGCGCCAGCCCCCACAGGGCCACGGCCATGAGCGCCCCCACCCACAGCACCAAGGAACCGAACGCCAACGTCAGGCGTGCCCCGATCGTCCATCGGTCGAAACCCATCACGGCATGTCTCCTTATATTTAGGTTTCAATTTGCAATATTTAACAATCCTAGCAACATTTGGCATGCTCCGCGTCCGTGAACTCCCTCATGGCACGGCTCTGACACAATCCATGCCGTGGACCTCTCCAATCTCATCCAGACCGTACTCATCTACGCCCTGCCCGTGCTGTTCTCCATCACGGTGCACGAGGCGGCCCACGGCTACACGGCCCGGCATTTCGGCGACAACACCGCCGCCATGCTGGGGCGCGTCACGCTCAACCCGCTCAGGCACATCGACCCCGTGGGTACCGTGCTGATGCCGCTGCTGCTGTATTTCGCCACCTCGGGCACCTTCCTGTTCGGCTATGCCAAGCCCGTGCCGGTGAACTTCCACCATCTGCGCAACCCCAAGCGCGACATGGTCTGGGTGGCGCTGGCGGGCCCTGCGTCCAACTTCGCGCAGGCCATCGCCTGGGCGCTGCTGCTGGTCACGATCGTGGCCGCTGGCGTGCAGGAGCGCTTTTTCATCGAGATGGCCCGCGCCGGCATCGCGGTGAACCTGGTGATGTGGGCCTTCAACCTGTTTCCGCTGCCGCCGCTCGATGGCGGCCGCATCCTCGTCGGCCTGCTGCCCTGGAAGCAGGCCCATTTCGTCGCGCGCGTCGAGCCCTATGGCTTCTTCATCGTGCTGGCGCTGGTCGTTGCAGGCATCGTGGGCCAGCTGTGGCTGCGCCCGCTGATGTCGCTGGGCTACAGCGCCATCGACCTGCTGATCGCGCCGCTCATCGCGCTGCTTCGCTGATACATCTTTCCATGACCACCACGCGTTTTCTCACCGGCATCACGCCCTCCGGCACCCCGCACCTGGGCAACTACGCGGGCATGATGCGCCCGGCCATCGCCGCCACCCGCGTGCCGGGGGTGGAGAACTTCTACTTCCTGGCCGACTACCACGCGCTCATCAAGTGCCAGGAGCCCGAGCGCGTGCACCGCTCCACGCTGGAGATCGCCGCCAGCTGGCTGGCCGCGGGGCTGGACCCCGAGCGGATCACGTTCTACCGCCAGTCGGACATCCCCGAGATCCCCGAGCTCACGTGGTTCCTGACCTGCGTGACCGGCAAGGGCCTGCTCAACCGCGCCCATGCCTACAAGGCCGCGCAGGACAAGAACGCCGAGGCCGGACGCGAGAGCGACGACGGCGTCACCGCCGGCCTGTTCATGTACCCCGTGCTGATGGCGGCCGACATCCTGCTGTTCAACGCCCACCGGGTGCCCGTGGGCCGCGACCAGATCCAGCACATCGAGATGGCGCGCGACATGGCCGCCAGCTTCAACCACCTGTACGGCGAGCACTTCACGCTGCCCGAGGCCGCCATCGAGGACAACGTGGCCACGCTGCTCGGCCTGGACGGGCGCAAGATGAGCAAGAGCTACGACAACACCATCCCGCTGTTCTGCGCGCCCGCGCAGCTCAGGAAGCTCATAGGCTCCATCGTCACCGACTCGCGCGCGCCGGGCGAGCCCAAGGAAGTCGAGGGCTCGGCCCTGTTCCAGATCTACCAGGCCTTCGCCACGCCCGAGCAGACCGCCGCCATGCGCCGCGCATATGCCGACGGCATCGCCTGGGGCGACGCCAAGCAGATGCTGTTCGAATGCATCGACCGCGAGATCGCCCCCATGCGCGCGCACTACGACGACCTGATGGCCCACCCCGAGAAGGTCGAGGCGGCGCTGCAGATCGGCGCCGGGCGCGCCCGCGCCATCGCCCGCCCCTTCCTGCAGACACTGCGCGCCGCCGTGGGCCTGCGCCCCCTGAGCGCCGCGCAGCCCCAGGCCCAGGGCGCGCAGAAGGCCGGCAAGGCCGCTCTGCCCGCGTTCAAGCAGTATCGCGAGGCGGACGGCAAGTTCTACTTCAAGCTCGTGGCCGCCGACGGCCGGCTGCTGCTGCAAAGCACCGGCTTCGCCGCGCCGCGCGACGCCGGCCAGGCCATCGCCCGCCTGCAGAAGGAAGCCGGCGCCCTGCAGGCCCTGGCGCCGCAGCTGGCACCGGTGGCAGGCGTGGACGCCGGCGAGGTGTCCGCCGCGCTGCAGGCGCTGGCCGACGCTGCCAACGCCTGAGCGGGGCGCTTCACCCCGAATCAATAGCCTTCTTCGCTTGCCATCTGATCATTGGAAGTCAAAAACTATTAGAATCCGCGGCTAACGCGTTGTAATGACAGCCCATCAGCCTCCACCCGAAGGGGTCATGGATGGAGGCTTTTCAGATTCGCAATACCCCCGTCTGCAAGGAGTGCCATGCGCATTGCGGCATTGGACGACGACACGCTCCAGCTCGAACTCTTTGCCCGTACCTTGGCCGACATGGGCCATGTCTGCCGCACCTACACCACGGGTGCGGCCCTGCTCAAGGATTTGCGGCGCGAGACCTTCGATCTGCTGATCGTGGACTGGCAGTTGCCCGACATCCAGGGCCCGGAGATCGTGGCCTGGGTACGCGAGCAACTGGGTTCCGAGCTGCCCATTCTGTTCGTCACCAACCGCCAGGAGGAGCGCGACATCGTGCAAGGCCTGGCCAGCGGCGCCGACGATTTCATGGTCAAACCCGTACGCGTGGGCGAACTCATGGCCCGCATACAGGCGCTGCTGCGCCGCGCCTACCCGAGCAACGCCAAGGGCGTGCTGGAATTCGGCCGCTACCGCTTCGTGCCCGCCACCCGCAGCCTGGAGATGGATGGCGTGCCCGTGGAGCTCAAGGCGCGGGAATACGAGCTGGCGCTGTTCCTGTTCCAGAACATCGGGCGGCTGCTCTCGCGCGACCACCTGCGCGAAATCATCTGGGGCCACAGCGCCGAGGTCATCTCGCGCTCGCTGGACACGCACATCTCGCGCCTGCGCAGCCTGCTGGACCTGCGCCCTTCCAACGGGTACATGATCACGGCCGTCTACGGCGTGGGGTATCGCTTCGAGACCGTCAAGCCGAACCCCGGCGAGGCGGCATCCGAAGACAGCGGCCCGTCCCGGTAATATCGGAAACCAGAAGCATGCGGATGCGCCCCGTCCATCAGGACCGGGCGCCGCGCGACAACGCTTCGAGAGAGGTTCACGACTTGGTCACTTCACAAGCACGAAGGGGACGCCATGCGGCCCCCATGGCGCTGGCCATCTGGGCTGCGGCAGCCCACTGCGGCGCATATGCCACGACACAGGACCTCGAACACCGGGTGCGGCCGGGCGACACGCTGGAGGCCTTGTCCACGCACTACCTGGACACCCCGCGGCTGTGGCCGCAACTGCAGGCCTACAACCGTGTGGCCGATCCCCACCGGCTGCGGCCGGGCTCGGTGCTGCGCATCCCTGCCCGGCTGCTGCCCGCGGGCTCCGCCCAGGTGGATTTCGTGCACGGGCAGGCGAGCGCCACGCCCCCTGCGGGCGCCGGCGCCACGCCACTGCAAGCCGGCCAGTCCCTGGACGAAGGCGCGCGCCTGCAGGTGGCGCCAGACTCTTTCGTCACCGTACGCCTGGCCGACGGCACGCTGATCCGCGTGCAGGCCGGCACGGACTTGCAGCTGCAGCAACTGCGGCGGCGCGGCCGCGCGGGCGACGCCCAGTCCGTGCTGGAACTTCGCCGCGGCAGCGTGGAGTCCTCCGTGCCGCCCAGCCGCGACGGCGCACGGCGCTTCCAGGTGCGCACGCCCAAGGCCTCGACCAGCGTGCGCGGTACGCGCTTCGCCGTCACCCTGGCGCAGGATGACCGCACCCTCGCGGCCGTGACCGCAGGCGCACTCTCCGTGGAGCCACGGCTCGCCGGCATGTCCGCGCCAGCCACGGCAGCGACGCTGCTGGACGCGGGCCACGGCGTGGCCGTGGCGGCCGATGGCCAGGTGGGCACACCGCGCGCGCTGCTGCCGGCGCCCGACCTCTCCGCCCTGCCAGCCTCCACGCACGACGCCGACTTCCTTTCCCTTGCGCTTGCACCGGTGCCCACCGCCGTGGCGTATCAGGTGCAGGTCGCACACGACGCGGATTTCATCCAGACGCTGCGCAGCGGCACCTTCAGCGCGCCCCAGGTACGTTTTCCGGCTCTCGAGGATGGCAGCTACCACTTGTCGGTACGCGCGATCGACGACAGCGGCCTGCCGGGCAAGGTGGCGCAGCGTGCCCTCACCATCAAGGCGCATCCAGTGCCGCCGCTGCACCAGGCCCCTGCGCCGGGCGGCACGGTATCGCGCACGCAGGGCGAATTGCTGTGCACCCCCGTCGCCGGCGTCACGCGCTACCGCATCCAGGTGGCCGCCGATGCAGGCTTTGCGGCGCCGCTGCTGGACGAAACCAGTACCCATCAGTGCGGCGCGCGGGTGGCTGCGCTGGCGCCGGGCCGCTACTACTGGCGCGCGGCCAGCGTGCGCGAGCTGCCCGGCGGAGCCAGCGACCAGGGCCCCTACGCCCCAGGCCAGCCCTTCACGGTGGCCAACAATCCCAGCGCGCCCAGCGCCGCCGCCCTGCAGTCCGGCGGCGACGGACCCGGCCTTCGGCTGCGCTGGCCTGGCGAACCGGGCCAGAGCTATCGCCTGCAGGTCGCGGCCACCGACGACTTCGCCACGCCGCTGGTGGACGAGCGCCTGGACACGCCCGCGTGGGCCTCCACCGGCCTGGCGCCGGGCGCGTACTTCGTGCGCATACAAACGCGCGACCCCTCGGGCCTGGAAAGCAGCTTCTCCACCCCGCGCCTGCTGCGCGTGCAGGCGGCCGTGCAAACACAGTCGGGCCTGCCCGTGACGTCCTCCGATGGGCAGCCGCTGTCGCGCCCCTGAGCGGCCGGCAGGGCAACCCCCGCGGCCCCGGGCCCCATGAAAAGATCGTGAACAGGTTCTCAGAGGTCGGCGGCCGCGCCAATCTGCGCCGCGAATGGGTCATGCTGTCGATGGCCGTGCTGTGCCTTGTGGCCTGGCTGTGCGCCAGCGGCACCCTGCGCCGCATCGACCATCTGGTGCAGGACGCAGGCATGCGCCTGAACACGCTTTCCGCGCATCCAGACATCGTCATCATCGCCATCGACGACCGCAGCATCGAGGCCATCGGCCGCTGGCCCTGGCGCCGCGCGCTGCATGCACAGCTCATCGAGCAGATCTCCGCACAATCGCCGCGCGCCCTGGGGCTGGACATCCTGTTCGGCGAGGAAGACGCCGACTACCCCGGCGACGACTTGCTGCTGGCCCGGGCGCTGGAGCGCAGCGGCCACGCCGTGCTGCCCGTGGCCCGGCGCGACCTGGGCACGCACAGCGCGGCCGATGCGCCGCTGCCGCTGCTGCGCCGTGCCACCGCCCAGCTGGGCCATGTGCAGGCCCAGGTGGATTCCGACGGCGTGGCGCGCAGCCTGTACCGGACCGAAGGCCCGCGGGACGCGCCCTGGCCCCATTTCAGTACGGCAATGCTGTGCGCCGCGGGCCGGGCGCTGCCGGACTGCCGCGGCAACGCGGCCCCCGCCGGCGGGCCCTGGACACGCCAGGATCTGCAAATCCTGCGCTTTGCAGGCGGGCCATTCACCACCTATGCCTACATCGATGTGCTCAAGGGCCGGCTGCCAGCCGGCGCGCTGCGCGACAAATACGTCCTCGTGGGCGCCAGCGCCACCGGTTTGGGAGACATGTTCGCCGTGCCCATGGCGGCACAGGCCGAGCGCATTGCCGGGGTGGAGATGATCGCCCACGCGCTCAATGCCGAGCTTGCGCAATCACGCATTCGGCCGGCGCCCATGGGCTGGGACATGGGCTTCAACCTCGCGCCCACAGTCCTGGCACTGCTGGCCATCGTGCTGCTGGGGCCGCTGGCTGGCCTGATGTCCTGCACGGCCCTTTTCATAGGCACCCTGGCGACTGCGGCGCTTGCGCCTGCACTGTGGGGATGGCAGCTTGCCGCCGCTCCGGCCATGGTCGGCGTGGCCATGGCGTACCCCTTGTGGAGCTGGCGCAGGCTCAGTGCCGCCGCGCATTTTCTGCAGCTGGAGATGCGCGAGTTGCGGGAGGCCGGGCTCTCTCCCCTCCCCGAGGAACCTCCGCGCCCCCTGCTGCGCGGCGACGTGCTCGAACAGCGCATCCACGCCGTGGAAGACGCCACGCGCAGGCTGCGCAGGCTGCACCATTTCGTCAGCGACAGCCTCCAGCACCTGCCCTCGCCCACCTTCGTGTGCGATGCCCAAGGCAACGTGACCCTCGCCAACGAAGCGGCACAACGCTACGTGCAGGCACGGCACTCCCTGCAAGGCCAGGCGATCGGGCGCCTATTGGCCAACCTCGTGCAGACCCATGGGACCACCTCCCTCCTGCCGCGGAATGGGGAGCAGATGGCCGCCATCCCGCCCCAACAGGAAGGCCGGGATGCGCACGGACGCCACATGCTCATGCTGTGCAAGCCCTTTACGCAGGACGGCAACACCATATGGCTCATCACCCTGGTGGACTTGACCGACATGCGCCGCGCTCAGCAGCAGCGCGACCAGGCGCTGCATTTCATCTCGCACGACATACGCGCACCGATTGCGTCCATCCTCACGCTGATCGAGATGCACCGCGAATTCCCCGAGCAGTTGCCGCAACAGGAACTGCTGGCGCGCATGGAGCGTTATGCCCAATCCTCGCTGGCCATGGCGCAGGGCTTCGTGCAACTGGCCGGCGCCCAGGCGCAGTCCTACCAGAGTGCACCTTTCGACTTGGCGGCCGCCCTGGAGGAAACCGTGGACGGCGCATGGGCCGCTGCGCAGGAGCATGGCGTCAAGGTGCACATGGCCGCCCTGCCCGACGCCGCTCCCTGCCATGGCGACCGCAGCCTGATCTGCCGCGCCATCGCCAACGTGCTGGGCAATGCCATCAAGTTCAGCCCTGCCGGCAGCACGGTACGCTGCGCGCTGGCATCCGAGGGTGCCTACTGGGTGATCTCCGTGCGCGACCAGGGCCCGGGGATCGCACCGGAGTTGCAGGGCAATCTATTCCAGCCCTTCAAGCGCCTGCACGAAGGCAGCCATCCCGGCGTGGGCGGTGTGGGCCTGGGCCTGGCACTGGTGCAGACCGTGGTGCAACGCCATGGCGGACGGGTCCAGGTGAACAGCAGCGGCGGCGCAGGCGCCGAATTCCAATTACTGCTTCCCCGCCCGCACCCCTGACCCTGCAGAACGGCGCAAACAAATACCAGCCCTACTGGGCACCCTTGCCGGTGAGGACGACACCCACGGTCTCAAACAGGATGATCAGGTCCAGAAACCACGAGTGGTTCTTGACATAGTACAGGTCGTACTGCAGTTTCTGCTCCGCGTCCTTGATCGACGCACCGTAGTGGTAGCGCACCTGCGCCCATCCGGTAAGCCCGGGCTTGATTCCATGCCGCAAGGCATAGTATGGAATGTCCAGCGTCAGGCGTTCCACGAAATAGGGCCGCTCGGGCCTGGGCCCCACCAGGCTCATATCCCCCTTGAGCACACAGAATAGCTGCGGCAATTCATCTATCCGCATCTTGCGGATGATTTTTCCGACACGGGTCACCCGCGTATCCCCGGCACCAGCCCAGCGCGGCGTTCCATCTTTTTCCGCGTCCTGCCGCATGCTGCGAAATTTGATGACATTGAAGACACCACCGTTGAGCCCGACGCGCTCCTGCCGATAAAAGATCGGCCTGCCACTCTCGATGAAGATCAGGAGCGCCGTCACCAGCATCACCGGAGAGGACACCAGCAGCAAAATGCCGGACCCCAGGATGTCGAACAGCCGCTTGACGACCGAGCGAACAATCCCTTGCTTGAAGCCATCGCCAAAAATCAACCACCCTGCGGACACCGCCTCCAGATGGATCTGCCCCAGAAGCTGCTCGAAATGGGTAGCCAGGTCGATCACATGAATACCTTGCAGCTTGCAGTCGAGCAGTTCTCGCAACGGCATGCTGCCGCCCCGGCGTTCACTCAGCGCCACCACGATCTCATTCACACGATGGTCCCGCACCACATCGGTCAGCGTCTTCCCAGGAGAAACGACATTCAGCCCCGAAACAACGGGCTCCTTCTCCTGCGGCCCACGAAAATACCCGATCAAATCGATACTCGGATCATTTTCAAGCAAGGATTGGCCAACAATGGATGCTCGCGCCCCCGTCCCATAAATCAGTACCCGTTGACGCGTGTACGAGACTGGCAATACTTCATTTCCCAGCAAACGCATGATCAGCATGCCACCAACGATGAGCAGCAGTGCCAGCAGGGTTTGCTCGTTCTGGTAAGGCGGCTGCAGCGGAAGCAGCAGCAGAATGCTGCCCACGATGACCATGGAAAAAACAAAAGACAGTACGGCACGGGCCCGCACCTGTCCAACGGTCAGCTTGCTGGGGCGGTCGTACAGGCCAAGCGCGAAATTCACGCCGATAATCCCGATGGCCATTCCCCCTCCACGAATAACCCCCGAGGAAATTACTTCCCCATTGAATATACCCACTCCGCCCTGCAGCATCAGCGAAACAATCAAGGTACTCACGATCACCATGGAATACATGATGACCTGCAGAATGATTCTTCGGCGGAAATGATGATTTAAAATCTTGAACATTGCCATTCCCTGCAATATCCGAACGTCGGACGTAAAAACACGAGACAAAATCGCCTGCCACCGAAACCCAGGCAATCGACTTCCTATGGGACAGACCAAAAAATACAATCCAGACCGTCTTGCCGCCGCTACGTCCTGAAGGAGTGGGTCCAGCCCCGTCCCCCTGGGATCGGCTAGTCCTCGCGCACCAACGGTGATACGACAAGCAACAACCAAAGCATAGTGGATACACGTGGAATTTCAATGATACTTACCACGGCGCCTATCAGAAGAGTGGCGCCGATGGAACCGCCCACGATCAGGGCCAGCGGTTTGTGGCTTCTGATGCCGCGTACGAGCAGCAGGAGCGCCCACACGACGATGGCCGCCAATACCAGCAGGCCGAGCAGGCCGCGCTCCACCAATAGCTCCAGCAGCAGGTTGTCCATGTGCCAGGGCAGGAAGTTCTCGTACGCGACGCTGCTCCAGTGGCGCGGGCCGAGTAGGAAGGCCGGATTCTTGAGCACCTGCCGGCCTTGAGGGTCGATCAGCTCCACCCCCTCCAGTCGCATGACCGCATTGGCCTGCAGGACCTTGATGGAAAGCACTCCCCCTCTCCAGGCGGGACGGATGCTGCCCGATTCAAAAGCGGGGCCCAGCAGGGGCAGTTCCATCCAGCCGCCGACGGTCCGGCTGTCGTCAGACAGCTGGCGCGTGCGAAGCTGGCAGCGAGAGACATACAGCAGGTGCTGCTCGCACAGCTGGACCTTCACCCACGCCGGAGAATCCAGGTGCGCACGCAGACGAACCTTGTAGCCGCCGCCGGGTGCCAGCGCGACACGCTGCGTCAGCGCCAGTTCCCCCCTGACGCCGGGGCGCATGGGGCCAGAAAGCCAGGCTTCGGTGCTTCCGTCGGCTTCTTGCAGCCAGCGCACCCGGCCTGCAAGCGCGCCTTCGGCGGTTTGCGTGCTGTAGTGCGCCGGCAGGCGCCCCACGCCCAGCCCCAGGATCCATTGGCCGGGCGTATGCAGCAAGCCCACACCGCGCTTCCAATGGGCCATGCGTTGGTGCAGATCCACGTTCGAGCGGACCAGGCGATCCGACATGAACGCCCCGCCGAGCCAGACCCCCATGGTTTCGACGACCAGCGCAGCCAGCAGCCACACCATTGCCTTGCGGTGCCATGCCGTGTCATCCGGGGCGTCGAAATGGTAGCGGCGTACCAACGCGCCCAGGGCCACGCCGGTGACGAGCGCCGCCAGATACAGGCCACGGGAGTAAGTCGTGAGCACCGCATAGGTGGACAGCAGCACCAGCGCCGCCGCACCGTACCAACGCCAGCCATGGGGGGCGGACCAGGCTGCCCACCATGCGAACGGCAGGGCCATGGCCAGGTAGGCGTCGATCGCAGCGCCTCCGACATGCATTTCCCAGAACCACGCCGTAGTCCGGTAATTGGTGCCGAAATCCAGCCACCCCACATAGAGGCCCCGCTCCCACAACACGCCGGCGCAGACCAGGAACAGCCCTGCGACCATGCCCCGCGCCAGCCGCAGCGGCGCGCCCTGGGGCCAGCGGTACAGAACGGGCATCAAAAGCAGCCCCCACGCCAGGCTCTTGGCCACGCGCAGCGTATTGCCGGGCAAGTCGTAGTCCCCGTAGGGCCCCTGGCTCCACAGCTGCGCGAGCAGCGTGGCCCATGATGCGGCGCCGCGCGCATCGTCCAGGCCGCGCCACACACCCAGCAGCAGCAGCGGCGGCAGCACCACGTATGCCCAGCGCATGCCCGGCGGCGTTCGAGCGAACGACGCCGCAGGACTGCGCCATGCATCCACGCCCCAGCGCAGGTAGGCCCCGCCCATGGCCGCCAGCACCAGCAGATCGGACCCGTCCACCAGCCACCAACCCGACCAGGGCGTGAAACTGGCCACGGGCAGCAGGGACGGCAGCACGCACCACAGATCGGCGGGCCGCGACACGGTCCAGGCCGCGATCGCGGACAGCAGAGACAGGGCCAGTACCGGCGCCAGCGGATGGTGCGCCGCGCCTCCCAGAGCCGCTGCGATGCACGAGGCGCCGAGCAACACCGCCCCGGTGCCTGTCACGTTGCTTGCGCTCGCACTTCGGAACAAGGCCGCCCTCCGATATCTACGGCCCAGATGATGGCAGGACAAACTGCACGCGTGCGGCCGATGGAAACAAAAAAGGCTTGCTGCCCAATGAATGGCAGCAAGCCCTTATGCATATTGGCGGAGAGGGTGGCAGTCGAACCCGGGTTTCACTTTGCGTCAGAAAATCTCAATAAATCAGAAAATAACCCAATATAAACAATGACTTATGATTTTTGTTGTTTCACGGCGTTTCGGATGACATCTCTCAATCTTGTGTTTTTTCCGTATACTTTTCCGTATAACGAGACCAAAATTCGGGTCTCCTCTCCGTCGAACTCCACCCATGGTCAAAGCCAACAAACTCACTCAATTGCAAGCCACCAGACTCAAGGAGCCGGGCCTGCATGGCGACGGTGCCGGCCTGTGGCTGAAAGTCACCGAAGGGGGCTCCAAGTCCTGGATTTTGCGCTACGCCTTCAACGGTCGTGAGCGCTGGACGGGACTGGGGCCATACCCCGAAGTCTCCCTGGCCGATGCCCGCGACAAAGCCATGGCCTGGCGTCGTCAGGTGCGCCAAGGCATCGACCCCATGCAAGTCAAGCACCAAGCCGCTGCCGTGGCGCGTGCCGAGCAAGCCAAAACCATCACGTTCGACAGTTGCGCCGAGCGCTACATCGAATCGCACCGCTCTGGCTGGAAGAACGCCAAGCACGCCGACCAGTGGACGAACACGCTGCAGACTTACGCAGCCCCCATCATCGGCAAGATGGATGTCGCGCTGATTGAAACCGCGCACATCATGCGCGTGCTTGAACCGGTGTGGCACACCAAGGCAGAAACCGCCTCGCGCCTGCGGGGCCGTTTGGAAGCTGTGCTCGATTGGGCCACCGTGCACCGGTACCGCACGGGAGATAACCCCGCCCGCTGGAAAGGCCACCTCGACGCACTGCTGCCCGCACGCTCCAAAGTCGCCAAATCAAAGCACTTCGCTGCACTGCCATGGCGCGACATGAAACCCTTCATGGCCGAGCTGCGCCAGCAAAGTGGCAT
The DNA here is from genome assembly GCF_054512775.1 of Alicycliphilus sp. T452. Lineage (NCBI taxonomy): Bacteria > Pseudomonadati > Pseudomonadota > Betaproteobacteria > Burkholderiales > Comamonadaceae > Alicycliphilus > Alicycliphilus sp. T452. The sequence continues at coordinate 27,826 of NZ_JBTNEH010000038.1, forward strand.
TGGTGCGCTGGCTCTGCAGTTCACCATCCTCACCGCCGCCCGCTCAGGCGAAGTGCGCGGTATGGCCTGGTACGAGGTGGACTTCGAGCACAAACTGTGGACCGTCCCTGGCGAACGCATGAAAGCCGGGAAAGAGCACCGGGTACCGCTATCGGAGGCTGCCATGCAACTGCTGGAGTCTTTGAAGGACACCAAGCTGGCAGATACCGACATCGTGTTTCCCAGCACGCGTGACCACAAACCCCTATCCGACATGACACTCACCGCCGTGCTGCGGCGCATGAAGCGCGACGACATCACCGTGCACGGGTTTCGGTCCTCGTTTCGGGACTGGGCAGCTGAAGCCACCGACTACCCCCAGGAAATGGCGGAAATGGCGCTGGCGCACATTGTGGGCAACAAGGTGGAGGCAGCCTACCGGCGCGGGGACATGCTGGAGAAGCGACGCGCGATGATGCAGGCGTGGGCAGAGCACTCGCTATGAACACCGTGCAGTGGCTGTTGGATCAGCCAACCCGAATCTATTCCCTTGACGGAATATTCCTTGGAGGCTATATTTAACTATGTCTTGGGACGTTGAGTACACCGATGAGTTTGAAGCGTGGTGGGAAGGTTTGTCAGAGCAGGAGCAAGTGTCCTTGGCCGCTTCGGTAGCGTTGCTGGAAGAGCGTGGCCCCTCACTCGGACACCCCCACAGCAGTGGTATCAACGGTTCTCGCCACGGGCACATGCGTGAATTGCGCACGCAGCACGGAGGTCGGCCGTTTCGCACGCTGTATGCCTTTGACCCTCGCCGAATGGCAATTTTATTGATCGGCGGTGATAAGACGGGTGATGACCGCTGGTACGAAGTGCATGTGCCAATCGCTGATCGGTTGTATGACGAGCATCTGGTCCAGCTTCGCCGTGAAGGAGAAATAGATGGCTAAGAAGTTTTCTGAATTGCGGGCTGCAATGAGCCCTCAAGCGCGCGCTCAAGCAGCTGAACTCGCGCAAACCATGCTGGATGAAATGCCACTGCACGAGCTGCGCCAAGCTCGGGGGCTGTCGCAAAAGATGCTGGCGGATGTGCTACATGTGCAGCAACCCTCTATCGCCAAGATGGAGAAGCGCACAGACATGTACCTTTCAACGCTACGCAGCCACATCCAAGCGATGGGGGGTGAGCTGGAAGTCATTGCACGGTTTCCAGATGGGGCGGTGAAGATCAGCAACTTTGCGGAACTGGGTGCTCCGACACAGGCTGCAATGCCCTCGTGAGTGGTTCCCGTCCAATGGAAGCTGCACTGCCTGCGGAAGCAAAAAAGGCTGCCAGCCCGCTGCTGGCCGCACTGCATGACATTGCTACCGACCTGCACAAAGCGGGCTTCATGGATCTGAAGACCCTGCGTAAATACGATGCGCTGTGTCTAGCTGACGAGGTGTGCGAGGCAGAAGACATCGTCACGCGACGATCTCAACTGTAGATCGGTCAAGGACAGCTTTCAGCGTCTGCGAACGCATTCACGTTATCGGTATCGCAGTAGGAAGCTAGCAACGGCGCTCTGGTTGACCCGCTCAGGTGCCAGGGGCGGTAAGCATTTGCTTGAGGTTCGTTACCGAGTTGAGGGGGCTTGTGTGCGGAAGGTGTCGACCCAATCAGTTGCTCGAAATTTTCGAATAACTGCTGGCGACCACGACATGGCGCGTAGATATGCTGAGCATTTCCAATAGGCATAACGTAGCTGAGATTCAACGGCCAAGCGAACCAGTCATCCGTGCTCGGTGAACACGGCGCGCCCCATTAGCCTTGATAGGCGGGGGGCTAGGCTTGGCCTTCGGCGTCCTGGAAGGACGACCGCTCCAGGCTGTTTACAGTCAGTCAGCGCCGCAGTCTCCAATGACCGCTTTGATCCCGAGGAGACTTTGCTGCCGGGGTATCAGCATACATGTGCGTACGGCGGTCGGGTGAACTGGCTGCTAGCGAAGTACAGGCAATAGCAAAGCCTTAGTCCTGCTGGGTCATGCCGTCCCAATGAACTCCCTCTCGAGTTGGACCGTCTGGGGCGAGCACAAGCATGTCATCGCGGAGCGGCCGAAGGTGCTCTGGTCGTCTTCCAGCCCAATGGCAGGTCTCATCGAAGGCTTCACTCCTGTTCGGAGAACTTTCTGGAGCGAACCAGTGAACATAAACATGCTCAAGCCCCTTTCCCTGAGGGTCAAAGTTAGTGATGGTCCTGACCACCTTGTCGTATCTGAGCCGCTCGACATCATCGCCATCGACTGCCTCGAAACCGATGTGAATGACACCAGGTCGATCGTCTGGCAACTGACGCACGCCATCAGCAAGACGCTTCAGAACGTCCCGCGCCTTTCCGTCAATGGCAGCAGGACTATGGCTTTCCCAGTCGAGCACGATGGCTTGGTCGCACTCTGCGACGTACAGGGGGTTTTCCGCCATCTTCGCGAGCAGAATATGGATGATCTTCGCATTCCGCTTGTATTCACCCGTTAGCAGTTCCATCATCCGGGCACTGTGCAATGCGATGTCATCGGTCTTGAGCAAGGCCTTCAGCCGACTCATATCCAGCCTCTCGATGCAACCGGACCCGTTCCGGTCCTCCCACCGGTGAGGAGCCAGAAACCCGCCGGACAGGGCTTCAAACCAGCTCAAGAGAATCGGCTGGACGATGATGACTACCAGACGACCACGGTCGAGATCGTGACCCGTCTGCCATATCTGCACGCGAGCCAGTTTCAGTCCGTCGCGCTTTCGAAGGTTGAAAACCCACCATGGCCGAGTTCCCTCGTGCATCGGGCCGGCTTCGAAGCGGGGTTCCGCGGGCCTCACATCATGATTCCCCAAGGGGTGGAGACCACCTTGACACCCTGGAGCCGCAGCAGATGCGAGCGGCTCTGCTGTCGTTGATGGGTGAGCTGGCCGAGCGAGACGGTGTGATTGAGCGCCAGGGCCAAGAGGTGATCTTCAAACAGGCCCTGATCGACAAGCTCACGCACGAGAACGCGCTGCTCAAGCGCATGAAGTTCGCCGCACAGTCGGAGCGCTTCAGCGCCGAGCAGAAGAGCCTGCTCGATGAATCGCTGGATGAGGACCTGCAGGCGGTGGCCGATGAGATCGAGCAGGCCACGCCGCCAGTGGCAGGCCGCCAAGACAAGCAAGTCCCCAAACGCGCAGCCTCAGCCTACGAGCTGGTCAGAGGGCAGCAGCCGTCATGACGCTCATCCAGTCAGCACGACTCAATGGGCATGATCCCTATGCGTATCTCAAGGACGTTTTGGCTCGCTTGCCGACGCAACGGGTTAGCCTGGTTCACGAGTTGCTACCGCATCGTTGGTTCGCACCGAGCTGAATGTCGTTATTTGAGGCTCCGCTCAGCGAACGGTTGGCCAGCTTGCCCCAGTGGCGCTGCGCAGCGATTCAAGTGCACCGCAATCGCCAACGCATACCCCTCCCGCACAGGTACTGCGGATGGCACGCAGTTGCTTGCGCAGCGCCTGCAACTCGGCGATTCGCTGCTCTACCAAGCGCATTTGATCGTCTAGCAAGGCATTGACCTCGTCGCAGGACATGGCGGGGTCGTCCTGCAACTGCAGCAGAGCCCGGATATCGTCGTGCGACATGTCCAGCGAGCGGCACCGAACGATGAAGGCCAACCTGTCGACATGCTGTTGGCCATATTGCCGATAGTTGTTGGCGGCCCGCAGGGGCGCCTGCAGAAGGCCCTCTGCTTCATAAAAGCGCACCGCGGGAACGGAGCACCCTGCCAATGACGATAGTTCACCGATTTTCATATTTGCCTACCTACCGCTTGACTCTACAGCTACTTGAGGGTTTCTAATACGGGACATGAGTACATGTCAAAGCAGTAGCTGCTCGAGCAGTTGCAATTCGCAGACGGTCGACGAGGCCCCAAGCGCCATTGCTTCCGTGGAGAGCACATTTTCAGTTCCGGGAATGGACTGCCCCTCCGAGGAGAACCTCATTCGCATGGCGCTGGGTGGTCTGACCGGGGTTGGGCCGATGACCTTCGATCTGGCCCATCGGCAGCTCCGGGTGGTGCACTCGGGCGAGCCCGCCAGGATCGCCCAGAAGCTGACGCCCCTGAACTTGGGTGCGGTTCTGCTGACAAGCGAGAGGCGCACCGAAGGCGGGCAGTGGAAGACGCGTTTCTCCGTGCCGAAGATGGATTGCCCGTCGGAGGAGAATCTCATTCGGATGGCGCTGGCCGATGCGTCGGCTGTTGCGGCACTGGACTTCGATCTGAAGGACCGTGTACTCACCGTGCAGCATGGGGGAAGTACGCAAGAGCTGCTGGGCCGTCTCATCCCTCTCAACCTCGGCGCGCAAGTGTTGGACAGCGTGCAAAGCGACGAGTCTACGGCCCCAGACGCAGAGGGGAATGCCTCTGAGGCTCGGACCTTAAAGCTGCTGCTCGCTATCAACGGTGCGATGTTTGTCTTTGAGTTGATCGTTGGCCTGATCGCCCAGTCCACAGGTCTCATAGCGGACTCGCTTGACATGTTCGCCGATGCGGCGGTCTACGGACTGGCGCTCTATGCGGTGGGCCGCGCCGCCGCCTTGAAGATGAAGGCAGCGCACATCGCTGGTTGGTTGCAAGTCGTGCTTGCGCTTGGCGCGCTTTTGGAGGTCGTTCGGCGGGCAGTTGTGGGAAGTGAGCCGGCGTCCATGCTCATGATGAGTATCGGGCTGGTCGCATTGATCGCCAACGTCACCTGCCTGGTGCTGATCGCCAAGAAGCGGGATCGGGGCGCCCACATGACGGCAAGCTACATTTTTTCTGCGAATGATGTGATCGCAAACGCGGGGGTGATAGTCGCTGGTGTTTTGGTCGCTTGGACGGGCTCCTCGTACCCTGACCTCGTGATTGGCGCAGTCATTGCGCTGATAGTGCTCAGCGGTGCCCGGCGCATCCTGAACCTCCGATAGCCAATCTAGCGGCATCCCACACCGATGCCTAGCCAAGGTGGGATGGCCGGCCGCTTACTGACCTCCAGCGGAAAGTGCAACCGTTTGATCACGCGGCGCAGGGTAAGCGCGCGGCGATCCCATATTGACCTTTGCCGGCCACCCGGGTATCGCTCAAGCGCTCGAAGCCTGCCAGCGATGCGGTAGCAGCTCTTCCACCCGGCTGGCCCTGTGCGTGGGCAGCCGCGTG
>NZ_JBTNEH010000039.1:0-22416 GCF_054512775.1 Alicycliphilus sp. T452
CACGCGGCTGCCCACGCACAGGGCCAGCCGGGTGGAAGAGCTGCTACCGCATCGCTGGCAGGCTTCGAGCGCTTGAGCGATACCCGGGTGGCCGGCAAAGGTCAATATGGGATCGCCGCGCGCTTACAGAAATCGCACCGGTGACGGCTTGCATGTCACGGCCAAGTCGCTCCATGACGCTGCGAAGCGCCATCGGCTTTGCAGCGTCAGCGGACTGCGCGCCCAGTCCCGTGGTGGCGGTGGCCAAGGCTACTGACAACGTGATCGTCAAAAGCTGTCGAGGGTTCAAGAGGTAACTCACGGGATTCTCCATGGAGGTTGTTGGTGAATGCTTCGCAGGCGGGCGCATGGCTTCGGGATTTCAAAATTCCATGCTCAACGCAATCGATCCGAAGGCGTGATGGCCGATCTGCTGGTCGAACTCGCGGGTTCTCCAGACGCGCATCACGGCAAGCCGCACGCCATGCCCGGCAACAATCCATTGGCTGCTGATGCCAATGGCTGCCTGAGCGACCCAGGGTCGTCGACTGACGTGATGGCTGTGCCGAAACAGATTCCCGTCGAGCGAGAAATCCCAGGCAACGGCTTTGGCCTCCAGATTCAGGAATGCATGCGCTCCGGGTTTGGGCGCGCGCGCTGATTGAGGCTCTGTTCTGCGCAGGTCGGAAACGCCCGAGGGCGGGCGATTCTCCGCGCCGGGCCGAATCGGATAGCTGCCGAAGTCGTTCGGAATGTTCCAGCCCGCACGCAATTCCATGCCGGTGCTGGCTGCGGTTTCGATGTTTCCGATCCGCAGGGCATAGCTGCCGATCACGTCGCCGCTCCACCCCGGCCGGACGGCACCCTCTGTGTACGACTTGAACTTGCGCTCCATCGCCATCTGGAACGCGGGTTCGTTGCGCAACTGGTTGTCCCAGCCGCGAAAACGATCGATGCCCCGCACCCGATGCACCAGATCCTGCGATTGCTCCGCCAACGACCAGGGGCCAATCACGCCCAGGGTCAGTTCGCGCACATCAAGTATTTCATAGCTGGCGGCCTGTGGGTGGACGCGGTGATTCCATGCCAAACCCAGGTACAGCAGGCCGGCGTACGGGCGATCGTCGGAAATCAGATCGGTGCGCGTCTTGTCCTCGGGCGTGTACATGGACTGGCCGAAGCGCACGACGATGTTTTGCGATGCCGATTGGGCGCCAGAGTCGCGCCAGAACTCGGGATCAGCCCAGCCGATGAAGCGGGTGTACCAGGCAATCGGTTGGGGCAGACACTCCGGGCGGAGCGCGCCTTGCAGATCGCGCGAAACCACGCTCAGCGCCACACCGTTGGTGTAGTTGCGGTCGGTGCCCGTGAACAAATCGTTCTCCAGGCGCAGGGTTCCACCTCTCCAGTGCAAGGCGTGCTCTGGCAGGCAGCGGGAAATACCATCCGAGGATGCGGGCTCCGCGCCACGGGCGGCAGTCGAGCCGAGTACCGCGCACGCAATCAGCGGCGTGATACTGCGCATCGACCATTGCGCATTGGCCTTGGACAGCCGCGCGTGAAGGCTGCCGATGCGCATCATGATGGCGCGCCATCTGTTGCCCTATCGACGTAAAAGCGTTCCAAGGCACCCATGATTTCCTCGGCTTTGTCGACGCAGGTAAACAAGTCGAGATCGGACGGCGATACGTAGCCTTCGTCGAGCAGAAGATCGAAATCAACGGCTCGGCTCCAGAAGTCGCGACCGACAAGAACCACCGGAATCCGTTGCATCTTCCCGGTCTGGATCAGGGTCAGCACCTCGAACAGTTCGTCGAGCGTTCCATAGCCACCGGGGAAGGCCACCAGACCTTTCGCATGCAGCAAGAAATGCATTTTGCGCAGCGCGAAATAGTGGAACCGGAACGCCAGCTCCGGACACATGTAGGGGTTCGGCGCTTGTTCGTGCGGCAACGTGATGTTGAGGCCGATCGAGCGAGCCCCGGCATCGAAAGCACCGCGATTGGCTGCCTCCATGATGCCGGGGCCGCCACCGGTGATGACGACGAAATCGCATCGTCCCTCCTGCTGGAAACGAGCAGAGATCAGTTGAGCGAAGCGCTGTGCCTCTTCGTAATAGCGTGCCTGTTCCACGCGGCGACGGGCCAAGACTAGTTCCCGCCCAAGCGTCGAATTCCCTGGCATGGTGCCCGCTCGCTGCTCCAGCACAGCGAGCCGGTCGCGTGCAGTGGCAGCATCGCTTACGCGCGCACTGCCAAACACCACCACGGTCGAATGCACGCCTTGCTCACGCAAGATGCGTTCGGGCTTGAGCAGTTCGAGTTGGAGACGCAGCGGGCGCAGATCGTCCTGGCCAAGCAAATCGATGTCTTCATACGCAAGGCGGTATGTGGGTGAATCGAGGATGGCGCGCAGGCGCTCGTCAGGATCAGCGGGCGGTGTCATCGCTCGACCACCAGAAAATCCGGCCACGGAACGACCCGGCCGCGCTCGGGCACCGAGACCTGCCAGCCAAGCTGCTGTTGCAGGAGTTCCGCCAAAGCCTGCGCGGCGGACGGCTCCCCATGCACTACAAAGGTTTGCTCGGGGGCTTGCTTGAAGCCTCGGGCCCAGGCCATCAGGGCTGGTTGGTCGGCGTGCGCCGAGAGCCCATCGACACTGTGGATCGCCGCGCGCACCGGAATGTCGTCGCCGAAGATGCGCACGCGCGCCGCGCCATCGACCAGTTGGCGGCCCAGTGTTCCCTGCGCCTGAAAGCCGGAGAACAGGACGCTGCATTCCTTGCGCGGCAAATTGTGGCGCAGGTGGTGCCGGATGCGTCCCGCGTCGCACATGCCGCTGGCGGAAATGATGATCGCGCCCGAACGAATCTGGTTCAGCGCCATGGATTCGTCGGCGCTTTCCGTGAAATGCAGATACGGCAGGTTTTCGCCGCGCGCGTGCCACCCGGCCAAGCGCTTGGCCTGCTCGTCGAACAGCTCAAGGTGCTCGCGCGTGATGCGCGTGGCTTCCGTGGCCATCGGCGAATCAACGAATACCCTCGGTTGCCGCAGCCGCCCCTCGCTGGTGAGACGGTGCAGGTGGTACAGGACTTCCTGGGTTCGACCGACCGCGAAGGCCGGCACGATGACGTTGCCACCGCGTTCGAACAGGGTTTTCTCGACGATGCCGATCATCTCCTCTTCGGTTGCCGAAAAGTCCTTGTGCTGGCGGTTGCCATAGGTGGACTCGATGACGAGGATGTCGGCGTCCTCGATGGGTGTCGGGTCGCGCAATATCGGGCGTCCCGGCTGGCCAAGGTCGCCGCTGAATACCAGTTTTGTCGGGTAGCCGTACTCGGTGACCCAGACTTCGATGATGGCCGAACCGAGGATGTGCCCGGCATCGCGAAAGCGCGCGCGCACCCCGACCCGGGGCGCGAACTCCCGGTCGTATTCGATGCCTCGTACCTGCTGCAGGCATTCGCGCGCATCCTGCAGCGTGTACAGCGGCGGCAGCGGGTCCTTTCCGCGGAACCGCTTGGCACTGCGTTTTGCATCGCTCTCCTGGATGTGTGCACTGTCGGGCAGCATCACGCCCAGCAGATCAACCGTGGCGGGAGTGGTGTAGATGGCCCCTTTGAACCCGGCGCGGGTGAGTTTGGGCAATAGCCCGCTGTGGTCGATGTGGGCATGGGTCAGGAGCACGAAATCGATAGCTGCCGGGTCGAACGGAAATGGCTCGCGGTTGCGCGCCGCCGCCGCAGAGCCCCCTTGAACCATGCCGCAATCCACCAGGAAGCGCAGGCCCGCCGCCTCCACCAGGAAGCACGACCCGGTGACTTCGCGCGCAGCACCCAGAAATTTCAGTTTCATGGGATGCTCACTCGGGCTTCTTCTTTTGCATTGGACAGGTGTTCACGCCGAGCAGGCGATAGCCCGGACAGCGACCCGCCAGGCCGGTAATCAGCGGCATGATTCCGATGAGCCCCAGCCACCGCCATGGCGAATCCAGCCACAACGGCAAGCTGAGCAGGATCAGGCCGATGACGACGCGCGCGATGCGATCGAGGTTTCCTACGTTCGTTTGCATGGAGGCACTCCTTGATGGTGGGATAGAACGGGTTCGGGAAATCACGCCGACGGCTACATGGCCGCCGCGAAAATGGCACTGATTTCCTCGTGCGACGCCTGTATTGGATTGGTCAGTCCGCACGCGTCCTTGAGCGCATTGGTGGCCAGGGTGGGAAAGTCCTTGGCCTGAACGCCAAGCTGTGACAGCCCGTGGGGAATGCCGATGTCGGCGGACAATTGGCGAATCGCCAATAGGCACAGATCCGCGGCGGCCTCGTCGCCCAGGCCATCGGTCTTTTCCCCCATCGCGCGGGCGATGTCGGCGAGGCGTCCCGCAGCGACCTGCTTGTTGTAGGCCTGCACGTGCGGCAGCAGGACGGCGTTGCACACACCGTGCGGCAGGTCGTAGAAGCCGCCCAGTTGATGCGCCATGGCGTGCACGTAGCCCAGCGAGGCATTGTTGAAGGCCATGCCGGCGAGGAACTGCGCATAGGCCATCTGTTCGCGCGCTTCGACGTTTCGCCCGTCAGCCACCGCCTTGCGCAGCCATTGGCTTATCAATGCCACGGCCTTGAGTGCGCAGGCATCGGTGATCGGCGTGGCAATGGTTGAAACATAGGCCTCCACCGCGTGCGTAAGGGCATCCATGCCGGTGGCGGCGGTCAAGCTGGCGGGTTTGAGCAGCATCAGCTCGGGGTCGTTGACCGAGAGAATGGGCGTCGTGTGCTTGTCGACGATCGCCATCTTCACGTGGCGCGCCTCGTCGGTGATGATGCAAAAGCGCGTCATTTCGCTGGCCGTTCCAGCCGTGGTGTTGATCGCCACCAAGGGCAGCTGCGGCTTGGCCGACTGGTCAAGTCCCTCGTAGTCCTTGATCGTTCCGCCATTGGCAGCGACCAATGCGATTCCCTTGGCGCAGTCGTGCGGCGAACCGCCGCCGAGCGAGATGACGAAATCACAATCGTTGTCGCGCAGTTGCTTCAGCCCATCGGCCACGTTCTTGGTCGTCGGGTTGGGCTGCACTCCATGAAAAACCAGGGTATCCACGCCGTGGCTGGCAAGAAGGTCGCGCACGTTGCCGACCAGTCCGAGACGAACCAAGGGAAGGTCGGTCACGATCAGCGCTTTCCTGAAGCCATAGGACTGGATGGCCTTGGCTGCATCACGAAGACAGCCCGCGCCCATCAGGTTCACGGGCGGAATGAAAAAGGCGGTGGTGGTCATGGCTTGGCTCCTTCGGTTGGCCTGTTGATGATCAAGTGAGTAAGGGTTTCGCGTTCCGCGCTTTGGCTTGTGAGGTGTTCCGTCGCGGCGGCGCTTGCAGGCATGCCGGAGCGACTTGCACGAGGCGTGGGTGCGGCGGCGCCTGTAGGCGAATGGGCGGCGCTTGGCGTCATGTTGGATACCTCCCAGCCGCCCCCGAGCGCCTTGTACAGCGCCACCAATTGCACGGCGGCGCTGGTATGCGCACGTGCGGCCGCAGTCTCGGCTTCGTGCAGGCTGCGCTGGGCGGCCAGCAGCTCCACCAGTGCAACATCGCCCGCGGCGTAGCGAGCCTTGGCGTAGCCGTAGCTGGTTCGTGCCGCATCCAGGGCCATGGCACGGCGCTCCAACGTGTCCAGCCCGCCGTGGTAGTCGCCCAGCGCACGCTCGGCGTCACCCAGCGCCGCCAACACCGCCTGCTCATAGGCCAGCGCCGCCTGCTGCTCGGCGGCCTCGCGTGCCCGAATCTCGGCACGCACGCGGCCACCATCGAACAGACGCCAGGAAATCAGCGGCAGGATGGAAAACCGTGAACTGGATGCATCGAACCAGTTGCCCGTGCTGAGCGCCTGAAACCCGCCGCCGACACCGATGGAGAGCTTGGGGAACAGCTCGGCCGTGGCCACGCCGATGTCGGCAGAACTCGCCGCCAGACGCCGTTCCGCGGCCAGCACGTCAGGGCGGCGGCGCAGAAGATCAGCACGTTCGCCCACCGGCAGGGCCCGCAGCGTGCACGGTGCCAAGGGGCCGTCGAGCAATGCCAGTTCACGCTCCGGTGGAGCGCCCAAGAGCACGCCCAGGCCCAGCACCGCGGCGCGCTGGCGGGCCTGGATGTCCGGCAGCAGTGCGTTGACGGCAGTCCACTGCGCATAAGCCGCCTCCACATCGACGGCGGATGCGTCGCCCAATGCATGCCGCAGGCGCACCAGCTCCAAGGTCTGCTGCAGCGTATCCAGCGTGGCTTGTTGTGCATGCAGTTCGTATCCAGCACCAACGGCGGTGAACCAGGTGCGTGCGACCTCGGCCACGATGCGCATGCGCACACCCTGTGCTTCGACTTCGGTGGCTTGCAGGCGGGCGCTGGCGCCTTCCAGGGCGCGGCGCTTGGCGCCGAATAGATCGGCCTCCCAGGCCGCATCGAAGCCCGCATCGTAGATGGTCTGGGTGGCGTCCATGCCGGGAATCGAGCCCACGGGCAAGGGGCCGTTCTTGCTTTGCCCGCGTCGGTTCACGCTGGTGCCCGCGCTCACGGTGGGCATCTGGTCGCCAGCCACGCGGTCGCGCAGGGCGCGCGCCTCGTCGATGCGTGCCGCGGCTTGGCGCAGATCCAGGTTCTGTGCCAGTGCCGTGCCCATCAGGCGGTCAAGGATGGGGTCGTCCAACGCGGACCACCAGCGGGCCAGGTCCGCGGACTGCGATTCGCTCGCCAGAGGCAAGGTCCAACCGCTGCCGATGTCCACAGGAGGCGGCTCGCGGTAGTCGGGGCCCACGGCCGCACAGGCGGTCAGCAGCACGCAGGACAGGGCCAGCCCGAGCGGGCGCAAGCGCCTGGACGCCGGCGGTGCGGCTGGCGTGCGCGAGGAGAGGTGGCGGGTTTTGGTTTTCATTGCAGGCGTCCTCGGACGAATACGGTGGCCATCGTCAGCGTGGCGAGGGCGATGAGCGCCAGCGGCCAGAGGCTGGCGAGAATGTCGCCGGGCGGCATGGCCTTGAGGAAGCTGCCTTCGACGATGATGAGGAAGTGGGTCAGCGGAATGGCCTGGGCCAGCCACTGCAGGACGAGCGGCATGTTTTCCACCGGCGTCGCAAAGCCCGACATCAGCACCGCCGGCACGCCAATGGCGAACGCCCCCAGGATGGCCTGCTGCTGGGTCATGCTGACTGCGGAAATCATCAGGCCGATGCCGACCACCGACAGGATGAACAGCACCAGGCTGGCGAGCAGCAGCGCGAACGAGCCGGTGAACGGGATGCCGAACAGGAACACGCCGGCGCTGATCATGAACAGGCCCAAGAGCGTGCCGATCGCCAGCGCAGGCAGCGACTTGGAAACAATGATCTCCGGCGTCGAGGTGGGCGATACCAGCAACTGGTCGAAGGTGCCCAGTTCGCGTTCGCGCGCGATCGACAGCGAGGTGATGAGCAGCGCGCTGAACAGCGCCAGGATGCCCGTGAGCCCAGGCACGATGAACCAGCGGTAGACCAGGTTGGGGTTGAACCAGTGGCGCACGACCACGGGCGTCGGCGCCTGCGCGTCGGGCACGACCTCGGCGCCGACATCGGCGGCGATGGTGGACAGGTAGGCGACGGTGATCTGGCCCGAGTTGCTGCGCCGGCCATCGACCAGAACCTGGGCGCGGCCGCTGTCGCCGGCGGCGATGGTGCGCGAGAAATCCACGGGAATGGCGAGCGCGGCGATCACCTCGCCGCGGTCGATCATCTCGTGCAACAGCCGCTGGCTGTCCACGTGCCGCACGTGGGTGATGAAGCGGGCGCTGTCCAGGCGCTGCACCAGCTCGTGCGACCAACGCCCGGCGTCCTGGTTGTAGACGGCGATGTCGACGTTGCGCACTTCCAGTGTGGCTGCAAAGGCGAATACCAGCAGTTGCAGGATCGGCGGTACGAATACCACCATGCGGCTGCGCGGGTCGCGCAGCACGCTGAGCACTTCCTTGATGAATTGGGCGCGCAGGCGGGTGAACGAGAAGGCAGAGGTCAACATCGCGTCACTCCAGGTTCTTGCGCGTGGCGCGCTTGGCGATCAGGAAAAACAGCGCCCCAATCGCCGCCATGGCCGCCAGGTTGGGCAGGAAGACGGCCCAGATGTCGCCGGCCAGGAACACGGTCTTGAGCGAATCGACGAAGTAGCGCGCCGGAACCGCCCGAGTGATGGCGCGGATCGGCGCTGGCATCGCATCGATCTCGTACAGAAAGCCTGAGAGCATGAAGGCCGGCAGAAAGCCCGTGAACAGGGCGATCTGCGCCGCCAGGAACTGGTTGCGCGCCAGCGACGAAATCAAGAGGCCCTGGCCCAGCGCCGGCACCATGAACACCGCCGACAAGAGCAGCAGCGCCGCCAGAGAGCCGCGCATCGGCACGCCGAACACGAACACGGCTAAGGCCGCCGCGCCCAGCGTGGACAGCATGCCGAGCACGAAGTACGGCAGCAGCTTGCCGATCAGGATTTCGGCCACCGACGCGGGCGTGGACAGCACCGCTTCCATGGTGCCGCGCTCCCATTCGCGCGCCACCACCAGCGCGGTCAGCATGGTGCCGATGATGGTCATGACGATGGCAATGGCCCCGGGAATCAGCGCGCGACGGCTTTCCAGCTCGGGGTTGAACCAGTAGCGTGGCTCCAGCACGACGGATTGCGCGGGTGCCGCGACATCCAGCCCGGCACGCCAGGTCTGCACCACGCCGCGGGCGTAGTTCTCGACGTAGTTGGCGGTGTTGGGATAGGAGCCATCGGTGATGATTTGCACCAGCGGTTCTGCTCCGCGCTGGGCCAGGCGCTGCTCGAAATCCTGCGGAATGACGACGTAGCCGCGCAGCGCACCGGAGACGAGCTGGTCTGCCACCTCGCGCCGGTCGTGGGCGAATTGCGTCTTCAAGAAGCGGGTGCCCGAGAAGGCAGCGGCCAGCGACTGCGCCGATGCACCGGGCGACTCCAGCACGACGCCGACGCGGACCTCCTTGGCATCCAGCGACACCGCATAGGCGAACAGCAGCAGCAACACCACCGGCAGCACGAAGGCGATCAAGAGCGTCGAGGGGTCGCGCAGCGCCTGATAGCTTTCCTTGGTGACCAGGGCCATCAGCCGCCGCAGGTCAAAGCGGCGCAAATCGCTCGGCTCCAAAGCAGCCCCTTCCTTGCGTTGTGCTACAGCGTTCATGCGGCGGCCTCCATCTCGCGGTCGGCAGATTCCACCAGGTGAATGAAGGCGTCCTCCATGGTCGGGTCGGGGTGTTCGACATTGGCTGCGGCGCGCTTGAGCGCATCGGGCGTGTCCAACGCGATCAGGCGTGCGCGCGAGAGCATGGCGACGCGGTCGCAGTATTCGGCCTCGTCCATGAAGTGGGTGGTGACCATGATGGTCACGCCCTTGCGCGCCAGGCCGTTGATGTGGGTCCAGAACTCGCGCCGGGTGATCGGGTCCACGCCCGAAGTAGGCTCATCGAGGAACAGCACGGGTGGCCGATGCATGAGCGAGCAGGCCAGCGCCAGGCGCTGCTTGTGCCCCAGCGGCAGGGAATCGGGCGTGGCGGACAGCCACTCCCCCAGATCGAAGGTCTCGATCATCTCGGCAATGCGCTCGCGCCGGGTGTTGCCTTCCAGCCCGTAAACGCCGGCCGAAAATTCCAGGTTCTGCTGCACCGACAGCAGACCGTAGAGCGAGAATTTCTGCGCCATGTAGCCGAGCCGGCCCTTGGCTGCACCGGTGGCGCGGCGCAGATCATGGCCCACCACATGCGCTTCACCAGCAGTGGGTTTCAACAGGCCGCACAGCATCTTGAAGGTGGTGGACTTGCCGGCGCCATTGGGGCCGAGCAGACCGAAGATTTCGCCCTTTTGCACCTCGAAGCTGACCTGGTCGGTGGCGGTGAACTCACCGAAACGCTTGGTCAGATTGCGGCAGGAGACGGCTATTTCGGAGCCCAGTTCGACCGGTGACAGCCGTTCGGCCAAGGTTGAGGTGCCGCCGGGCCCGCCGCCGAGCAAATCGATGAAGGCATCTTCAAAGCGGGCGGGTACCGGCGCCAGCGCTACTCGCGCCCGATCAGCCAGCGACTGGATTTGGCTGACCTGCGCACCTTCGCGCAGCACCACCCGCACCCCGGCGCCCTGGATCACTCCGTCGCTCACGCTCTCCAGATCGAGTGCCTCGGTCAGAACCGCCCGGCGCTCGGCGCCGACGTTTTCCAGGCGAAAGCTGCGGCCTTCAAGTTGCGCGGTGAGTTGCTGCGGTGGACCATCGAACAGGAGCTGCCCCTGGTTCAACAGCAGCACGCTCTCGCAGCGCTCGGCCTCGTCGAGGTAGGCGGTGGACCAGACCACGGCCATGCCCTCATCGGTCAGTGCCTGCACCATGCGCCACAAATCCTGCCGGCTGACCGGATCGACGCCCACGCCGGGCTCGTCCAGCAGCAGCACCTTGGGCCGCGCCATCAGCGCACAGGCCAGCCCCAACTTTTGCTTCATGCCGCCGGAGAGCTTGCCGGCCAAGCGTTTGGTAAAGGGCCCAAGCCGCGTGAAGTCCAGCAACTCGGCAAACAGATCGGCATTGCGATCCGCGTCCATGCCGCGCAGCTGCGCATACAGGCGCATGTTCTCCATCACCGACAGGTCTTCGTACAGGCCGAAGCGCTGCGGCATATAACCGCTGGCGACATGGATGGCGTCGTTGTCCTTGACCACGTCAAAGCCAGCCAGGGTGACGCGACCGGCGTTGGGCACCAGCAGGCCGGTCAGAATGCGCATCAGCGTCGTCTTGCCGGCGCCGTCCGGGCCGACCAGGCCCGTCAGCCGTCCGTAGTGGATGTGCGCGCTCAAGCTGCGCAGGGCCTGCACCTTGCCGAAATGCTTGTCCACCCCTTCGATGACGACGGCGGCAGCGGCGACAGCGCTTGCCGGCGTGGCGGCCATGGCGGTGTCTGCCTGCATCTCAACGCTCCCCCGCGCGCGCGCCGGAGACCGGCTTGGCATCGACCGCGATCGTCACCGGCATGCCCTGGCGCAGGGCGGCATCGCTGTCGGCCTCGTCGATGACGATGCGCAGGCGGTACACCAGATCCGTGCGCAAGTCCGTTGTCTCCACCGTCTTTGGCGTGAACTCGGCGCGCGGCGAGATGAAGCCGACCTGGCCGCGATAGACCTTTTCCCCGGAATCGCTCCTGACGTGCACCACGGTGCCCGGTGCGATGCGGCCCAGATCCCGTTCGCCCACGTAGGCGCGCACGTACACGGGCTTGTCCAGACTCAGGCTGTAGACCGTGCTCTGGCTGGCCACCATGCTGCCGGGCTCGCGCACCCGCGCGATGATGGTGCCGTTGCTGGGTGCCGTCAGTTCGGTGTCCGCCAGGGAAGTGGTGGCTTGCGCCGCGGCTGCCTGCGCGGCTGCAAGGCGAGCCTGCGCTGCCTCAATGTCTTCCTTGCGAAAGCCTTCGGATGCCTGCGACAGGGCGGCCTTGGCGGATTCGACACCCGCGGCCGCCTGATCCCTGGCAGTGCGTGCGGCATCGACCGTGCGCTGGCTGCTGGCGCCCGACGCCAACAGGCTGCTCTGGCGCTGGAAGTTGCGCTCGGCGTCAAGCGCCTGCGCCTGCGCTTGTCTGAGCGCCTCGCGTGCCTGGGTGATTTCCTGCGGCCGCAGGCCGCGGCGCAGCTTGGCCAGCTCGGCCTGGGCCACCTGCACCTGGGCTTGCGCGGCTGCAAGGGCGTCTTGATATGGCTGCGCGTCGAGCGTGGCCAGGCGCGCGCCGGCGGTGACGACATCACCCTCATCGAAAGTCATTTGCGTGATGCGCCCGGGCTGGCGGAAAGCCAGTTGAACCTCGCGGATGTCGACGTTGCCATAGAGGCGCAATGCATCCTGGTTGTCATGGCCGCGCGTGAACCAGAACGCCAGTGCACCGCCAAGGGCGAGCAGGGCAACAATGATCACGGCCCAACGGGCTTTTCTTGTAGGGAGGTTCGGAGTTGTCATTGATGGGTTTCCACTGGAAAGAGATGCTCAGTGCTCGCGCGTGGTCGGTGCATGCGCTGTTGATCGACGCCAAGCCATGGCCGCAATGCCAACCCACACCAACGTACGCAGCGTCATGGCAATGAGCGTGCGCCGCTCCCAAGCGCCGTCCAGCGCCACATGCACTCCGAAGGCCAGGAATACGAGCGCCGTTGCCACCGCGATAGCCATCGACATCCATGCGGCCCAGCGCCGGCGCATCCACAATCCGGCGCCAGCGATGACGTAGGCAAACCCGGCCAGGAAGTTGAACCAGAGCACGAACGGCACGTAGCTTCCGGCTGCGGCACGCGCCGCGCCGTCAAAAAACAGAACGGCGCCGCCTTCCCTGATGGTCAGCAGACCAAATGCGATGGCAATCAGGGCGATCACACGCATCCAGATTCCGCGCCCGCTGTGTGCAGTCATGTTCATGGCTCCCGGTTCTTTGGAGGGTTTGCTGGATCGTCGTGCCGCTTGTGGACTGGACGGGCGCTTCATGTGCCGCTTTCGATGCCACGGCGATAGATGGCGAACACGGCGGGCGCATCGCGACGAATCCGGCTGACCTTGCCGGCCAGCAAGGACTGCATGACCAGTCCCTGGATCGTGCCGATGAACAGCACGGCGGCGGCGTCCACGTCCAGCTCCGCGCTCAGCTCGCCCTGCGCCTTGCCCGCTTCCATCAGGCGACGCAGGCGCTGCTCGTACTGGCGGATCAGGGTTTGCACCATGCGCTTGGCGAGCGTTTCGCCAGAGCGCTGCAACTCTCCGAACAACATGCGTGGCACGCCCGGG
Organism: Alicycliphilus sp. T452; assembly: GCF_054512775.1. Classification (NCBI taxonomy): domain Bacteria; kingdom Pseudomonadati; phylum Pseudomonadota; class Betaproteobacteria; order Burkholderiales; family Comamonadaceae; genus Alicycliphilus; species Alicycliphilus sp. T452. The sequence goes on from NZ_JBTNEH010000039.1 coordinate 12,818, forward strand.
TGCTTGGACACGAAGTCGATGTGCGTGATGAACATCGCTTCGAGCGCTGCGGCGGGAGATGCGGCGCCCTCGGCCGCCTTGTCCACGCTGACCAGAAGACGTTCGCCGACCCACGACATCGTGGCTTCCACGATGGCTTCCTTGGTGGGGAAGTGGCGAAACAGCGCGCCCTGTGTCAGGCCCATTCGGTCGGCAATCGCCGTGGTCGTGATCTCGGCCGGGTTCTGCTCGGCTGCCAGATCAACCACGGCTTGCACTGTGGCCGCACGCCGATCTTCGGCGGACAGGTATTGGGGGCGTTGACTCACGATTCGGACTCCATGTAGTTAGTGATCTATTACTATCGTAACACGCAAAATGACCATGATGCAAGATCGGAAACTTGTCGGGTGAGGCAGGACTGTGGGCCCTTTCCTGGGGAGAGCGGATCGGTCAACTTGATGCAACTCAAGAAGCTGTATGGCCTTCCAGACAGATCGAAAAGTGCTTGATCGTCGGACTGCAGCATCAGCAGCGGTAGTGATTGAGCTTTGGGTGGCTGAAAAATTTGGCGCCCCTGCGGAAGGCTTGCAACTTTTCCTGTAAGCGATAAGATAGTAATATGTTACTCGCTAAATGAAGGGTTGGAGATGAGCAACGTCGCAACACACGGCAAGGCCGATCTGGCGCAGCCCGAAGCCTGTCGCCCTGACACCCTGGATACGCTTGCGAACGCCTGGCGGGCGCGCAGCACGGGTGGGCTGTCACCGGCGGCCGGCCTGCTGGCCTGGTACGACTGGGCGTTGCACCTGAGCCTTTCACCAGGCAAGCAACGCAGCTTGATCGAAAAGGGTTTGCACAAGCAGCAGCGCCTTGCGCGCTATGCCTTGCGCGTTGCCAGTGCGCACGACTGCCCGACCTGCATCGAACCGCTGGAGCAGGATCGGCGCTTTGCCGCCCCGGCTTGGCAGCAGTGGCCCTTCAACGTGATTCACCAGGGCTTTTTGCTGCAGCAGCAGTGGTGGCACAACGCCACCACGGGCGTGCGTGGCGTGTCGCGCCATCACGAGAACATGGTCACTTTCGCCGGGCGGCAGTGGCTGGACATGTGGTCGCCTTCGAATTTCATCTGGACCAACCCCGAGGTGCTGCACGCCATCACGCAAAGCGGGGGCGCAAACCTGTGGCGCGGCGCCATGAACTTTCTGGAAGATGCAAGGCGCCTCGCGCTCGACGATGCGCCTGCAGGGGTCGAAGGGTTCGAGGTCGGCAAGGACGTGGCGGTCACCCCAGGCAAGGTGGTGTTTCGAAACCACCTGATCGAGTTGATCCAGTACTCACCCACGACGCCGGATGTGCATGCGGAGCCGGTACTGATCGTGCCGTCCTGGATCATGAAGTACTACATCCTCGACCTGTCGCCGCACAACTCGATGGTGAAGTACCTGGTCGATCAGGGGCACACGGTGTTCATCCTTTCATGGAAGAACCCGACGGCGGCCGATCGTGACCTCGGCCTGGAGGACTACCGCTGGCTGGGGGTCATGGACGCATTGGATGCGGTCACGGCCATCGTGCCCGAACGCAAGGTGCAGGCGGTCGGCTATTGCCTGGGCGGCACCTTGCTCGCGATCGCCGCCGCCGCGATGGCGCGCGATGGCGACGAGCGTCTGCAAAGCCTGACGCTGCTGGCATCGGAGACTGATTTCCGCGAGTCGGGCGAGATCGCGCTTTTCATCGACGACAGTCAACTGGCATGGCTGGAAGCCGGCATGTGGGACAAGGGCTATCTCGACGGCAAGCAGATGGCTGGCGCGTTCCAGATGCTCAACTCACGCGACCTGATCTGGTCGCGACGGGTGCGCGAATACCTGTTGGGTGAGCGTCAGACCTTCAATGACCTGATGGCCTGGAATGCCGACGTGACCCGCATGCCGTACCGCATGCACAGCGAGTACCTGCGGCGCCTGTATCTGGACAACGACCTGGCCGAGGGGCGCTACCGCGTCGGCGGGAGACCCGTGGCGCTGGCCGACATCGAGGTGCCCATGTTCATCGTCGGCACGGTGCGCGATCACGTCGCCCCCTGGCCGTCCGTGTACAAGATGCACCTGCTCAGCGATGCGGAACTGACCTTTGTTCTCACCAGCGGGGGGCACAACGCCGGCGTCGTCAGCGAGCCGGGACACCCCCGGCGCAGCTTCCAGATTGCGACCCGTGCGGCCGGCGATCGCTATATCGATCCGCAACTGTGGCGTGCCGAGACCCCGATGAACGAAGGCTCCTGGTGGCCGGCATGGCAGCAATGGCTGGCCCAGCGCTCTGCCGGGCGCGTCGCGCCGCCTGCCATGGGCGGGACGCAAGCACCGCTTGGCGATGCGCCGGGAACCTATGTGGCCATGCGATGACAGGACAAAACACCGCCAAGAATACACCCTCAACTTTCATCGGGCCGTTGCGCAGCCATGGCCTACACCCGCCCCGGAGGGGCGCATCATGACCGTGGAGCATTGACATGAACAGCGAACTGCCCATCCAACTCTACAAGGCCAATGCCGAGTTGCAGCTTCAGATCACCCGCTTGCTTCAAGAAAGCGGCCACCACTGGCTCGAAGCCATGCAGCAGCTCAGTGCCGGTGGCGTGCTGGAGACCACCTCGCGCATCCAGAACCTCCAACAGGCAGCGGACTGGCAGGCGCTTGCCACCTTGCCGTCCGAGGTGTTCTGGCGCCTGTGCCAAGGCCGTATGGGCGACACACAGGCGGTCGGCCGGGCTGCTGCCAAGAGCCAGGCGGCATTCGCCGATGGCCTGCGCGAAGCGCTGACCACCTGGCAGGCATCTGTCTCCGAGGTATTCGGCGCCAGCGGCGGCACAGCCTCTTTCGCGCAGTTTTTTCAGCAATGGACGCAGCCCTGGACTGCGCCAGGCGCCGCGCCTCAGGGCAAGGCCAAAAAGTGAGGAGGCGCATATGAGCAGTTCGGGACGAACCGCCCTGGTCACTGGCGGCAATCGCGGCCTTGGCGCGGCCATTGCCCGCGCGCTGGACGACGCGGGCCACCGCGTCATCATCACGCACACGCCCGGCAACGAGAAGGTCGCCGCCTGGCTTGACGCGCAGGACACCAAAGGCTACCGGTTCACGGCCTACGGCGTCGATGTCGGCGACTGGGAATCGACCCAGGCCTTGGCGCGTCAGATTCAGGCGGACGGCCACCACGTTGACATCCTGGTGAACAACGCCGGCATCACCCGCGACGCGACCCTGCGCAAGATGGACAAGGCCGGCTGGGACGCCGTGCTGCGCACCAACCTGGACTCCATGTTCAATGTCACCAAGCCATTCATCGATCCGATGGTGGAGCGTGGCTGGGGGCGCATCGTCAACGTCTCGTCCATCAACGGCAGCAAGGGTCAGTTCGGCCAGACCAATTACTCGGCGGCCAAGGCTGGCGTGCATGGCTTCACCAAGGCGCTGGCGCAGGAGGTGGCACGCAAGGGCGTGACGGTCAACACCGTCTCGCCAGGCTATCTGGCCACCGAAATGGTGATGGCGGTGCGCGAGGACGTGCGCCAGAAGGTCATCGAAGCGATTCCGGTGGGTCGCCTCGGCCAGCCGGATGAGATCGCGGCGCTGGTGGCCTTCATCGCCAGTGACGCTGCTGCTTTCATGACGGGCAGCAACGTGGCGATGAACGGTGGCCAGCACATGTCATGAGTCGGGAGAGCCCGCAGCCCTTGCGGGCGGTTTCCCGCGCGGCAGTCAGCGCCTCCCGGAGGAGTTCCATGTATTCCCGATTTCTGGTGCCGCTGGACGGCAGTCCCACATCCTTCCTGGCGCTCGATCATGCGGCAGAACTGGCACGCCTGAGCGGCGCCACCGTGATCTTGCTGCATATCGTCGAACCAACCCGCCACAGCACGGGTTTCGAACGTCCCGAGGTCTACATCAAGGATGTCCGCCCACGCTTCCTCAAAGCCGGCCAGACGTTGCTGGATGAGGCTGCGAGTCGGCTCCGCCGGGAAGGAATTGCCACAGAGACGGTGCTGCTTGAAAGCGGCACCGAACGCGTGTCGGAACAGATCGCGCATCAGACCGAGATCAACGATTGCGACCTGGTCATCCTGGGCACCCACGGACGTCGCGGCATGAACCGGCTGCTGCTGGGCAGCGATGCGGAGCAAGTAGCGCGCATCGCGCCAGTTCCGGTAATGCTGGTGCGCCAGTCGAGCCGAGATGGTGGCCCGCCATCTTCAGCCGCACGGGCGCCAGTGAAGGCCAGCGACAACATCGGTACGTCAGGCTGGCGTTCAACTGGCGCAAGCAAGGCAAAGAAATCACATGAATGAACAAGCCCCTGAGGGCGTTCGCGCCGATCCTCCAAGTGGTGTCGAGCGTCTTATCGCCCATGTCAAAACCATGGCCCCGGTTCGCACCGCGGTGGTGCACCCTTGCGACGCGCTCAGCTTGGGGGGTGCCTTGGACGCGCGCGATGCCGGCGTCATCTCGCCAGTATTGGTGGCGCCGCTCGCCAAGTTGCGTGCCGTTGCGGCCGACACGGGGTTGGAACTGGGAGACAGCGAGGTCGTCGATGTGCCGCACAGCCACGCCGCAGCGGCCACCGCCGCCCGGCTGGCTGGCAAGGGCGAGGTGCAGGCGCTGATGAAAGGCAGCTTGCACAGCGATGAGTACCTGGGTGCCATCCTGGCGCCCGAAGCCTGCCTGCGCACCGAGCGCCGATTGACGCACTGCTACATCATGCAGACGGCCAGCTACCCACGGCCCTTCATCATCACCGACGCCGCCATCAATATCGCTCCGACGCTCGAAATCAAGGCCGACATCGTGCGCAACGCCATCGACTTGGCGCGCGCCATCGGCATTGCCGAGCCCAAGGTGGCGATCCTGGCGGCGGTCGAAACCGTCAACCCGCGCATGCTTTCAACCCTGGATGCTGCGGCACTGTGCAAGATGGCCGATCGTGGCCAGATCACCGGAGGTGTGCTCGACGGGCCACTGGCCTTTGATAACGCCGTCTCTCCCGATGCCGCGCGCGTCAAGGGCATCAAGTCCGCCGTGGCCGGGCAAGCCGACATCCTGGTCGTTCCCGACCTGGAAAGCGGCAACATGCTGGCCAAGCAACTGGAATACATGGGCCAAGCCGATAGCGCGGGGATCGTGATGGGCGCGCGCGTGCCGATTGTGCTCACCAGTCGCTCGGACTCGCGCCGCACGCGAATAGCTTCATGCGCCATTGCACTGATCTTGGCGCATCGCCAGCGTGCTTTTGTTCAGGGCGAAGGGAGCCGCGTATGAAATGCAATTTCACGGGCAATGTTCCGTTCGTTTCAGGTAATGATTCTGCAGTGCCGGTACGCAGCTCTCGATCGTGAGGCATATGCTCCTTGCATCTCTCTGGCGTTGGTTGATCGTGATCACCGCCGCGTTTGCACTTGGTGGTTGCGCGGTCGTCAGTGAATTCAAACCTTCTGTCGCTGTACGCGCGATGACGCCGGATGAATACGTTGCCCTACGACGCGGCGATCTCCTCGGCAGAGGCAAACTCAGCGCACCGACCTTGCAGACAATCCGCGTGACCGGGCTCGATGAGCGAGTTTGCGCAACGAACACCTCGCTCACTTGCATCGAGGCGTTGACCATGATGAAGGACTTGGACGGCGAAACGAGGCTGTCGGCACTGGCTGAACTCTGGTTGCAGCATGCCATGTCGATCTCGACGGCAGTCCCAAATAGTCGCATCGTTTCTACTTCCGCCTGGATCGAGACGGCTCGGCACGCTTACGCGTATCTCTTTTTCACCAGGCGCTCGCCCGGCGAGCGCGCGTTTGAGGAACGGCAGACGCAGGTGCGCGATTGGTACAACTATGCGGTGCAAAAAACGGTCACGCAATTGTTTGGCCTACAGCACCAAGCACTTCGTGCACATGCTGGCGAAACCAAAGCGACATTGCGCTTGGGTGACTGGGCTTTGCGAGTCGACTTGAACGCCCGGCTGCCCAACGATGCGACCACGCCACGCGAGTTGCTGCCTGCGAACGCTCTGGCATTCCAAGGCCTGCGCGGCATCTATCGCAGGGACGGCTTGGGTGCGGAATTGGTGGCCGTAACGGAGGCAGATCCGAAGTCACTGGACGAATCAGACGAATCTTCCGCCGGTAACGAGCGCCCGGGGGTATTTCCCGCCTGGAGCGAAATGCCAACGCCCAACGTGACAGTAGTGCTTCGTTTTGATGCACTCACCGTCGATGAGCTGCTTGCCTCGCGTGAACTCGTCGTCGGTGTGTATGACCCCTTGGTACAGGACTATCTGCAACTCCACGGCCAACGCGTTCCACTGGCTGGTAACTTCACGGCTGGCTACGGCTTATGGTTGGCGCGTTCGGGATTCAACCAGCAATCCTTGCGAGGGCTGTTTGGGCGTGAGCGTGGCATCGATCAGCCGCATCTGTATCTGATGCAGCCGTTCGACCCGCGGCGGCGCATCATCGTGATGGTGCATGGACTGGCGAGCAGCCCCGAAGCATGGGTCAACGTTGCCAATGAGCTTCTGGCCGATGAAGAGCTGCGATGCGAATTCCAAGTGTGGGAGATCTATTACCCCACGAATATGCCTGTACCAGCCAGTCATGCAGCAATCCGCCAAGTTCTGGCGGCAGCTTTGCATCACTTCGACCCTGAAGAGGAAACCTTGGCTTCCCACGGGCTGGTGTTGATTGGGCACAGCATGGGAGGACTGCTGGCGCGGCTGATGGTTTCCACGGCAGACCAGCAGCTGTGGGAGTGGGCTGCATCGGATCCAAGAATCGATCTGAACCGTCTTGGGAGCACCCGTTCCCAACTTGACCCCCTTTTGCGCTTTCAGCCATTCCCAGGTGTTGATCGCGTGATATTCGTTGCCACACCGCACCGTGGAACCGTGGTTGCCGGGCAGGGACTTGGGCGTTGGGTGGCCGGATTGATCCGCTTGCCATTGACGCTGCTGTCAACCCTCGGCGACGCCTTCCCGGCTCGCGCGGAGATCATGGCCACGGCACAGGCCACGATCTTGCAGAACATCCCCAACAGCATTGACCAACTCGACGAAAACGATCCCTTCGTCAAAGCTACGAGCGAGCTTCCGATTTCGGATCAGGTGTCCTATCACTCGATCATTGCCAGGCGGCAGGCTAACGGCCCTCTCGCTGAATCGGACGATGGTTTGGTTCCCTATCGAAGCGCGCATCTGGAGGGCGCCGAGTCGGAAGAAATCATCGTGTCCGGACACAGCGTGCAGGAGACCGCGGCATCCGTCGTCGAAATCCGGCGAATCCTGCGCAAAGATATTTCCAAGCATCGGTTGACAGCCGCTGATTCGTCTTCCGTCCGGAGAGGGAGTTGCCCACCCCAACGATGAGTTCAGTCATTGATTTTTCGAAGCATAGTAAGTAACATATCACTTACTATGTGGTCTTGGCTGAATCGCTTGCATCGCACCGTGGATATTTTCGGTTTGGAAGGGCGGCGTCCTTGGTGTTCACACACGAGCGGAGCATCCGGCTGCATCCCACGGAACGTGGATGATCTGACACGCTAGGAAGGACAGAAGTGGAGCTACGCCACCTTCGATGTTTTACCGCAGTCGCGGAAGAGCTTCATTTTGCTCGGGCCGCTGAACGGTTACACATCGATCAATCGCCGCTGTCTCGCACCATCAAGGAACTGGAGGAAGACCTTGGTGCGCGCCTGTTCGTTCGCACTACTCGCAGCACGCAATTGACCCGTGCGGGTCGGTTGCTGTTGGAGCACGTACCGCGCATCTTCGCTGCGCTGGAGCAAGCACGCGATAGCGTCAGGTCTGCCTCCAATGGCTATCACGGGCAATTGCGCATTGCCTTGTCCGACGGCATCACGCCATCACGCTTGCCGGCGCTACTTGCGCAGTGCCGCGAAGAAGACCCCGAGGTCGAGGTTCGGTTGTTCGAAGTTTCGATGGCCCAACAAATCAAGGGTCTGCACGATGAGCTATACGACGCAGGATTTTCGATGGCCGAAGACGTAGGTGATGGCATCGTGGTTACGCCTGCCTGGGAGGATGAGTTGATGGTGGCGGTGCCCGCTCGCCATCCTGTTCTGGCCTTCAAGCAGATTCCGCTGGAGGAGGTTCTGCACTACCCGCTGGTGCTGGGCGACCCATTGATTTGCGAAGGACATGCACGTCAGGTCGATCGAATCTTGCGCAAGTACGAACGAGAGCCGCTCATCGTTCAGCACGTTGCCTCTTTTGACCTCATGATGACCTTGGTTTCCGCCGGGCTGGCCTTGGGCTTGGCCGGAGCGGCACACGTTGCGTCCAGCCGTGAGCTTGGTGTAGTGGCTCGGCCGTTGGCGGGTAAACCGCCAATGCTGACGACCTATCTACTGTGTCGCGATACAGAGGCTCCAGAGATGTTGGCCCGATTCATCGACCGGGTGGCCTCCATTGATTCAGCAGAATCTCTGAGCAGCATCGGGAATCCACGATCCACTCGATGAAAGGATTGACCCCATGAACAAAGTGATGCTGCTGATGGTGGTTGCTGCGCTGACCGCATGCGGCCCCTCCCAACCTTCGGAAACCGTGGATGCGCTCGCCGCCAATCCCGACCGCATCAAGGAGATCCAGCGCCAATGCAGGGAAGATCGATCGAAGGTCGGCGACGAACTCTGCTTGCGTGCGGCAGAAGCCGCCAACCGGCGCTTCTTCGGTGATCGGCCTGAGCAAAAATCCAAGTAACTTCCTTGTCGTCGTTTTACCGCACGAAGTTCTCGCTGATACATCACCACGCCGCAACGCGCTCGCGTCTGTGGTGTTTCTATTGCTTTCGCTTCCGCGCGAAATCTGGCTCTTTCAGCCTCAATCCCCGCCATAACGGCCTTTGACCGGCACTGACCCGGCACCGATCCTGAACCGCCCCGGGTTTTGAGGAGGCTCCAACACTTGAGAAGATGGAGCTATGACCAAGTCAAACAAGTTCTCACCCGAGGTCCGCGAGCGCGCCGTGCGCATGGTGCAGGAGCATCGAGCCGACTACCCATCGCTGTGGGCAGCCATTGAATCGATTGCCCCCAAGATTGGCTGTGTGCCGCAGACCCTCCACGAATGGGTCAAGAAGGCCGAGGTCGACAGCGGCCAGCGTGCCGGCACCACCAGTTCGGATGCCCAGCGCATCAAGGAACTGGAACGTGAGGTCAAAGAGCTGCGCCGGGCCAATGACATCCTGAAGACGGCCAGCGCGTTTTTTGCGCAGGCGGAGCTCGACCGCCGACTCAAGTCGTGAATGCCTACATCGACCGTCATCGTGACGACTACGGGGTCGAGCCCATCTGCCGGGTGTTGCAGATGGCCCCGTCGTGTTACTGGCGCCATGCAGCCCGGCAACGCAACCCCCAATTGCGCAGTGCACGCGCCCAGCGTGACGAGGCTTTGAAAGCCGATATCCAGCGCGTGTGGCACGCTGTCACCGACCGGCATATTGGATCCACTCCATGATCGGCATATAGGCGCCACCCGCTGACCGGCGTAATGGAGCCAGGGCGTGATCGCCGTATTGGAGCCAGTCTCGGATCGGCGTAATGAGGCCA
>NZ_JBTNEH010000040.1:0-22213 GCF_054512775.1 Alicycliphilus sp. T452
GCCACGAATCGCAGATTTGAAAGTGAACAGGAAAGTCAATGAAATCAACGATCTACCAACACCACCTCCGCGCCAGTGCTAGCTTTTCGTACCGTCACTTATTGCACTGAAAACGAGGAGACCCCGAGTAGCTGTGGCAACGGCCTGCAGCAGGTCATCGCGATGTCTTCGACGCTCAGGAACGAGATTGAAATAGAGAACGCTCTGCAGTTCATCAAGATCGTTCGATATCTCGCGCCAACGATTCAGGTTCGCTTCGCTGAAGCGGTCCAGCTCCAAGATGCCGATCGGCTCTTTTCTAGCGGGCTCCCTTCGTGGCGGACCGTATCGCTTCGGCAAGTCTTGACGATAGTGAGTTCCGACAGCCTAGACCTGCGCAGACACAGGGGGCACGGGTTGGCGTCGCTCCATCATCGCATTGATGATGAACTTGCGCAGCCGCTCGTAGCGTCCAAGCCGGATCATGTCTCTGGGGGAGACATCTCCGAGCAAAGGATTGCGCGCCTTAAACCAGGCAACCGCTTTCTCCACATCGCCGCCGAAGGCTTGCGCAACCATGTTCATGGTGTTGCCAATCTCCTCGAGGCGCTCCCGCACCTGCTCAGGCATGTTGTCGTCATAGCGCACTGACTTGGAAGAGACCCCTGCAACACGAGATACCTCCTCCTTCTTCAATCCCAACATCTGTGGGACTGCTTTCGCATTGAAGGAAGATCCGCGGCCGAACTGCAGATAGTCCTCTGGCACGCTGTCAAAGAGGCTGGGACCAAGTCCGCTCATGATCGTCTCCAGTCGGGCAGGCATTATGCCAGAACCAGAAAACATACGCGGAAGAAACACATTCCAACCATGTTTTCCCCACGCTTGCAGCATACTATGTGAGGCCGCTCGGACCTAATCCAACCTGTAGTCCACCGGATCTTGTTCATGTCGGGAGATTGCGCAAGCGGCGCGCAGGCAATGCTGCTTTTGGCTATTCAGGTTCACCTGCAGCGCTTCGCGCGTCCCGCTCAAGTGGCGCGTCTTTGTAGCAAACTGGGCAATTTGAGACAGATACACTGGCATGAACCCTTCGATGCCGCCAGGCTCTCGTACTGTTGAACGTGACGCAGTTCGTGGGCAACCAGGCGGTCGTTCCATTTGCCTTGCACAAGATAGCTTGCGATGCTGCACGGGTACGCCGGTAGGTAGCAGCCGAGGGATGTGCGCCGCGACGATGCAAGGCCCCAGATCCGCTTGGCTGTTGCCCAGCCGGTGAGAATTGTCGGACGGTCCCTGTGGAGACTCACCCATGGCCGCGCGGCGCGCAGCCGATTCCAGCCGGTGGCGGTGAACGGGCCTCACACCGATAATCCATGCCTGCGGCGCCTCGGATGCCGCTTCGCCGCATGCGCAAAAGATCGGCGTGGAGGGCATTTTCCTGCCCCACAGCTCGAAAATGCAAACGCCAAGTGCACGGTGCCGGTGTGGGGTGCACTGAAGGCACAAGGGGCCCTCTTCATGAATTCTCAAGATGCAGCGGTCGTCCTGTTTCTTGATTTCGACGGCGTTCTCCACCGCACGAGCGCCGAGGTGAACGAGCTCTTCGCTGCGGTGCCGTTGCTGGAGGAGGTCCTGAGAGAGTTCCCCAGCGTGGAGATCGTCATCAGCAGCAGCTGGAGGGTCTACCATGGCCTGCACGAGATGCGCGAATTCTTCTCTGAAGACATGGCGCACCGCATACGTGATGCCACGCCGAAGCACGATCTGGCCAGAACGCGCCAGAGCGAGTGCCAGGAGTGGCTGCGCCGGCACCGTCCCGCAGCGCCTTGGCTAGCGCTGGACGACCAGCCCTGGTTGTTCGAGTCAGGCTGCGAGCAACTGCTCTGCGTCAACGGCACCGTCGGATTCCGCGTGGCAGATGCCCAGCGCCTACGCGAGCGCCTGCGGTACCTCGTGAGGCCACTTTCTACCCCAAGTGCCCCTTGACGCCTGGGCGCCGAGAAAACGCCGCGTTAGATCAGCCGCATAGCGCGTTTGGCGCGTGTTGCTACCCTGGGAGTGCACTGCCAACGAGAACGTAACGTGAGTTTAGAAGCTGACGCCAGACCTGTGACAGTTCCCAAGATCCCCCCTGAGGCCAAGTGTTCTGCGGCAGCGGCGTGCTGTTTGAAGAGTGTCACGGCGCACTCGGCGCCACAGACGGGCTGCGCATCTGGTGACGCGCTACGCAGACGTCGGGCCGGAACTCGGACCACCGCCACTGTCACTCGTCTCAGAGGGAGGACGGCAGCCCCTGCCGGCCGGCACCACGGGCTGCCTCGCCGCACTTCAACGTCGCAGTCGGCCGGCGCACAAGCGCATTGAAGCGCGGTGCGTAGCTCACCAGCACTCTTGACCGCGATGACCGCTCCTGGCTGCACATTCAGCCGGGAGCGCCATCGGAGCGCTCCACGCCACTTCATGGCCTCAACGATCCGGCGGAGTAGGAGGCATATGACCACATGTCCATGCACGTCCAACACGATCCACCATAGCAAGCATCCCAGTGCTGCCGCCGCTTTCCGACATCCCCGCAATCCAAGGTTGTCCATGCACGTGCATGGCAATACAATCCTAAATGTGGGTAGGAATGCGGGTAATGACACGACACGGTTTATTGGCGGACAGTGCTGTTCGAAGCCGGAACAAGGAGCCCGGGTACTACTTGGACGGCAATGGCCTGTACCTGCAGGTCAGCAAGACTGGGTCCCGCTCTTGGATCTTCCGGTACACGCTGAATGGGAAGACGCGAGAGATGGGCCTGGGTTCGGTCACTGCGTTTGGACTGGCGCAGGCGCGCGAGCGCGCTCAGCGCGCACGGCAGCTCCTTGCTGACGGAATAGATCCTATCGACAAGCGCGCCGGGGAGCGGAAAGCCAGCGAGGCCCATAGAACCGCTGAACGTGCGCGCTCCAAGACGTTTGAAGACGCCGCGCGCGAGTACCACGAGGCGAGTGCTGATGAGTGGAAGAATGCGAAGCATGCCGCCCAGTGGATCAACACGCTGACGCAGTACGCGTTTCCGAAGTTCGGCTCTCTACCAGTCGGTGACGTTGGGAAGGCCGAGATAGTCTCTGCCCTCGCGCCGCTCTGGAAAACCAAGGCAGAGACTGCGAGCCGTCTCTTGCAACGGATTCGAACTGTCCTCAACTTCGCAGCTGCACGGGATTACAGCCTGGGAAAAGACGCGGAGTTCTGGCAGCAGGTGCGGATCGCACTTGGACCGAATGACAGGGCTCGAAAGGTAGAGCATCACAATTCGTGCCCCTACCCGCTGGTGGGCTCTGTTCTACGGGAAGTCGAAGCTGGCCCATCCTCGGAAATTGTGAGGCTTGCGTTCGAGTTCACGGTGCTGACAGCTGCGCGCTCCGGTGAGACCCGGGGCGCTTTGTGGTCCGAGATCGACGAAGACCGCCTCTGCTGGAACATTCCGGAAGAACGCATGAAGGCAGGCCGCCCACACAACGTGCCGCTCTCGCGTCGCGCAGCCAAAGTGCTGGCGGAGGCGAAGCGCCTGCGCGATGAGGGGTTGGTGACCTCAGAGATGGGTCTGATTTTCCCCAACACCCAAGGCTTGCCGCTAAGCGACATGGTGTTCACGCAGCTGCTCCGACGCATGCGAGTGGAGTACACGATGCACGGCTTTCGCGCGAGCTTCCGCACGTGGGGAAGCGAGCAGACGAAGCACCCGCACGAGATGCTGGAGTTTGCACTTGCGCACACGGTTGGTGATCAGACCGTCCGCTCGTATATGCGCACAGATATGCTCGATCGGCGTCGGCAGTTGATGGAGGACTGGTCCACCTTCGTCGCCGCAAATTCCACTGGAACGATCCCCAGGATTGCTGAAAAAACAGGCGATCTGGCGCTTGCCACCCCGAAAACCACCCAAAAAACAGGTAAATCCGCCCCGAAACCGCTGGAAAAGCGCCAGAAAACGGTAGGAAAACGGGGCGCCTGAAGCAAAACTAGAGGCACGCGCCCCACGCAGCAAGCGCAAAGCACGCTGCGCTCGGACCGGACACACAAGCTCCGGTCCGCTCTCCCACTCCCCTACTCCCTCGCCCGCCAATTTCACGGCCGCGGGCGCGCGCGTGCGGAGCTAAACGAAAGGCTCAGAAATGTCGAATTCACGGCAGGGCGACGCTCGCCCGAAATTTCCCCTTGGCCGCATCTACGCCACCCCCGGCGCTCTCGAACTGCTCGAGCGATTAAATCAGACTCCTCACACCTTCCTCGCACGTCACGTACACGGCGACTGGGGCCTGGTACATCCCGAGGACGCGGCGGCCAATGAGCTCGCACTAGCGATGCACACCCGGATTGTGTCCAGCTATGCGGTCGGACCCGCCGGAGTGGCCGGCGGTGCGGGAGTCATCTGGATCATCACAGAGGCGGACCGCTCAGCGACCACGCTCCTGCTGCCTGGGGAGTACTGAGATGGCGCGCCGCTCACACGACGTTATTCGCTATCTACGCAATTCGCTTTCCGTGCACACCTTGCAGGCGTACGCCAGCGACCTGGATCGATTCAAAAGATCCGGCGGCCGCATTCCTGCCACTGCAGAACAAGTTGCGCGCTACCTCGCTCATGCCGCGGAAGAACTGAAGCCAAGCACGCTGGCCAGGCAGATCGCGGCGATCTCCTACGCGCACGAGCAGCAGGGGCTGCAGTCGCCCACCAAGTCCGCGCTCGTCCGGCGCACGCTTCGAGGAATCCGAAGAACCAAGGGAGTGGCTCAGAAGCAGGCAACACCGATCACGCCAGAGCTGGTCAGAAGGGTGGTGAAGCCACTGCGCTGTCTGTCCGAGGCACAGAACCGCCGCGACGCCGCCCTCTTCCTCATTGCCTTCGCAGGCGGGTTCCGTCGGTCGGAGATCGCCTCGCTCTGTTTCAAGGATCTCTCGTTCACTAAGCAAGGTCTTCTCGTCCGTCTCCGCAGCAGTAAGACGGACCAGTACCGGCGGGGCCGTGATGTTGCGATTCCTAAAGCACCGCGCGGGCAGCAGTGCCCCGTGCGCGCGCTTCGGCTGTGGCTGACCACAGTTGGCGCTATGTCCGAGGACGGACCGGGGCCGGGTTCAGACACTCCCGTGTTCTGCGGGATCGACAAACACGGCAATCTGCGAGGCGGCCTCAACAGCGCCTCTGTGGGCTGGCTGCTGAGGAAGCGCCTCGCACTCCACGGCCTGTCGCCGGAGGGGTTCACGGCGCACAGCCTCCGGGCTGGCCTCGTTACAAGTGCCGCCAAGGCGGGCGTCCCTGTGTGGGCGATCCAGCGCCAAACCGGGCACCGATCCGAAAGCACTGTTCACCGCTACATCCGCGGCCTCAGCGCATTCGACTGCAACGCGGCCTCTGCGCTGCTCTAGCACCCGGAGGACGATCATGCACAACCGAACGAAGGCCGTCATCGCCGCAGCACCTTGGAACGACGCAACAATTCAGGCCATACGAGAGTCTGCCGAACTCACGTGGTCCATCGTTTCCGCTCCGCTCACATACGCGCCGCGGGTCTCAGGCCGCGCGCCAGAGGCCATCCCAATCGATGGGCACGAGGTTTTGTACCGGAGTGACACGCTACAGCAGCTCGCAATCGTGCCTTCTAGCCACCGAACATGGCAGCCGCAGGATGTGATCGACTTCTACCTGCAGCTCGCTCAGTTCTACGACATGCGGCTCACACGGGTCGGCCACATCCAGGGAGGAAGAACGATTTGGGGGCTGATTGAGACGGGCTACGGCTCGCGCTTTGTCGGTAAGCGGTCAGCTTCTTCATTCCTTCTCCTCAGCACCTCGTGCGACAGCAATCTAGCTGCCCGAGCAAGCGCACTGTGCCTCTTGGAGCCAGGGGAGCTGGCACTATCCGCCGCCCTTCGGCCGCATCCCACCATGCGCATACCCCGTACCTTCGAGTTCTTGCCACCGGACACCCTCATCGACATCGGAGATCTCATATCTGAGTGCATCGCGTTTCCTGAGTGCTTGAAGGAGCTTGCGCATCTGCCAATGTCCGACGCCGACGCCAGAAGCGCTTTGCACCTGATTCTGGGCAGCGCACAGGTGCCCGGTCATCGTGCACCTCGGCTCAAGTCCACAGAGGCCGTGCTCATGTTGTTCAAGGCGCAGGCGGGACGCCGACGCCCGACCGCCCTTGATCTGCTCTTTGCGCTCGCGCAACACATCGACGCGCAAGAGCTACGCAAGCGCCCGCACGACGCGCTATACAGCACGTGGTTCGGCGCAGGCGCCAATCGAAAGCAGCTCGCGGTTTCCATACTGCGCGACATGCTGATCACGGTGGTACGCTAGAGCCAAGCCGACGGTGTGACCGCCGTCGGCCTCCTCTCGAAGCCGCGCCAACATGCACTACCTTCGTCCGCTGCTCACTTGCGCAGCCACCCTCCTAATACTTGACCTCGCAGCCCCGTACGTGCTCGAGCGATCACTGACGTCGCATGAACTTATCGCGTTGGCCGGCGTGCTAGCCGTCTGCGCCGCTATCGTGCAGAAAGCGCGTGCGAGCAGGCGCAAGGCGAAACTGGAGGAGATGCGCGACTCGGCCCTGTGGTGACTTACCACGACGGGGAATAGGCTGCTCGCAGTGAGCTACACACCCCAAATTCCGTCTGGCTTCGCATAAAGCGGAATTTACGCGCGTGAAGCCGCAGCCGTGGTGAGCTGGGTCGAGAGGTGCAGTAGGCAGCGGTACCGGGCGCCCAACTATCAGTCGACAAACAGACCTCGGGCGCGTTCGGTTCCGTGCTGTTGCGATAGGACCAGTTATCTGACTAGGCGGGCTGGAATGTTCCGCCGGGCTTGTGCGTCGGATCCTCTGTTCACCTTTCCATACCAGCAGAACCCGTGCTTTCCCCGCGTCGTTTCTTTTGTGCGCCAGAGAGGGTCTCGTACCTTGAGGCGGTCAGCTCCTTGCATAGTCCAGGATCTGCGCCAGCACGGTGCGCCTTGCCTCAAGGTTGTTGCGCCACAGCTTCGTCTCCGCCACGACGACCTGGCCGGGGTTCAGAACTCGAGATCGTCGTTGATGGCGGCGAGGCCTGACGCGCAGGCGTGATCGGCATCTCCGCCGGGCGCACCCGACACGCCGATACTGCCCACCAGTGAACCTGGACGGCGGAATCGATAGGCAGCCCACCGCCGATGGCGACCACGCGCGGCAGTTCCCGGATTCCCGAGGATACCTCCGTAGCCTGGGTGGCACGGGCGAACGCCAGGGTGTCCATCTTGAATGTGACCGCGGTATAGGCCTTGTTCATCGCAGTTTCCGGCGTATGCGGTCCAGGGAGGCGATCGCGCAGCATGACCAGGGGGTGGCCCGCACGGTCGCTGACTGCGACCGCCACTTGATAGCCTGTGCGCGCGCAACTTTGCAGGGCAGCCTGGGCGGCCCGCAACGCAGCCTCTGGGGTGAGGGACCGAAGCACGTGTTCCTCATGGCAGCGCGCGCCCTGGCCCCGTAGAACCTCGCACAGTGCTGTCCCCGGCACGCCGACAAACAACGGGGGGTAAGGGGGTAGTACGCCTGGGCGGCAGAAAAAGAGGCCTACCAGCCTGCCTCCAACCCGCACGAATTCCGCGAACCCCCGAAACTGCTCAAGAATTAGGCAGCACCTGGGCTCGCGAAATATCCGGGCTAGGTGTCGCCGTCGTCCTTCCTCGTGATGGCCAGCGGCGCGGCTCTGCCGCGCGGGCACTGGAGCGAGCGCGTAGGCAGCGCGC
Source organism: Alicycliphilus sp. T452 (assembly GCF_054512775.1). Taxonomy (NCBI): domain Bacteria; kingdom Pseudomonadati; phylum Pseudomonadota; class Betaproteobacteria; order Burkholderiales; family Comamonadaceae; genus Alicycliphilus; species Alicycliphilus sp. T452. Next base: position 7,763 of record NZ_JBTNEH010000040.1, read on the forward strand.
GCGTCGCCCCCACAGCTGTGCATCTGCCTGATTGCTGCCGTTGGCGTTCCAATGGGCGCCCCCACTGTTCCTGGGCGCGACGGTGGTCGGCGGATCGCCGCAGTTCTCCGCGCTGGCCGCCAGGCACGCATCCGCAGAAGATGTTGGCTCCGTCCTCATGGTACCAATTGCGTTCGCACTCACCATCGTGAGCATCGCCATCACCAACTGGATGCTGCAGCATGTGCCGGTGCAATGGTTGTTCATGCCGGTGGCGATCCGGCAGGCGATCGTGCTCATCGCTTCCGGCGAATGCTCAGGCAGGCGGACAGCCGAGCGCAAGTGCCGCGCTGAGCGGGCTCCTTGCGCGCAGGCTCACATCATCGCGCGCTCGAACGGTCGCAGCAGCTTCTTCTCGTCGGTGTCCTGCGACGGCGGCTGTGCCAGCTTCAGCGGGTTCTCCGGCTGAGGCTCGTAATCGCCGACTGGGCCATCCACGGGGCCGCCTTCCACGGTTAGCCGCGCCATGTTGCGGCGGTGCGGATAGTAGTCGTGCGGCGCGTAGTGCTGGGTGGACCGGTTGTCCCACATCACGATGGTGTGCGGCCTCCATTTCAAGCGCAGCTGGTAGTCGGGGACCATCGCCTGCCGATACAGAAAATTCAGGATGGTCTGGCCCTCGTCTTCCTTCAGCCCCTCAATGCCGACAGTGAACTGCGGATTCACGAATAGCACGCGACGTCCGGTCACCGGGTGGATGCGCACGATCGGGTGCATGGGGTTGGGAAATTCGTCCTCCAGCTCGATGAGCTTCATGCGCGCAGCCTTGGAGTCTGCGAACATGTGGCGCCAGGGCTTGAAGTCGTGCCGCGCCCGCAGCCGGTGGACGTACACCTTCATGGGCTCGCTCAGGCCGTCGTAAGCGGCCGTCATGCTGGCGAACACCGTCTCGCCGCCATAGGGTGGCACGACCTTAGCCCGCAGGATGGTGGCCATTGGCGGGCGGGCGCGGAATGTCTCGTCCGAATGCCACGAGTCGGTCGGCCCGGCGGGGTTGCGGCCGGAGTTGTCGAACTCGATCACCTCCGGCACGTCGGGCAGGTTCGTCGCGAACGGATGCGTGGACAGGTTGCCGAACCGCTTCGCGAACGCGATCTGGGCTTCGAGCGAAATGTCTTGGTCGCGAAAGACGAGCACCTCGTAGCGCGCGAGTGCGGCCTGCAACCCGTCGAAATCGGCTTGCGCCAGGGGCCGGCCCAAGTCAATGTTAGAGATCTCGGCCCCGATGTGCCCGTTCAGGGGCGTGGCAACGATGGCGCTGTTGTCTGTCTGGGTCATGTCGTGTCCGATGCGGAAGTGGGCGGATGCTACGTTCGGCTCTTGCCATTGACCAAGTCAATCGTCGCCTCCGCAGCGGAAAACGATTGTGCTCGTCAAGTGTCCCGCCACCGACGTGGCCGCTTGGAGCACATACTCTGCCAACAGGCTTTCCCACAGGAGACACTCGATGACGAATCGCAGGATGCTCGGTACGCTGCTCATGGCGTCGCTGGCCATGGTTTTCGGAACGCCGGCATTGCCGCAGGCTTACCCCGCACGGGCGGTGACGATAGGGGAGTGCCGGTGGTGGTCGAAGCGCGTCCGAGCGCGGGCGGATCGATCGGCGCTGCCCACGTCGCACGCAGTCCGGCCGACGGCTACACGCTGCTGCTGGCTACGCTTAGCCACGTCACCAATCCCGGACTGACGGCCGGCAAGAGCACCTGGCATCCGGCCGACGATTTCAGCGGCATCGTGGAACTCGTGAACGCGCCGGTGGTGGCGCTGGTGCCCGCATCGCTGCCGGTGCGGACGCTAAAGGAGTTCGTGGAGTAACGCGAAGCAGCGGCCGGGGCAGCTGAACTACCTGATGCCCGGCGTTGGAACCTCGATGCACCTCAACACCGAGATGCTAAGGCTGAGTTCCGGCATCGAACTGCAGCCCATTGTGTACAAGGGCGTGCCGCCGGGCATGCCCGATCTTCTGACGGGGCGCCTCGCGTTCGCCATGTCCCCCATGTCCGTCGCCCGCGGCCACGTCGCGAGCGGATCGCTGCGCGCCCTAGCGGTTGCTTCGCCGACCCGCGTGAAAGATCTGCCCGACGTGCCCACCTTCGCCGAAGCGGGTTTCCCCGATGCGCAGGTCGTGTCTTGGTACGCTCTCGTCGCGCCGTCGAAGACGCCAGCAGCCGTTCGGCAGCGGCTGAATGAGGAATTCACGAAGGCACTCGCGGATCCAGGCGTGCGCGATCGTCTCGCGCAAGCCGGCGCCATGATCTCCGACCGGAGCACCCCGGAGCAGGTGGACACCATGCTCAAGCAGCAAACGGTTCGTTGGGAACAAGCGCTGAAGAAAATCAAGATCGACAAGGAATGAACGCGGCGTCGCGCCCGAGTGGGAAAACGATGAAAGCGGAAGAGAACGACCTGCTCACGCGGACTGACGCGGGCACGGCCATGGGCGAACTGATGCGGGAGTTCTGGATGCCCGCGCTGCTCTCCAAGGAGCTGCCGGCGCCTGACGCCCCCCCAGCGCGCGTGCGGCTGCTTGGCGAGGATCTCGTCGCGTTTCGCGACAGCAGCGGGCGGGTCGGCCTACTCGACGCCTTTTGCCCGCATCGCAGGGCGGAGCTTTACTTCGGCCGCAACGAGGCGGGGGGCCTGCGCTGCATCTACCACGGCTGGAAGTTCGATGCCGGCGGAAGGTGCGTGGATGTCCCGACCGACAGCTGCACCCCGGCGCAGATGCAACGACTCTCCACCACGGCTTACCCGACGCAGGAGCGGGGCGGCATCGTATGGGCATGGATGGGAAAAGGCGAGCCGCATGCGCTGCCCCCGGCCCTGGCGTTCACTTTGGTTCCTGGCGAGCACACGTATGTCTCCAAGTGCCTGATGCGCTGCAACTACCTGCAGGCGCTCGAAGGCAGCATCGACTACTCGCACATCTCCTTCCTGCACAAGGAAGGAGAGACCAGCTCCGACGTATTCGGCATCGGCGACATGATCCGTTATTCGGACGAGGACGGACGTCCAACGCTGTTCGCCGAGCGCACCGACTACGGTTTGCAGATCGGCGCGCGCCGTGACGCCGGTGCGGAGAACGCGTACTGGCGTGTCGCGCGGTGGCTGTTGCCGTGCTTCGTGATCGTGCCCACGGCGCCGGGCAACGTGAGCCGCATCAACCTGTTCATTCCGATCGACGACGAGAACTGCTGGTGGTACCGGATTCGCTGGCACCAGGACCGGCCGCTGACCGCTGCCGAACTGGATAGCTACAGGGATGTCGGCGAGGACTATGCACCGCTGGTGCCCGGTTCCTACCTTCCGCGCGGGTCGCGCGAGAACGATTACCTGCAGGACCGTGCTTTGCAGCGGCGTGCGTCCTTCACCGGTATTCGCAGCGCGCAGCTGCAAGATCTGGCGGTGCAGGAGAGCCAGGGACGCGTGCATGATCGCTCCCGCGAGAAGCTGATGCCTTCCGACATGCCCATGGCGCAATGCCGCCGTATGCTGCTGGAGGCGGTGCGCAGCCATCAAAGCGAGCGGCAGTTGCCGCCGTCCGCCAGCCGCCCTGAGTTGTTCGGCGGCTATGCATCTGCGGTCACCAGACCGCGCCGCATGACGTTCGACGAAGTGCGTTCAAGCCTCTGACGCACTTGGGGGACACGGGCCCAAGGCTACCTGTCGCGAGTGAGAAGAGCTGCCTGCCGCTCCAGCTTCGTCAGCAGTTCGAAGAGGAATGACGCCTCGTCGTGGGTCAGGCACTCTGCGAGCTAACGGTTGTAAGCCGCAGCCATCAGCTTGGCTTTGCCGTGGATCTGGACACCGTCGTCGGTCAGGCGCAGGCACACCAGGCGTTTGTTGCCCGGGGAGCGTCGCTTGTCCACCAGCCCACGCGAATGCATGTCGGCGACGGTCCGGCTCGCCACGACCACGTCGATGCCCGCGTCCGCCGCCAGGGCCTTCAGGCTCGCATCCGGCGTGCGGGCGAGGTACGCCAGGATCCTCCATTCGCGGCGGGAGATTCCGAGTTCCCGCTTGTACATGTCGTCCGTCCCACGCAGGCCGACGTGCGTGATACGAAAAAGCCGGTACAGCAGGAAATCCTCGATTTCCTGCGGGTCCTTCAGAGTTGGCTTGCCTTGTGCGCCGACAGGTGCCGGGCGCGAGGGTGGGATGCTCACAGGGGGATTTTCGCGCACGTTTCAGCCAGCGCACGAAGGGCAGCGCCGGCGTCACGACACGGCCTGGTAGTAGATGTTCTGCGGATGGCGCGCCTGGGCGAAGAAGAACCAGCGCTCGGCCAGCAGGCCGGCCGCCTGCGAGGCCAGCGCCAGCAGCCAGGCCAGCGCCGAGCCCGACAGCAGCGCCCAGGCGAGCAGCAGGAGGGGAAGCCCGAAGCCCAGCACCTGGAAGCCCACCCGGGCCATGCGCACTGCGCGGGCCGAGGCGCCGTGGACGAACTCGCGCGTTTTGAACGAGCCGCCGGTCATGCCCATCGACTTCTGCACCACCCGCGCCGCATTGATGCCGGTGGCGGTCTGCGTGGTGGACTTCAGGCCGGCAGTGGTGACCAGCTCTCAAGTGCACGTTCGAGTGCAAACCTCCTTCACACTCGATCCCGGCCGCAGCGCAGGAAGACTCGGATGGCGTGTGCCTGTAGCCTCTATTGATACGGACCGTTCCCGGCCCGTGCCCTCCAGCAGCTCGCCACGGACGAGCGCCCCCTTTTGAAAGCGCAAAGGGAATCGCGCGGGAACCGCTGCTAGGAGGAGTGCAGTTCGCCAGCCGCACTGCAGGAGCTCCGCATGGCTTGCCTCGGCTGCGACGAGCTGCGGCTGAGGCAGCCCGGCACGACTCGTGGTCCAATTACGCTATGGACAAATCCGAACTCAAGCTGGGAGAGGAAACCCTTGACCGCGACCACGAAGAGTTGCACGCGCTCATCACGCGCCTGCTGGGCGCATCCGCGGACGACATGGTGCCTGCCCTCGACGCATTGCGCGCGCACGCGGCGCAGCACTTCGCCATGGAGGACGAGCACCTGCGCGACATGAAGGATGGCAACTCGAAGTGCCACTTGGACGAACATGCCAACGTGCTGAAGTCCTTCGATGAAGTCCGGGAGGTGCTGGTCGGCGCCGCCCATCCGCCCGAAATGAAGCAGCGGGTGGTGCAGAGCCTATCCGTGGAACTGCTCGATTGGCTGCCGCACCACGTCCAGGAGATGGATGCCGGCGTTGCAACCTATCGTTCGAAGCAGCGCTTCGGCGGAGCGCCCGTTCAGATCAGCCGCCGCCCAAAGGCCTGAGCTCGCGCGCCCGCGGCGCGAATTCCTTCGGCGGGCCAGCCTGCTTGGGAAGAACGGGTACGGTGGCAAGAGCCGGGTTCCTTGGTCGCTGACTATCGCAAGCAGCAAGTGGACCGGACACGCGGCACCTCAGATCCACGGGAATCTTATGTTGCTGCAGAACTGCCGCAGCGTGCATGCACAGGCTAAGGGTTGCTGTGATCTGACGGGCGGCCAGCAGGTCGGCCTGCAGCACGTCCTTCCGTTGCCAATGCGGTAGCCAGCGCCCGAAGGGCAGCGGGTCACGACACGCTCTGGTAGTAGATGTTCTGCGGATTGCGCGCCTGGGCGAAGAAGAACCAGCGCTCGGCCAGCAGGCCGGCCGCCTGCGAGGCCAGCGCCAGCAGCCTGGCCAGCGCCGAGCCGGACAGCAGCGCCCAGGCGAGCAGCCCTGGAAGCCCACCCGGGCCACGCGCACTGCGGGGGCCGGGGCGCCGTGGAAGAACTCGCGCGTGTTGAACGAGCCGCCGGTCATGCCCATCGACTTCTGCACCACCCGCGCCGCATTGATGCCGGTGGCGGTCCGCGTGGTGGACTTGGGCTTGAGCCGCGCATTGCGGCGCAGCGACAGCGTGCGGGTGAACCACGCCGGTGCTCTCGTTGGCCGAAGTTGCATCTGACGCGCATCTCGTTGCGCGCGGCAATTTCACGGTTGCTGGTGGTGCTCTCCAGCTACAGACCGCGCCTCGGTTTTAGCCGGTAAATCGCAAAACCGGACGCGTCTAGATGAACAAAGCCCCGGTCGGCTGTTCAGCGTTTTACTGCCGGACGCGGTACTGGATAAGCCGCAGGGCCATGCGATGCGGGACGCCGGGCTGCGGGAATCAAGCAGCTCCTGCCGGCGGCCGTGAAGTACGTGTCCGCGGCCGAGTTGCCTCCCCCCTACAAGCTCCCACTCCCCGTCTCCGGGCCCGCCAGCCGCCGCGACACCCAGGCCGTCGCCAGTCCGAGGAGGATCGCCCACTCCAGCGACAGCGTCACCGTCCCGGCGAAGGTCACGACCATCGGCAGCCGGTCGACCGGCTCATGCTTCCATAGGTGCCGGATCTCGCGCGGGTTCACCAGCCCCCACGCCACGACCACCAGCAGCCCCCCGATTACCGCCAGCGGAAGCCAGCGCGCCCAGGGCGCGACAAAGGACAGGATCACGATCAGCAGCACGGCGGCGCTGACCGCCGCCAGCGGCGTGCGGGCGCCGGCCGCCACGTTCACGCCGGAGCGGTTGAATGAACCGCTGGCTGGATACGATGAGAAGAAGGAGCCGGTCAGGTTGGCCAGCCCCTGGCCGACCAGTTCCTGGTTGCCGTCGAAAGGCTCGTTGGCGCGCCGCGCGAACGCCTTGGCGATCGCCATCGCCTCGGTCACCGCCAGCAGCGTCATCACCAGCGCCGGCAGCACCAGGTTCGGCACCTGGCGCAAGTCGGGCAGCGACAGCGGCGGCAGCGCCCCCGGCAGCGCCTCCACGGTGGCCGGCTGCGCGCCCAGCAGGCCGGCGGCGAGCCAGGTGATGGCGGTGCCGCCGATCACTGCCATCAGGATCGGCGGTATCCAGCGGCTGCGCCGCAGCGCCGCCAAATTGATCAGGATGGTGGCCATGGCGGCGATCACCGGTAGCGCCTGGATGGACTGCCCGGTCGTGAATACCACCCGCAGCGTCTGCGCCACCGATAGCCCGCGCGGCAGGTCGAGTCCGAGCAGCGTGCCGACTTGGCTGTTGACGATCAGCACGGCGGCGCCGGCGGTGAAGCCGGCGATCACCGCATGCGGCACCAGCTCAACCCACTTGCCGACGCGCGCCATCCCCAGCAGCAACTGCAGCGCCCCCACCACGAACGTGAGCGTGAGCACCAGGCCCACGTACTGCGAACTGCCCACCGCCGCCAGCGGTGCCACCAGCGCCATGGTGGTGAGCGAGATGGCATTGGCCGGCCCCGTCACCATCAGGCGGCTGCTGCCGAACAGCGCGGCGATCACGCACGGCATCATCGCCGCATAGAGGCCGTAGGCGGGCGGCATGCCCGCCAGCGTGGCGAAGGCCACGCCCTGGGGCAGCACCACGATGGCCCCGGTCAGGCCGGCCAGCAGGTCCGCCCGCAGCACGTCCTTCTGCCGCCACTGCGGCAGCCAGCGCAAGAAGGGCAGCGCCGGCGTCACGACACTGCCTGGTAGTAGATATTCTGCGGATGCCGTGCCTGCGCAAAGAAGAACCAGCGTTCCGCCAGCAGGCCTGCCGCCTGAGATCCCAGCGCCAGCAGCCACGCCAGCGCCGAGCCGCTCAGCAGTGCCCAGGCAAGCAGCAGGATCGGCAGTGCGAAGGCCAGCACCTGAAAGCCTGTCCGCGCCATGCGCATTCCGTGTGCCGAAGCCCCATGGAAGAACTCGCGCGTATTGAAGGAGCCTCCCGTCATGCCCATGGACTTCTGCACCACCCGCGCCGCCTGGATGCCGGTCGCCGTCTGGGTGGTGGACTTCGGCTTCAGCCGCGCATTGCGGCGCAGCGACAGCGCGCGGGTGAACCACGCCAGCGCCGTGGCCGCCAGCGCCCAGGGGGCGATGTCGGAGGCGAACCCGGGTTCCCCGGCCATTACCGCCAGCGCGCCGGCGGTGACAAAGCCGGAGGCGAGGCCGAGCGTCGTGTAGTTCACCACCGTGAGCGGATGCGCCCATTCCTGGATGAAGCGGATGCAGGCATAGATCATCGCGGTGCAGTACCACAGGAGCACGGCGCCCACGATCGCCATTCCGGCGAGCCAGTGCGGCGCCACCGCGTCGCGCTGCGCCAGTGTGGCCAGCAGGGCCCAGCCGCCTACCAGCGCGATGAACGCCGGCAGCACGATCACCTCGCGCGACATCCAGGAGGTGCGCCACATCAGCACCGTACGCCAGGCGCGCAGCGGATGCCCCAGATGGAAGAAGGAGGCGACCAGGGCCACCAGCAACATGCCGGTGGCCGCCCAAAGCATGGGGGCGAGCGCCGTAGCCGGCGCGATCCCGGCCAGAGTGGCCAACGCCAGTGCCACCACCATCCCCTGGGCGGCGCCGGCGATCGTGGTGAAAAGGATGATCGAGAGGGCTGGCTTCATCGGGCGTCTTTTTCCATTGCACCGCTGCCTGGCTTGTGCTTGCCGGACGCCGGCTCGCCGTTCAGGAAATCGCCCAGCCGGAAATTCGGCTGCGCCTGCGGCACCGTGCTTAGGGTGATCTGGCGCGGAAGGTAGTGGTTGGCCGGCTGGGTCTCCCACTCAGGCATCAACTGGTAGCCGCCACGCTCGCGGATCGCCTGCGAAACCTCGGAGTCCGGATCCTTGACGTCGCCGAACAGGCGGGCGCCAGTCGGACAGGCCTTCACGCAGGCCGGCTTGCGGTCCTGCGGCGGCAGCAGCTCGTCGTAGATGCGGTCCACACACAGGGTGCACTTGGTCATCACCTTGCGTTCCTCGTCGAACTCACGGGCGCCGTAGGGGCAGGCCCAGCTGCAATATTTGCAGCCGATGCACTTGTCGTAGTCCACCAGCACGATACCGTCGCTCTTGCGCTTGTAGCTGGCACCGGTAGGGCAGACAGGCACGCAGGGTGGGTCCTCGCAGTGCAGGCAGCTCTTGGGGAAGTGGATGGTCTGCGTATCCGGGTAGCTATCGGCCTCGAAGGTCTGGACCCGGTTGAAGAAGGTGCCGGTGGGCCGCTCGCCGTAAGCATTCAGGTCCGTCAGCGGGCCGGCCGCGCCCGAGGTGTTCCACTCCTTGCACGAGGTGACGCAGGCATGGCAGCCGACGCAGACATTCAGGTCGATGACCAGAGCAAGCTGCTTGGCCAGTGTTTCGGGGGCTGGCTGGACTGGGTTGTTCATGGCTTCCTGGGAACGAGGTAGGCAAGCACCTTGCGGGCGCCCCCGAGCACGCCTGGGGCGCTCGGCACGGTTGCAATCTGGGGGAAGGTTTCCGCTGGTTCTTCGGGCGCCGCCGGGCGCAGGTTCACCCGCACGTCGTACCAGCCGGCTTGGCCGGTGACCGGGTCGGAGTTGCTGATGTGTCCACCGGCAAAGGGCAGCTCCTCGGTGATCAGGTGATTGAGCAGGAAGCCCTTGCGCGACTCGTCGGCGGCAGGCGCCAACTGCCAGGCGCCGGAACCCTTGCCGATCGCGTTCCAGGTCCAGACCGTGCCCGGCTCCACCGCATCGCTGTAGCGCAGCATGCAGCGCAGCTCTCCCCAGGCGCTGGTCACCCAGGCCCAGCCGCCGTCCTCGATGCCAGCTTCCTGCGCGGTGCGCGGGTTCACGTACAGGTAGTTGTGGCTGTGGATCTGGCGCAGCCAGGCGTTCTGCGAATCCCAGGAGTGGTACATCGCCATCGGCCGCTGGGTGATCGCCGCCAGGGGGTAGCGGTCGGCGTCGATGCAGGCGGTCTCCAGCGGCGCATACCAGAACGGCAGCGGATCGAAGTAGGTGGCGATGCGCTCGCGCAGGTGCTCCGGCGGCTGGCGGCCCTTGCTCTTGCCCTGCGCGGCCAGCCGGAAGGCCTGCAGCGTGTCCGAGTAGATGGCCAGCTGCACCGGGTCGTTGCGCTGCCGCCAACCCTTGTCCTTGGCGAAGTCCAGGTAAGGCTGGTTCCAGTTGCGCATGTACTGCTGGTCTTCCGGCATGTGGTACTGGAAGACGCAGTTGTTCCTGGCGTACATCTCCCACTGCCGGGGGTTGGGATCGCCACGCAGGTGCTCAGTGCCGTCCTTGCCGCGCCAGCCCATGAGAAAGCCCACGCCCGGCTGGGCCTGGAAGTTGACGACGAAGTCGGGATAGTCCTTGAACTTGCGCGTGCCGTCCTCTCGGGTGAAGGCGGGGAATTTCAGGCGCGAGGCCAGCTCGATCAGCACCTCCTGGAACGGCTTGCAGTTCCCGGTGGGCTCCACCACGGGGACGCGCACGGAATCCACCGGACCGTCGTACTCCGAGATCGGCCGGTCCAGCATGCTCATGACGTCGTGCCGCTCGAGATAGGTAGTGTCCGGCAGCACCAGGTCGGCGAAGGCGACCATCTCGCTCTGGAAGGCATCGCACACCACCAGGAACGGAATCTTGTAGTTGCCGTCCTCCCCGCGCGCGTTGAGCTTCTTGCGCACCTCCATGGTGTTCATGGTGGAGTTCCACGCCATGTTCGCCATGAAGATCAACAGTGTGTCGATCTCGTAGGGGTCACCGCGCACCGCGTTGGTGATGACGTTGTGCATCATCCCGTGGGCCGACAGCGGGTGCTCCCAGGAGAACGCGTGATCGATGCGCAGCGGCGTTCCGTCCTCGTGCACCGCCAATTCGTCGGGGCCGGCGGGAAAACCCAATGGCGCCGCGTTCAGCGGCGTGTTGGGCTTGATCATGGACGGGTCGTTGAAGGCCCGGTAGTTCGGCACGATGTGGCGCGGGTACGGCGCCTTGTGGCGGAAGCCGCCGGGCGCGTCGATGGTGCCCAGCACGCTCATGAGCACCGCCAGCGCGCGCACCGTCTGGAACCCGTTGGAATGCGCCGCCAGCCCGCGCATGGCGTGGAAGGCCACCGGCCGCCCTTGGGTGGTGGGGTGCCGCTTCCCCCACGCATCGGTCCACGGAATGGGAAGTTCGAAGGCCTGGTGCAGCGCCGTCTCCCCCACTTCGCGCGCCAGCTGGCGGATGCGCTCGGACGGGATGCCAGTGATGTCCTCTGCCCACTCGGGCGTGGTGTCGGCAACGCGGTCTCGCAACAGCTGGAAGGCTGGCGCCACACGCGTCCCGTCCGCCAGCTTGTAGTGGCCCTCCAGCGCCAGTTGGCGCCCTTCCTCCACGCCTTCCGGATAGGCCTGCACCACCCGGCCGCTGGCCAGGTCCCATGCCAGCTTGTTGTGCGGGTGGCGGCCGTCGCCGGGCGGGCCGGCGGCGGGATCGAAGGCGAACAGGCCTTCGCGCTCGCCCTCGTCCAGCACCACCAGTTGCGGCGCATTGGTGAACCGCTGCAGGAAGGACCGGTCGACCAGGCCTTGCGCGAGCAGTTCGTGCAGCAGCGCCATGAACAGTGCGCCGTCGGTGCCGGGGCGGATCGGAATCCACTCGTCGGCGATCGCCGAATAGCCGGTGCGCACGGGGTTGATCGAGATGAAGCGGCCGCCCTTGCGCTTGAAGTCGCCCAAGGCGATCTTCATCGGGTTGCTGTGGTGGTCTTCCGCGGTGCCTATCATCACGAACAGCTTGGCGCGATCCAGGTCCGGGCCGCCGAACTCCCAGAAGCTGCCGCCGACCGAATAGATCATGCCGGCAGCCATGTTCACCGAACAGAAGCCGCCGTGCGCCGCATAGTTCGGTGTGCCGAACTGGCGCGCGAACAGGCCGGTGAGGGCCTGCATCTGGTCGCGCCCGGTGAACAGGGCGAACTTCTTCGGATCGGTGGCGCGGATACGGCCCAGGCGCTCGGTGAGCAGCTCGTAGGCGCGCTCCCAGGAGATCGGCTCGAACTCACCCTCGCCCCGCTCGCTGCCTGGCCTGCGCAGAAGCGGCTGCGTCAGGCGCGCAGGCGATACCTGCTTCATGATTCCCGCGCTGCCCTTGGCGCAGATCACGCCCTTGTTGATCGGGTGGTCGGGATTGCCGTCGATGTACCGGACCTGCCCGTCGCGCAGGTGCACGCGTATGCCGCAGCGGCAGGCACACATGTAGCACGTAGTCGTCTTGACCTCGGTGTCCGCGGTGCTGCTCGCGGTTGCATCGTGCACCGGCTCGCTGGAGAGGAACTTGAACATAAGCTTATGCTAGACAGCGCACAGATTCGTGTGCCGCATAATTCCGGTTGCAGTGAATCAGAAAATCGATCAGAGACTGAAGCTCACGCTGCGCCAGCTGGAGGTGTTCGCGGCGGTGGCGCGCGGCGGCACGACGCGGGCCGCGGCTGACGAGATCTCGCGCTCGCAGTCGGCCGCGAGTAACGCGCTCGGCGAGCTGGAGGCCGTGCTTGGTGCGCAGCTCTTCGACCGGGTGGGCAAGAAGCTGGTCATCAACGAGAATGGGCGGGCCCTGCTGCCGCGCGCGGCCGGAATCCTGGAGCAGGCGGTGGAGACGGAAGCCCTGTTCACCGCGGCCCATGCGGCGTCGCTGCGGCTGGCCGCCAGCTACACGATCGGCGAGTACCTGCTCCCGGTGCTGATCGCCAGGTGGAAGCAGGCGAACCCGCGCAGCCACGTGCTGCTGGATATCGCCAACACGCATGACGTGTTCGAGCGGGTCGCCTCGTTCCGCTCCGACATCGGTTTCATCGAGGGGACCCACAGCCACCCGGAGCTCTCGGTCAGCAAGTGGCGCAGCGATGAGATCGTCGTGGTCGCCGCCGCTGGCCACCCGTTGGCGGAACGCCGCGCCGGCGCACGCCAGCTGAACCATGCCACCTGGGTCCTGCGCGAACCCGGCTCTGGCACTCGGGAAGCCTCGGACCGCTGGCTGATCCCGCATCTGACACAGATGGAGGTGGAGCTCGAGCTGGGGAGCAACGAGGCGGTCAAGCGCGTCGTGGCCGCAGGACTGGGCCTGGGGTGCCTGTCCCGGCTGGCGGTGAAGGAGGCGATCGCCGAGGGGTGGCTGGTGGAGCTTGCCACCACCCTGCCCCCGATGCAGCGCACCCTTTCCATCGTGCTGCACCGGGCGAAGAAGCTGGGCGCCGCAGCCGAAGGGTTCCTGCGCCACTGCACGACGGACTGACACGGCCCGAGGACGATCGATTATTCAGGTCAATGCGACCTGAATATTGCGTTCTCGAACTTCAGGCGGGCGCTATGCTGTCCGTATGCGACCCGACGTGGGGCCCACCGCCTGCCTCTCCTTCGAACCCGACGAAGCTCGCCGCCTGCTGTGGCTGCCGCTCGCTGTGCGCCACAAGCTGGACGGCTGCGGACTGCGGCTGTCGCTGCTCGAGTGGCAAGCGCTGCCGCTGGACACGCGTGCGGAACTGCTGCACCTGCCTGCCGGGGCGGACTTCGCGCTGTGCGCGCTCCACGCCGGCGCCAGCCGCGACACGCGCCTGCGGCAACCGGTGCGCCTGGAGGCTTACGAGGTCGCCCAGGCGCTGGACTGCGATGCCGCCGCAGCCGGTGCTTGGCTCGCGGCTGCGACGCCGTTTGCGCACTATGTTCTCAGCAGGCGGAATCGGGCTGAAACTTGGGTGGCCGCCGGCGGAGTGGGGCTCGCTGCGCGGTGAAGGGGACGCGTACAAGCGCGAATCAGTGCGGCGGCCGATCCCAAGCAACGCGAACGCGAGCTGGAGGCGGAACTGAGCGAGCTCACCTCCTCGTTCCTCACTGCAGAAGCCTTCAGCGTGGAGGACAATCATCGACCCGCGTGACACGCGGCGGTAGTGTGCCGCCTCATCGATGCACGCGCAGTCGCGCATGCACAGGTTCCTCATGCGTGCGGACTCAACGTCCCAGCAGGGCTGAGGCGGCGATGCTGACGCCGGTGGCGAGAAGCAACACGCACACGATCCTGAGCACCGTCTCGCGTCGCCAGCGGGGGGGATAGCGTCGCAGCAGCCAGGACGTCCCCAGCACCGCAGGGGCGGCGAGCAGGATCATCTTCAGCGCAAGCAGGCTGAACTGTCCCGTTGCCAGGACGACGACAATCCGCATCACGCTCATCGTGGTCAGCGCGGCGACCAAGGTGGCCCGCAGGGCTTCCATTGCCATGGGCTGTCGGTAGAAGTGGTACACAAGCGGGGGGCCGCCGGCCGAAAACAGGCCGCCCAGCAGTCCCGAGAGCAGGCCGAAGCCGCCGAACCAGATGCCGCTGGACCGTACTGGCAGCACGTTTCCCGGCCGCAACATGGTGATCGCGCACGCGAAGATGGTCACGCCGAGCAGCACGCCCAATACGGTCATGACGTTTGCGCTCAGCCACTGTAGCAACAGCACACCGGCGAGAACCCCCGGCGCGGATCCAGCCACCGCCTCGCGATAGGGGGTCTCCTCGTTTTCAGTGCAATAAGTGACGGTACGAAAAGCTAGCACTGGCGCGGAGGTGGTGTTGGTAGATCGTTGATTTCATTGACTTTCCTGTTCACTTTCAAATCTGCGATTCGTGGCGT
>NZ_JBTNEH010000041.1:0-18295 GCF_054512775.1 Alicycliphilus sp. T452
TGGTCGTGCGCGGTGCCCGCCAGGTTGTGCGCCAGGCTGGAGAGATTCGCCTGGGTGTCATAGCCGTAGCTGGTGCTGGTGCCGTTGCCCAGCGTCACCGTGGTGCGCCGGCTCAGGTCGTCGTAGGCGTAGCTGGCCAGATTGGCGCTGCCATTCTCCTTGAGGGCCGTCGGGCGGTTGAGCGCGTCGTACGTGGTGCTCACGTAGAACGCGTCGGGCCAGGTCAGGCGCGTGCGGTTGCCCGCCGCGTCGTATTGGTAGGAGAGCGTACGTCCGCCGGCGGTGGTGCTGGTCAGGCGACCGGCGTTGTCCCAGACGTAGCTGACGTTGTCGGCTGCGGCCGCCCCGATGGCCGACAGGCGCCGGCCCAGCAGGTCGTAGGTGTAGCTGACGTTGTCCGCCGCCGTGGGGTAGGTGCGGCTGGTCAGGCGCCCCAGGTTGTCGTAGGCCAGCGTGATGCTCTGCCCGCTCCTCTTGCGCACGCTGGTGAGGTTGGCGTTGGCGTCGTAGCCGTATTCCTCGTAGTCGGTGGTGGAGGCGGTGCCGGCCGTCCCCGGCTCCGGGTACGACAGCCTGACCTTGCGGTCGTGGCCGTCGTAGGCGTAGGCCGTCAGGTTGTTCCTGGCATCCTGGACGCTCGCCACCAGGCCGTTGCTGGTGTAGGTGTAGATCGCGTAGGTCTGCGCAACAGCGCTGCCCACGGCGCGCTTGACGCTTTGCACCGCGTCGTCGAGGTTGTAGAGGGTCTCACTCACGCGGTTGCCGCCTTCGCCGGCCGGCAGGTTCTCGGTGACGCGGACCAGGCGGTCCAGGTCGTCGTAGGCGTAGTCGGTGACGGGGACCGGGGCGGCCTGCGCCGGGCAGGTGGTGTCGGCTGCGGTCAGCGCCGGGCCCCAGGCCTTGAGCAGCTTGCCGCTGGCGCTGTAGCTGCGACAGCTCACCAGCCACTGCGTGCCGATCTGCGCGGCGCTGCGGATCAGGCGGCCATCGGCGTCGTAGGCCATGCGCGTGAGCTTGCCCAGCGCGTTGCTCACCTGCGTGGGGCGGCGCTCGGCGTCGTAGGCGGTGGTCACCGTGTCGGTGACGTCCGTGCGCGGGCCGTTGACTTGCGTGGTGTTGCCCACGGCGTCGAACGTCAGCGTGCTGGTGATATTGAGATTGCCTGTGCCCGCGTCGGCCACCACGGTCTGCGGCACGTATTTGTTGGCAGCGTTGTAGGCGGTGGTGGACAGCACCGTGTTCGTGGCGCTGGTCTTCCGGCTGACCGAAGTCTGCAGGTAGAAGGCCGGGAAGCCCGAAGCCGTGTAGGCGGTGTAGCCGAAGGTGGTCACGGGCTGCACGCCGCCGGCGTCCGCCGGGCTGGTCACGGTCAGCGGCAGGCCCTGGGCGGTGTAGGTGTAGCTGGTAACCTTGCCGAGCGCGTCCGTGGCGCTGGCCATCTTGTTGAAGCTGCTTTCGTAGGTGAAGCCCTGCGTAATCGTGGCCAGACCCGAACCGGGCTTGGCCACCCGCCGCATGGTCTTGACATTGTGCGTGCATCGCAATTGGGCCGCGCAAGGCGCGTCGTCATATTCGTACTCGACGCTGTTGCCTTCGGGCAGCGTGGTCTTGAGCAGGCGCGTCTGGCCGTCGTAGGTGTTGCTCGTCACCTTGCCGGTCGGGCTGATGGATTTCAGGACGCGGCCGGCGTCATCCAGGTAAGAAACGCGGCTCAAGCCAAGCGGCCCCACCTCCTCCGAGCGGCTGCCTGCAAAGTAATAGGTATAGAGCTTGCCCAGCGCATTGGTTTGGGTTTGCACGCGACCCAGCGAGTCATATACGTTCGTTGCGAATGCGTTCGTGGGGTTGCTGGGATAGAAGAGCTTAGTCATGCGCCCCGGCAGGTCGTATTGGAACGTGGTGCTCTTGGCCGTTGCATCGGTGAAGGTGGCAAGGTTGCCGCTGGCGTCGTAGGCGTACTTGACATTGCGCGTGCCGTCGGACACGTTGGTAACGCGGCCCGAGACGTTGGTCAGCGTGAGCACGCGGCCCAGGCTGTTCTTCACCTGGGTCAGGTCGTTGCCCGAGTAGGTGAAGCTGACCTGCACACCGCTGGGATGCCGGTAGGTTGTGGCCTTTCCGGCCGCGTTGAAGTCCAGCCTGGCCTTGTTGGCGGATTCGTAGCTGAAGGTGTTGTCGGTATTGCGGATCAGCTTGGCCGAGCTGGCCGGTGGTGCGTTGTAAGTACCATCAGGCAGCTTGACGAAGACCTCGCCGTTCATGCCGCTCTGCACGATGACGGTGTTGCCCAGCAGCAGATCGCCCGCCCAGCGCACGCCGAGCGAGGCCGCCACCATCTTGTTCAGAGGAAAGGAGGTATCGCTCATCAGGTCCAGCGCTACCAGCCGCTCGGTGATTGCGCCGACAGCGTCCAGCGCCGAGTCCTCGCCCATGCCTTGCAGGCCGTCGTTGTTGACGGCGACACTGCTGGCCCAGTTGTGGGTCCAGCCTTTACCCAGAGGGCCTGCCTTGTTGCGGTTGCTGGAGCTGTACAGCTTGTTGAAAGCCAGGCTCATGGGGAACTTGTCTACGCCCGTGGCGATGTCTTCGTGCGGGTACAAGAAGTGCCCGCGCGCCATGTCGATGGGGTCGCCGAACGTAGGGCTATTGCCTGTTTGCAACACCAGCGGATCGACACCAGCAACCGCTGCTGTCGAGTTGGTGGTCCCCGCAGGCGCAACGCTACTGCCCAGCCCGCCCAGGAGCCCGCCGCTAATGATGGCCCCGAGGGCGGAGCCAGAGGCGCCAGTCACGATGCTGTAGTAGGCGCCCCCCGTCCAACTACCCTCGGTGAGGTTGCAGCGTGCGGGCAGGATCAGCCGCCATCCGGCGCTGATCTGGCTGGAGAGGGTGGGCAGCCAACCGGTGCACCCCACCAAGTTGGGCTGTACCGCGCTCGTAAAGTTGGCCGACGTTGCATCGAATATTTTGTTACCCCCCTGTACAGCCATGTCGACCAACTTGGCGGTGGAGACTGCGCTGACACCCGTGGTCTGCTGCACGGCAGTGGACTCGAGGATGCTGGCGTGCATCATGGAGCTGAGGAATGCGGCCTGCTCCTTGGCTCTATTCCCATCCTGGTTGACGACGCCCACCACATTGCCAGGCAAATCGACGTAGGGGGCGGAGGTGTAGCCGGCGATACCGACCTGGTGATGCCTCACCAAATTGGTACGCGAGAGGCGTTCGGTGATGTAAAAATTTTGGTTGGTCTGCGCGATCCAGTTGGATGCGAGCATGGCCAGCGTGGAGCCCAGGGTTTCCTCGGCCGTGTCGGCAACGCCATTGGCACGGGCGTTCTCCAGCCGCGCACGGTGCTGTTCGATACCACCGCGCCCGGCCGGCCCCCAGGAGTTGCCGATCACGAAGGTGCCTCCCGACACGATCTGCTGGGCAAAACTCTGGTTGACACTACTTGAGCCGTAGGCGCCATGGGCGACATCGAACTGGACACTGCCGGGGGTGCCGGGGGCGATCGCCGTGCCAGTCACGGTAACGACACCGTCGAGCTTGAGCACGGGCTGGTTGGAACCGTTGTAGGAGATGCTCAGGCGCTTGCCATAAATGGCGTCGGAGGTGTAGGTGGCGTCGATACCCTGGTAGCGGATGCGCAGCGTGGGCTTGTAGCTGTTGGAGATATCGGTCCACTCGGTCAGCGCTACCGAAGTGTCCTGGTACGGCAGGCTCGCCTGGCGCAGGCTGCCGCCGGTGTGCGGGTCGATGCGCATGCCGCCGATGGCGTCATCGAGCGCACCGACGGGAACGTTGCTGCGCAAATAGCCAGCCAGGTTGTTGGCATAGGTGGTGAGGTTGTTGCGGACATTGGTGCGGTTGAAGTTCTGCACGTAGTCCGCGGTGCTGGTGGCCCCGGCTGTGGCCGAGCTCATGTAGCTCGCTGCGTTGTAGCCGGTGGCCGAAACCAGGTTGATGCCCGTCTTGAAAGTGTGGGGCTTGTAGCTGGGGTCGAAGTAATAGTAGTTGCCGCCGATGTTGACCTTGACCCAGACATGGTCGATGTCGGCG
Organism: Alicycliphilus sp. T452; assembly: GCF_054512775.1. Classification (NCBI taxonomy): domain Bacteria; kingdom Pseudomonadati; phylum Pseudomonadota; class Betaproteobacteria; order Burkholderiales; family Comamonadaceae; genus Alicycliphilus; species Alicycliphilus sp. T452. The sequence continues at coordinate 4,063 of NZ_JBTNEH010000041.1, forward strand.
CGCGTCAACGGGGGAGGCGCGCTGGGGCAACTGCCGGCAGCACCGGCGTACAGAGCGGCAATGGGGATGCGGCCACTGGAAAACAAGCTGCCGACGGCGCATAGGTTTATGGTGTCGACGCCCAGCCACTCGGTGACCTGCGCGGCCGTGAGGGTGATGCGGCCCTTGACGTAGTTAGCGGTATACCCGGATTCGCGCAGCAGCTTGACCATCAGGTCTGCCTGGTCGAAGGAGGTACCCTGATTGTCCAGAATGGCTCCAAACGCGCCTTTCTTGATGCCCCAGATGGGCACGTACTCGACGTTGTTGCGTACGTGCTCGTAGATCAGGTCCACGTCGTTGCGTAGCGCACGGGCCAGTTCGGCGATGGACGCGGGCGCGGAAGGGGCAGCGTCGCCGGCGACACGCTTGGCTTGCCCGGCAGGCAGACGCGGCTCGGGTTTGACTCCGGGGTTGAGGTTGGCCGGCACGGGCACCGCATGGATGGCACGTTCCGATTGTTCCGGTGTCACCGGCGCCAAGATGACACGCCTGACACCGGGGACCTGCTCGATGCTCTCGCGCGTGGGCTGTTTGCTCGTCCCTGCTCCACCGGTGCCATGGTCTGCCTCAAGGCCAGGGATGAAGGGAGCCCCCTCCTGGAACGGGATCTTGAACTGCGCGTGGGCATTGCCCGCCAGCAGGGCTGCGGCCAGGACCGCGATGGTATTCAGTCTTGCAAACGACATGACAGTGCTCCTCCCACCGCGCCTCGCGAGAGGCCGGTTCCCTATGACTGGAAAACGAGATGCTGGTGGCGCAATGGGTGCGCTGGGCCTTGCCTGTACGCAAGGCGAGGGCGCGCTCTTTTAACTGGGTGCGCCAGTCACGACGTAGCTGGTGCGGTTGCCCGCCGCGTCGTACACGTAGGTGATCACTACACCGTTGCTGTAGGTGACTTGGCTCAGCCGTCCAAGGCTGTCGTAGGTATGGGTGGCCGAACCGGCCGTGGCGGCGCCGGCCAGTACCAACGCGCCGGCCAGTAGCGCAAGCCGCCACCCTGGACGCACCCACCTTGAAGTCTCATCCATATGTCCCCCTCATGGCCTGTAGATTTGCAAAGTCCCCAACCGGCTGCCAATTGGCATGCCACTCGACCCGGTCAACCCGGTAGCCCGTGCGCCTGCCTCCCTCTTGCACATCTGCATTGGGCATGCAACCACTCCCCTCGGGCAACTATCAGAACTGATAGTTCTTGCGTCACGCCGTCGCCTGCACAATCTCTGTGGACCAGCGTGCACGGGGACTCACACCAGGCAGCGGAGGTGCGCAGACATGCGTGGAAATTGCACAGCCCAGCATTCGAATGGCAACGCCCGAGCCATGGGGTTGGCCGCGCATGAACTTTCCGAGCCCCATGCCCCACCCTTCTGCAGACAGCATCAATAGCCCCCAAAAACAATCCGCCCGATATCATTCGAGCGTCAATATCCAAAACAGCCCAAAGCCATCGTGCAATTGCGGGTGGTGGCTCTCTCATTGACTTGTGGCCAGATACTCAGCAGGTTTTTATGATGGACGCATGGATAGACAGAATCTCCGGGGCGCTGGGGCAAGCGTTCGATCGTGATTCAGCCTTCGCCCCCATCCTCGCGGCAGCTCAGGAGCTTGATTTCGAATATTGCGCTTTTGGGATAAGGCTGGCCCTTCCGATCTCAAATCCCAGGACGTTCATGGTGAACAACTACCCAGAGCAATGGCAGCGGCGCTATTCGGATTCAGGCTATTTGAATATCGACCCCACAGCAATCCATGGCCGTCGGTCTCAGACGGCGATCGTGTGGAGTGACGCGGTTTTCCGGGACGCCAGCCAGATGTGGGCAGAGGCAAAATCGTTCAATCTGAAGATCGGCATCGCACAATCCACCTTCGGAGGCAATGGCTTTGTCAGCATGCTGACCCTCAGTCGTTCCGGCACTCCATTGACCCCGGCAGAGCTATCCGAGATCGGACCTTACATACGGTGGCTTGCGGATCTGGCGCACGGAGCGCTGTCCGGAACCTTCGCATCGCATCCCAACCAATTCGCCCTGCCTCCAGAGCTCACGGTTCGAGAAGTAGAGATATTGAAATGGATGGCCGATGGAAAGACCTCCAACGATACGGCTGACATTTTGAACTTGTCTGTCGCAACCGTTAATTTCCATATGAAGAATGCGATCAGTAAGCTGAACGCATCCAACAAGACCTGCGCTGTGGCCAAGGCGCTCATCCTGGGGTTGCTGGACTGAGCCGCTTTTCGCAAGGATGGCCCAGGCAATCCAAGGCAGCACATCCGCGCTGGGAATCCGGATACGCTGGCATCGGAGACCAGCCAATTTTCATCCCGGTATCGGGACGGCACGCGGATTCATCACGGGATTTTCCCAAGGCCCAGGGCTCGAATCGCGGCGACCGGAATATCCAAACGAACGGTATTTTTTATCAGGCGTGGGAAGAAAATAAAAAATCCCTTGAATTTCACCAGGAAAATCAAGGGATCACGAGACGCCGCAGGACGTCCCGGACTATCAGCCCATTGCGTCGATCATGACCTGCCCGAAGCCCGAGCAGCTCACCTGGGTCGCGCCCTCCATGAGGCGTGCGAAGTCGTAGGTCACCTTCTTGCTCTGGATGGCCTTTTCCATGGACTGGATGATGAGGTCGGCGGCCTCGGTCCAGCCCATGTGGCGCAGCATCATCTCGGCCGACAGGATCTCCGAGCCGGGGTTCACGTAGTCCTTGCCCGCGTACTTGGGCGCCGTGCCGTGCGTGGCCTCGAACATGGCCACGGAGTCGGACATGTTGGCGCCGGGCGCGATGCCGATGCCGCCCACCTGCGCGGCCAGCGCGTCGGAGATGTAGTCGCCGTTGAGGTTGAGCGTGGCGATCACGCTGTACTCGGCCGGGCGCAGCAGGATCTGCTGCAGGAAGGCGTCGGCGATGCTGTCCTTGATGGTGATTTCCTTGCCCGTGCGCGGGTTCTTCAGCCGCATCCACGGGCCGCCGTCGATCAGCGTGGCGCCGAACTCCTGCGCCGCGAGTTCATAGCCCCAGTCGCGGAAGGCGCCTTCCGTGAACTTCATGATGTTGCCCTTGTGCACCAGGGTCACGCTGGGCTTGTCGTTGTCGATCGCATACTGGATGGCCTTGCGCACCAGGCGCTGCGTGCCCTCCCTGGAAACGGGCTTGATGCCGATGCCGGAGGTTTCCGGAAAGCGGATCTTCTTGACGCCGAACTCGTCCTGCAGGATCTTGATGAGCTTCTTCGCCTTGTCGGACTGGGCCTCGAACTCGACGCCGGCATAGATGTCCTCCGAGTTCTCGCGGAAGATCACCATGTTGGTCTTGTGCGGCTCCTTGACCGGCGAGGGCACGCCCTTGAAATACTGCACGGGCCGCAGGCAGACGTAGAGGTCCAGCTCCTGGCGCAGGGCCACGTTCAGCGAACGGATGCCGCCGCCCACCGGCGTGGTCAGCGGCCCCTTGATCGAGACCACGTAGTCGCGCACGGCGTGCAGGGTTTCCTCGGGCAGCCACACGTCGGGGCCATAGACCCGGGTGGATTTCTCGCCCGCATAGACCTCCATCCAGTGGATCTTGCGGCGGCCGCCATAGGCCTTGGCCACGGCCGCATCCACCACCTTGAGCATCACGGGCGTGATGTCCACGCCCGTGCCGTCGCCCTCGATGTAGGGAATGATGGGCTGGTCCGGCACGTTCAGCGACATGTCGGCTTGGACGGTGATCTTCTGGCCTTCGGCAGGCACCTTGATGTGCTGGTAGCTGGTCATGGAAAGGGTCTCCGGTGGTTGTCGCCAGGCTGTTCCCGCTCATGTCCGGCCTGGCCGCAAAAGTCCAAAGATTCTAGGGCCTGTTCATCATGTCCCTCGCATATCCTGTCAACGGCGGCAACGGCCGGCCGTTGAAGGGAGGCCATGCGCGGGTTTGCGCGTGGCGATCACCGACCCCTACAAGGAATTGGCATATATGAAAAAACTCCTAGCTGTCCTGACCGCCGGTATGTTCGCTGCAGGTGCATTCGCACAGGCTCCGGCTGCCCCCGCTGTTCCGGCCGCTCCAGCGGTAACCGCAGCGCCTGCCTCGGCCGCGCCTGCCCCCGAAGCCAAGGCTGCCAAGAAAGCAGCCAAGGCGCCCCACAAGAAGCACGCCAAAAAGCGCACCAAGAAGTCCGCGGCCTGAGCCCCCTTCCGGGGTCCTGGCCCGAAAACCCGCAAAATAGCTTCCTGTTTTGCGGGTTTTTTCTTGCCCGGATCCACACCCCGCGCCACTTCAGCCTTTGTTTCGCCCCATGAATATCTCGCCCCTGCGCTTCCTGCGTCCGACACATCTTCTGTCCCTGGCCTTGGTCTGCACCGGAACATGGGCGCAGGTGGGCCCGCAACTGAACCTGCGGCGCGTGGAGATCACGGCGGGCATGCACCGCATCGACGCCCAGGTGGCGGCCTCGCCGCAGGAGCGCCAGACCGGCCTGATGTTCCGCCGCGAGATGCCGCAGCACGAGGGCATGCTGTTCGTCTTCGAGCAGCCCGCCACGCAGTGTTTCTGGATGAAGAACACGCTGCTGCCGCTCACGGCGGCCTTCGTGGCCGACGATGGCACCATCGTGAACCTGGCCGACATGAAGCCCATGAGCGAAGACTCGCACTGCTCGGCCAAGCCGGTGCGCTATGTGCTGGAGATGAACCAGGGCTGGTTTGCCAGGCGCGGCATCAAGTCCGGCGCCAGGCTGGGTGGCGCGCCGTTCCAGGCCAGGTAAAAAAAGACCACCCATGCGGGTGGTCTGCCGATGCCAGGACCAGGCCGGCGCCCTCCCCGCAGCGCGGGGAGGCAAACCGGATCAGGCCGTCAGCGATGCCAGCGCCGCGTTGAACGTGGCGCTGGGGCGCATCACGGCCTCCAGCTTGGCCAGATCGGGCTGGTAGTAGCCGCCGATGTCCGCTGGCTTGCCCTGCACCACGCGCAGCTCTTCGACGATCTTGGCCTCGTTGTCGGCCAGTTGCTTGGCCAGCGGCGCGAACTTGGCGGCCAGCTTGGCGTCCTCGGTCTGGCTGGCCAGCTCCTGCGCCCAGTACATGGCCAGGTAGAACTGGCTGCCGCGGTTGTCCAGCTGGCCGGTCTTGGGGCTGGGGTTCTTGTTGTTGTCCAGCAGCTTGCCCGTGGCGGCGTCCAGCGTCCTGGCCAGCAGCTTGGCGTGCTGGTTGTCGTTCTTCAGCCCCAGGTCTTCCAGCGAAACGGCCAGCGCCAGGAACTCGCCCAGCGAATCCCAGCGCAGGTGGTTTTCTTCGGTCAGCTGCTGCACGTGCTTGGGCGCCGAGCCGCCGGCGCCGGTTTCGTACATGCCACCGCCGGCCATCAGCGGCACCACGGACAGCATCTTGGCGCTGGTGCCCAGCTCCATGATGGGGAACAGGTCGGTCAGGTAGTCGCGCAGGATGTTGCCGGTGGCGCTGATGGTGTCCAGGCCGCGCACCACGCGCTCCAGGGTGTAGCGCATGGCACGCACCTGGCTCATGATCTGGATGTCCAGGCCCGTGGTGTCATGCTCGTGCAGGTACATCTTGACCTTGGTGATGAGCTGCGCCTCGTGCGGGCGATACGGGTCGAGCCAGAACACCACCGGCATGCCCGACTGGCGCGCGCGCGTGACGGCCAGCTTGACCCAGTCGCGGATGGGAGCGTCCTTGACCTGGCACATGCGCCAGATATCGCCCTCTTCCACGTTCTGGCTCATCAGCACTTCGCCCGTGGCGATGTCGGTGATGTTGGCCACACCGTCCTCGGGGATCTCGAAGGTCTTGTCGTGGCTGCCGTATTCCTCGGCCTGCTGGGCCATCAGGCCGACGTTGGGCACGGTGCCCATGGTCTTGGGGTCGAAGTTACCGTGCCACTTGCAGAAGTTGATCATCTCCTGGTAGATGCGGGCGAAGGTGGATTCGGGCATCACGGCCTTGACGTCCTTCAGGCGCCCGTCGGGGCCCCACATCTTGCCGCCGTTGCGGATCATGGCGGGCATGGAGGCGTCCACGATGACGTCGTTGGGCGAGTGGAAGTTGGTGATGCCCTTGGCCGAATCGACCATGGCCAGTTCGGGGCGGTACTCGTGGCAGGCATGCAGGTCGCGCATGACCTCGTCACGCTGGGCCGACGGCAGGCTGTCCAGCTTGTCGTAGAGGTTGACCATGCCGTTGTTCACGTTCACGCCCAGTTCCTCGAACAGCTTGGCGTGCTTTTCAAAGGCCTCCTTGTAGAAGATCTTCACGCAATGGCCGAACACGATGGGGTGCGAGACCTTCATCATCGTGGCCTTGACGTGCAGCGAGAACATGACGCCGGTCTTGCGCGCGTCCTCGATCTCCTTTTCGTAGAAGGCCACCAGCGCCTTCTTGCTCATGAACATGGAGTCGATGACCTCGCGGTCCTGCAGGCTGACCTTGGGCTTCAGGACGATGGTCTTGCCGCTCTTGGTGATGAGCTCCATCTTCACGTCGCGCGCGCGGTCCAGGGTCATGGACTTTTCGCCGTGGTAGAAGTCGCCGCTGTGCATGTGCGAGACATGCGAGCGCGATGCCTGGCTCCACTCCGCCATGCTGTGCGGGTGCTTGCGCGCGTATTCCTTCACGGCGCGGGGTGCGCGGCGGTCCGAGTTGCCCTCGCGCAGCACCGGGTTCACGGAGCTGCCGATGCATTTGTTGTAGCGCGCGCGGATGGCCTTTTCCTCGTCCGTCTTCGGATCTTCGGGGAAGTCCGGGATGGCGTAGCCCTTGCCCTGCAGTTCCTTGATGGCCGCCATGAGCTGCGACACCGAGGCGCTGATGTTGGGCAGCTTGATGATGTTGGCGTCGGGCTGGAGCGTCTTCCTGCCCAGCTCGCCCAGGGTGTCGGGCACGCGCTGCGCCTCGGTCAGGGCCTCGGGGAACTGGCCCAGGACGCGGGTCGCGACCGAGATGTCGCTCTCGGCAACGTCGATACCTGCCACCGACGCGAAGCTGCGCACGATGGGCAGGAACGATGCCGTGGCCAGGCGCGGCGCTTCGTCGGTCAGGGTGTAGATGATGGTGGGTTTCTGGGTGCTCATCTCGTCTGTCTCTCAGGTAACAAAAACAAGGGGGCTTGGGCTGCCACGAATGACGTCATCGGTGTGACAGCGCCGATTGTGCGCGAGCCGCATGGAAATAATCGTGTAATTTGCAATCGAATATCGTATTGCGAAAAATAAACCACGGAACGGGCACTTTTTTTCAAGTCTTCTATAAGAGCCTGTTCAAAGCCTTTTCATGGAGCCCGTTGTCTCGCTTGGGGCTCGGCTGCAAGGCGCACACCGCAGCCTGGCTGGTGGCCCGGCGAGGATTTGCAACGCCGCAGACGGGCTTCAAGCGAGGCAACCCTTCGGGCATGGCAGCAAACCGCCACGCTCGTCGTTGCCCCCTTGCCCAGGCCGCCAGCATGGGCTGCGGCGGGCGCCTGGATCGTGGCGGTTTGCTGCCATGCGGGCTCCATGAAAAGACTTCGAACAGGCTCTAAGACTGTCGTCCCACCAACAAAAAAGGGGCCGGAGATCGCTCTCCGGCCCCTTCACATGCCTGCCCGGCGCCGCACGCGCCGGGCGCAGCGGCTTCAGGCGAAGTTGGCTTCGGCGAACTTCCAGTTCACCAGCTTGTCCAGGAAGGTCTCGACGAACTTGGGACGCAGGTTGCGGTAGTCGATGTAGTAGGCGTGCTCCCACACGTCCACCGTCAGCAGGGCCTTGTCGGCCGTGGTCAGGGGCGTGCCGGCGGCGCCGGTGTTGACGATGTCCACGCTGCCGTCGGCCTTCTTCACGAGCCAGGTCCAGCCCGAGCCGAAGTTGCCCACGGCGCTCTTGACGAACGCTTCCTTGAAGGCGGCGTAGCTGCCCCACTTGGCGTTGATGGCCGCGGCCAGCGCGCCGCCGGGCTCGCCGCCGCCGTTGGGAGCCATGCAGTTCCAGAAGAAGGTGTGGTTCCAGATCTGGGCCGCGTTGTTGTAGATGCCGCCGGAGGACTTCTTGACGATCTCCTCAAGCGTCATGTTCTCGAACTCGGTGCCCTTCTGCAGGTTGTTCAGGTTCACCACGTAGGCGTTGTGGTGCTTGCCGTGGTGGTATTCCAGCGTTTCCTGGCTGTAGTGGGGGGCCAGGGCGTCGATGGCGTAGGGCAGCGCAGGCAGTTTGTGTTCCATGGTCAAGTCCTTCGTGGGTCGTAGTGGGTTGGTAATGGATCGCCGGCGCCATTGGCGCGGCGCGGCAACGGCCATTCTAGAAAGCAATAGCAAACCCCGCTGTAGGCGAAGCGTGACTCCCATCGACGCGTGCGGGATTGCCGCCGCGCCATCACAGGAGGCGGCGCTGCGCCACGGTGAGGTCCAGCTCGCCCTCGGCCAGCCGGGCGTGCACGGCGTCGCCCAGGCGCACCTGGGACGGCCGCACCACGGCGCGGCCCTCGGCGTCGGTCAGCAAGGCGTAGCCGCGTTCGAGCACCAGCTGCGGGTTGAGCAGCTCCAGCCGCAGCGCCGCGCGCTCCAGGCGCTCGCCGCGCTGCGCCAGGCTGCGCCGCACGCCTTGCGGCAAATTGGCCTCCAGCGCTTGGCTGGCCTGCGCCATGCGCTGCATTTTCAGCAGCACGCCATGGCGCATGCGCTGGGCCAGAGCCGCCAGCCGCAGCCGCTGCTGGACGACCAGGCCCGAGGGCCGCCCCAGGCGCTGGGACGCCTGGTCCAGCCGTTGGTGGCGCAGGTCGATCTGGCGCAGCGCGGCGTCCTGCAGCCGCCCGGCCAGCAAGTCCAGCGCGCCCAGCCAGACGGCGCGCGGCTCGCTCACCAGCTCGGCCGCGGCCGTGGGCGTGGGCGCGCGCAGGTCGGCGCAGAAGTCGGCGATGGTGAAGTCGGTCTCGTGCCCCACGCCGCTCACCAGGGGCACGGGGCTCTGCACGATGGTGCGGGCCACGCGCTCGTCGTTGAAGGCCCACAGGTCCTCGATGGAGCCGCCGCCGCGCACCAGCAGGATCACGTCGATGGGCGGCACTGCTCCGGTTTTCGATGCCAAATCGTCCTCCGGGGCCCTCCCAGACTGCGCGAGCAGATACAGTTTCGAGAGCGCATCGCAGATCGATGCCGGCGCCTGCACGCCCTGCACCAGGGCCGGCACCAGCACCACCGGGATGTGCGGCACGCGCCGCGCGAGCGCCGTCACCACGTCGTGCAGGGCGGCCGCGCCCGGCGAGGTGACCAGGCCTATGCCGCGCGGCATGACGGGCAGCTGCCGCTTGCGCGCGCCGTCGAACAGGCCCTCGGCCTCCAGCTGGGCCTTCAGCCGCAGGAACTGCTCGAACAGCGCCCCCTGCCCCGCGCGCCGCAGGCCCTCGACGATGAGCTGCAGGTCGCCGCGCGCCTCGTACACGCCCAGGCGCCCGCGCACCTCCACCAGCTCACCGTCGCGCGGCATGAAGTCCAGCAGATCGGCCGCGCGGCGGAACATGGCGCAGCGGATCTGCCCCTGCCCGTCCTTGAGCGTGAAGTAGCAATGCCCGCTGGACGCGCGCGAGAAGCCCGTGATCTCGCCGCGCACCGCTATCGGGTTGAAGCGCGCCTGCAAAGTGTCAGCAATGGCGCGGCATAGCGCGCCAACTTCCCAGATACGCGGCGCCACGCCTGCCTGCGGGAGCTCAAACACAGGCCGCTCCGTGCCTGCAGGGCAGCGTGGCGGCCGGACTAGTCCACAGAATCCGGCGAGCGGGGCGTGCCCGGCGGGCACCACCCATGGCCCGCCGCAAACCACGCAGACACGTGCAACCCATTGATTTCAAACAATTTTTCGATGCGTAAATTTTCATCATTCCAAGCAAACCACGCATTGGCGCCGTCCAGAGCGGTCTGTGCATATGGTTTCCCACAAAGTTATCCACAGAAAATGTGGGTCAAGCGCCGCTGGCGAAGAGACGGCGCCGCTGCGGCGTTCGCCGGGCCCGCCGAAAAGGAGCCTGCGCCAAGCTGCGCCATAATCCTGCGCTGCCTTCAACCGTGTGCGGAGTGAGAATTGCTGTCGATCATACAAGCCGCCGGCTGGCCCATCTGGCCCCTGATTGCGTGCTCCATCCTGGCGCTGGCGCTGGTGTTCGAGCGCTTCATGGCCCTGAAGACGGCCCGCGTCGCCCCACCAAAGCTGCTCGACGAGGCCATCTCGGTGTCCTCGCGCGCCGTTCCCGCACCCGACGTGGTGGCCCAGCTGGAGCAGAACTCCGCCCTGGGCGAGGTGCTGGCCAGCGGCCTGCGCGCCTTGAACGGCAACCCGCAGAGCAGCGAGGCCGACCTGCGCGCCGCCATGGAGGGCGCGGGACGCAAGGTGGCCCACCGCCTGGAGAAATACCTCACGGCCCTGGCCACGATCGCCTCGGCCGCGCCGCTGCTGGGCCTGCTGGGCACGGTGATCGGCATGATCGAGATCTTCGGCTCCCAGGCCGGCACGGGCGCCGTGGGCGCCACCGGCGGCGGCAACCCGGCGCAGCTGGCGCACGGCATCTCCGTCGCCCTGTACAACACGGCCTTCGGCCTGATCATCGCCATTCCCACGCTGATCTTCTGGCGCTACTTCAGGAGCCGCGTGGACGCCTACCTGCTGACGCTGGAGCTCGCCTCCGAGCAGTTCGTGCGCCACATCAGCCGCCTGCGCAAGTAACCCCGCCATGAACTTCCGCCCCCGCCAGAAGGAAGAGCCGGAGATCAACCTGATCCCGTTCATCGACGTGCTGCTGGTGATCCTGATCTTCCTGATGCTGTCCACCACCTACAGCAAGTTCACCGCGCTGCAGCTGACCCTGCCCGTGGCGGACGCGCAGCAGCTGCGCGACCATCCCCGGGAGGTCATCGTCTCGGTGGCCGCCGACGGGCGCTACGCCGTCAACAAGAGCACGCTGGAAGGCAAGCGCGTCGAGCAGGTGGCGCAGGCGCTCACCGAGGCCGCCACCGCCGGCCGCGACAGCGTGGTCATCATCAGCGCCGACGCCGCGGCGCCGCACCAGTCCGTGGTCACGGTGATGGAGGCCGCGCGCCGCGTGGGCCTGTCGCAGATCACCTTCGCCACCCAGTCGTCGGCCACGGCCGGCAAGTGAACCGATGGCCGCACACGCCGCGCGGCTGCGCCAGGCTTGGCGGCGCCGCGGCCCGCTGGCCATGGCGCTGTGGCCGCTGTCCCTCTTGTACGGCGCACTCACGGCGCTGCGCCGCGCGCTCTACCGCGCCCGGCTGCTGCGCAGCGAACGCCTGCCCGTGCCGGTCATCGTCGTCGGCAACGTCATCGCGGGCGGCGCAGGCAAAACCCCCGTGACCCTGGCCGTGGTGCGCCACCTGCGGGCCGCAGGCTGGCGCCCGGGCGTCGTCTCGCGCGGCTACGGGCGCGCCACCGATGATTGCCGCGAGGTGCCGCCCACGGCCAGCGCCGCCGAGGCGGGCGACGAGCCGCTGCTGATCGCGCGCGCAGCCGGCGTGCCGGTCTTCGTGGCCCGCCGGCGCGCGGACGCCGGCCGCGCCCTGCTGGCCGCCCACCCCGCCACCAACATCATCGTCTGCGACGACGGCCTGCAGCACCTGGCGCTGGCGCGCGACGTGGAGGTCTGCGTCTTCAACGACGAAGGCGTGGGCAACGGCTGGCTGCTGCCCGCCGGCCCCCTGCGCGAGCCCTGGCCGCGCGCCGTCGATCTCGTGCTGCACGCCGGCCCCGCGCCCGGCGGGCCCGCGCCGCAGTTCGCGCTGTCGCGCACCCTGGCGGACCACGCCGTGGACGCCGCGGGCCGGCAGATGCCGCTGGCGCAGCTGCAGGGCGAGCCCTTGCACGCGCTGGCCGCCATCGCCCGGCCGCAGGACTTCTTTGCCCTGCTGCACGCCGAAGGCCTGAAGCCCGCCACCGAAGAGGCGCTGCCCGATCACTACGATTTTTCTAGCTGGCAGCGCCCGCCAGACAAGCGCCCGAGGCTGATTTGCACCGAAAAGGATGCCGTCAAGCTCTGGCCCGCGCATCCCGACGCGCTGGCCGTGCCGCTGCGCCTTGAGATCGCCCCGGCCTTCTTCGACGCGCTGGACGCGCGCCTCGTATCATCGCCACCCCATTGAGGAGCACCGCCATGGACCCCAAACTGCTTGAACTGCTGGTCTGCCCCGTCACCAAAGGCCCGCTGACCTACGACCGCGAGCGCCAGGAACTCGTCTCGCGCAGCGCGCGCCTGGCCTACCCCGTGCGCGACGGCATCCCCGTGCTGCTGGAGAACGAGGCCCGCACGCTCACCGACGAGGAGCTGGAGCAGTGAGCGCCGCCGCGCCGTTCACGGTGCTGATACCGGCGCGCCTGGCCTCCACGCGCCTGCCCGACAAGCCGCTGGCCGACATCGCCGGCCTGCCCATGGTGGTGCACGTGGCGCGTCGCGCCGCGCAAAGCGGCGCCCGGCGCTGCGTGGTCGCGGCCGACGACGCGCGCATCATCGACGCCTGCCTGGCGCACGGCGTGCAGGCCCTGCTGACGCGCGCCGACCACGCGAGCGGCAGCGACCGCCTGGCCGAGGCCTGCGCGCTGCTCGGCCTCGCGGGCGACGACATCGTGGTCAACGTGCAGGGCGACGAGCCGCTCATCGACCCGCGCCTCATCGACGCCGTGGCCGCGCTGCTGCACGCGCGCGCCGACGCCAGCATGGGCACGGCCGCCCACGCCATAGAAAGCGCCGCCGACTTCGCCAACCCCAACGTGGTGAAGGTGGTGCTGGACGCGCAGGGCCTGGCGCACTACTTCAGCCGCGCCCCCATCCCCCATGCGCGCGACCACGCCGCCGGCAGCGCCTGGTGGCGGCAGGGCCGGGGCGTGCCCGCAGGCTTCGCGCCGCTGCGCCACATCGGCATCTACAGCTACCGCGCGGGCTTCCTGCGCCGCTTCCCGGAGCTGCCGCCCGCGCCCACGGAGCAGATCGAGGCGCTGGAACAGCTGCGCGCGCTGTGGCACGGCCACCGCATCGCCGTGCACGTGGCCGCCAGCGCCCCCGGCGCGGGCGTGGACACGCCGGAGGACCTGGAGCGCGTGCGCGCCCTGCTAGTGTGCTGTCCCGCAAATAGCTGCACGAAATGAAATCGATGGATTCGCGTTCAGGGCAAGGCGCAAACCGCAGCGATAGCCGTAGCTATCGCGAGGATTCGCAACGCCGCCCTGGGCGCGAAGGCGCGATTTCATGTGCAGTTATTTGCGGGACAGCACACTCTAGCCGCGTAAGCCCGCCAAAAGTATCGCGTGCTATCCTCACCGCCCGCAAAGAGGGCACGCTCGCGCCAGCCGTGCCGGCCGATTTTCAAAAACACGAGAGGACATCCATGAGACTGATTCTGCTCGGCGCCCCCGGCGCCGGTAAGGGCACGCAGGCCGCCTTCATCTGCCAGAAATTCGGCATTCCGCAAATCTCGACGGGCGACATGCTGCGCGCTGCCGTCAAGGCCGGCACGCCGCTGGGGCAGCAGGCCAAGGCCGTCATGGATGCGGGCCAGCTCGTGAGCGACGACCTGATCATCAACCTCGTGAAGGAGCGCATCGCTGAAGCAGACTGCGCCAAGGGTTTCCTGTTCGACGGCTTCCCGCGCACCATCCCCCAGGCCGACGCGATGAAGGCCGCCGGCGTCAAGCTGGACTACGTGCTGGAGATCGACGTGCCGTTCGACGCCATCATCGAGCGCATGAGCGGGCGCCGCTCGCACCCCGCCTCGGGCCGCACCTACCACGTCAAGTTCAACCCGCCCAAGGTGGAAGGCAAGGACGACGTGACCGGCGAGCCCCTGGTGCAGCGCGAGGACGACAAGGAAGAGACCGTCAAGAAGCGCCTGCAGGTCTACAGCGACCAGACGCGCCCGCTGGTGGACTACTACTCCAGCTGGGCCAAGGCCGACCCCGCCCATGCGCCCAAGTACCGCGCCATCAACGGCACGGGCAGCGTGGAGGAGATCACCGAGCGCGCCCTCGCCGCCCTGTCCAGCTGACCGCCCCCTCCGTGTGCATGACGGAAGCCCCGCGCCGCGGGGCTTCTTGCTTTAGAACCTGTTTACGATCTCCTGAGTAGCAACGCCAAGAACGCCAAGTGGATGAACTGCAGGCTGGTGTTGAGCAGGCGCTCGCAGTTCTTCCACAGCCTGCGGTTCTTCTCCAGCCAGGCAAAGC
>NZ_JBTNEH010000042.1:0-18137 GCF_054512775.1 Alicycliphilus sp. T452
GTTTGTCGCCTCCGCATACGGCGGGTTGATAAGCACCAGAATCTTTTTCCCCGCAGCAATCGCATCGCGCAGCCCCTGGGGCACCTTGTTGCTCAGGCTGTAGTCGATCTGGCCGTCGTCGGTGATGTCGTCGTTCAGATAGTCGTACTGGAAGCGCTGCGCGGCCACACAGGTCTTGGTGGCCTTCATCACATCCACGTCGGCCTGGTCTAGCGTGCTCATGTAGATGTTGCGGGGGTTGCTGTGCTTGACCTCCAGGTTACCCACGCCGCAGCACATATCCCAGACGATGTACTCGCGCTGCCAGTTCTTGCCTAACGTTTCGGCCAGTTTGTCATAGGCCTTGTCCACCACATGCAGCGGTGTGTAGTACGCGCCTTTGAAGCTGCGTTCATCCAGTGGGATGAGGCTGTCGCGGCGCTCCAGCAGGTAGTCGCGGTATTCGCTCTTGGGCGGGCGGTGGTAGATGGCCCAGAAACGCCGGTAGCCTTCCTTGCTGCCCAACTCGTACATCTTGCCGCCCAGGCTGAAAACTGGCGCGCCGTTTTTGTGCAGTAATTCAGCGGGCAGGTTGACGTGGGTAGAGACGGTGCCGTCATGCATGATGTCCGCGAAGAACAGCAGCGCATAGTCTTCCTCGGCCACTCCGGTGATTTCGCGGCCAATCATGTCCACCCACTTGTCAAACACCTGCTTCAGGTTGTCCGGCGTAATCTGGGTGCGGATGATGTCGCCGCTTTTGATGGCGGCCTTCACCGTGCTGATGAATTCTTCTTCGTGCGTTGAAATCTTGAACGACACGAAGTGGGTACCGATGTGGGCTGATATTTCGTCCAGCGCCTCCTGGGTGTACTGGCTGGCCGACTTGCCCCATTTCACCGTTTTCTTGGCGAGGAAGGGCAGCACGTCTGTGCTCTTCATCAGCGCCGCTTTCTCGGTATCGATCACAGCCAGCAGAGGCGGCACCTTCTCGCCCTGGTTCAGCGCCACCTGCACGTAATGCAGCAGTTGGGTGAACATGGCATAGCTGGAGTGTTTTCCGGTGTCCTTGGCCTCGAACCAGATCTCATTGGTCTGGATGTCGATCAGGCCTTTTGTGTAGCCTTTGAGGCCCAGTGCCTTGATGTAGGCGTCTTTGACGTCTTCTTCGCTGCGGGCTTGTTGGAGTTGTGTGTAGAGGCTCATGGTTGGTCGGCACGGCAGAATTTGCCGATCAATTTTTCGTGAAGTTAATGGGGCTGGCTTGACATAGGGTGAATCAACCAGATTGCCGTAGCCAGTAACCAGTCGTATTGTTGACGATCAACACCGGGGATGTGAGGCAGTAATGGACTGATTGGCGACAGTCATGACCGCCTCATCATTCTGGAGATGTCGTGCCACTGCGACCCCCCTCCAGGCCCCTTAGGAGGAGGGGGCGAGGGCGGCATGTTACGAGCCGATGGAGAGCATGCCGCTATCGTTTTTCAGCAATCGACCGGCTTCGATCAGCGCATCAATCGCTTCCCGCGCCCGGGTCGAGCGATTCTTGGTAGGAATCGCAGCGAATGCTGCCTTGACGACATCCAGCGCTTCGTCATGGCTGATCTTTTCCAGCGGTTCACCGTTGAGGCCGTTTTGCATATGCAGCTTCAATGAAACGAGGGCTTCCTTCTGCTGAGGCGTCAGAGCAGTTGCATTCGCGGCCTTCTCTACCTCCGGCGATCCCTCCACTTCGGTGAGTGCTGGGCCGACCACGGGCAGGCCGTAGTCATCCTCGCCCAAGGCAATGTTCTCGATGGTGAAGTAGTACTTCTTTCCACCAGGCCCCTGGCGAGTCTTGACCAGTTCGACCATCCGCATGCCTGACTCCGTCTCATCCACCATCAGGCAGGTATCGAGGGCCGCATAGAGGCTGGAGTGGCCCCGTGGCCCGCGCTCCTTGGCCTTGCCGGTGTGGTGGGTGAGCACGACAGCTGCCCCTGTCAGATTGATGAGCAGGTTGGCATGCGCGATCACCATCCCCATGTCGGTGGAGAGATTCTCGTCACTGCCGGGTGTGGCGCGGTTCAACGTGTCGATGAAGATCACATCCACGCCACCAGCTTGATTGACGTGGTTTGCGAGGTCTTCGACGGAATCCCTGTCATTCAAGCGCCACGGCCGCGTCAGGAACATGGCGTCTGGTGCGGGAAATGACCACCCGGGATGGTGCTGTTCAATCGCCTCCAGCCGGGGCTTGAGGTCGCCTTCCAGATTGACGTACAGCATGCGAGCGCGCTTCGGAATTGAGTGTCCGAATACCTCTTGCCCGTTGAGCAAAGCCGCGCCGAGGTGCAGCTGGAACACTGATTTACCACTGCCAGATGGCCCCGCGATCATGACGAGTTGTCCCTTGCTGATCAGTCCATGGATGAGTGGGATCGAGGATGGCTCGGCCTGCACATCGGCGCGGGTGAGCAAACCAAATTCCCGTGCCTGTTTGGGCAGTTGCACCGCATCGCGGGGATCGCTGTCTACCTCGTCATTGCTCGGTTCAGACTCGGGCAGGTTGGGCTCAGGTTGAGGCACCTCGTCTTGGACCGTTGCAGGCGTTTGGGCCTCGACTGCGACAGGACACGGTTCACCTACCTCCGTGCTCGACGTATCGCAAGATGCCTCTGCGTCCCTTGCATCCTCAGAGATATCTTCGTTGTTTCGCCCCAGGATTTCGGCCACCAGAGCTTTTGCCGATGGGCGCGAGCGACTGCTGATCGGTCGGTTAGATGCGGCAAGTTCAGCGGCCTCCTGTTCCTTCTGCCGTGCAGTGATTGCAATTGCGGCGGCTTGGATGCGGTCAGTTTCGGTGTTGTCCGCGAGATTGACGTTAGAGTTCGTCATCGGTGTTTCCTAGTACATTTCTGGAGAGGCGTTCGCAGGGTGCTGGGATGCAGGCATTCGGTTACCTTGCCTCCCAGGCATCTGCGACATGCGGGTATGGATGGGGCTCGGGCCCATCGAGAGACAGGTCAGGCTTTCTTGCCTGGGCGTTTCCGAGCATGGGCTTGCGCACGGGCTTGATTGCGCTTTTGCGCCGCCCGCTTGCTTGCCCCGGCTTGATCGACGGGCGGGGTAGTGATGCGACGTTCCATCCGCCACAGCCGGTCGCCCACTGTGTCCACGCGATCCATGAGGTCGCGCTGCACGGCGATCTGCTGCGTCAGCAGTTGGTTTTGCTGCATGACACAGGCGGTCAGCAGAGAGAGGGTGAATTGATCTTCGTAGATCATGATTTGCTCCTTGTGGTGCCAGGAGACAAAGGGCCCCTGACTACCTATAAGTGCGAAATCAAAATTGATAGCAGCCCTCTCAACCCCCCAAAACTGCCAAAAATCGTGCCCAAATTTTCAGTGCGTTGAAAAATATGTATTTGAATCAATGACTTATGATGCTATATACATAATTTTCATATTGAATCACATTCAAATAAATTGATATCAATTTGGTAGCCAATCGGGAGGATTGAGGTTCACTCAATCGAAATTTGGCATTAGTGATGTGAGTGTGCATTCGCATCTGTTGAGGGTTCATTGCCTCGTTTTTGTGCTTCAAGGTTGGTGCACTTGTCTCGCAGACGGGACAGACTCAGCCAGGGAGAGCGACTGTGGGTAGCGCGATGGGGAGAGGTGCGGGACTGACCGCTATGCGACGCCGGAGAACCGGCTGCGGAGGTGGTGGGGGCCTTTGATGCTCCGATGGGCAGGCCCCTTGTGGCAACATCATCAGGAGACGGCGGATGTAGCCGTTCCTATCTTCAGGTAATCATGAACCTCACAGAGATCACCCGCGCAGAGATCGCATCCCCGTCAGACCTGATGACCTGGGCCGAGCATTTAGAGCGCCTGAATATTGAGCAAGGGCCAATGCTCTTCAGAGGGCAAGCCGAGACTTATGCAAACCTTCAGCCAACATTGGCCCGTGCTACCCAGGGTGGCGCCTATGACGTTGCCGCGTTGTTGGAGCGGCGACTGATTACGAATTTCAGGACGCACTATCGTGACCTCAAGACATTGCCTGCTGATATGCCATCGGCTGATGATGTTGGGGCGCGATCGGATGTAGACGTGCTGAGTCTTATGCAGCACTACGAGGTACCGAGTCGGTTACTTGATTGGTCCGCGAGTGTGTGGGTGGCCGCATATTTCGCGTGTGCGTCCAGCGCCAGCAAGGATGCAGAGCTTTGGTTTGTGGATAGCTCACTACTTGACTTGACGCCAGATGAACTGCCAGCGTCGGCAGTGCGGGAGCGCATTGCCGCCTCGATTGGCGGACGCCCTGCTGAGTACCACCCGAGATGGGGGATGCCGTTACTAGCGGTAGTCGAGCCCGCGTCCAATGCGCGCCTCGCAGCTCAGCATGGGCGATTGACGGCAAGCGACAATGCAACTGTTGACCACGCCCAGCTCCTTTGGAGGCTCGCTACCTTACGTCACGGAAATGAGCGTACAGGTCAGTCGTTTGGTCGTCACATCATCCGGGCCAGCCGCAAGCGAGACATCTTGAGATTTCTGTCCGAGGAAAAGGGCGTGAGTGCGAAATCTCTGTTTCCGGACATCGTCGGCCTCGGGCGGTTCCTACGATGGGAGTTTGAGGCGCTACGGACTGAGCTGTATTAGGGCGCTCTCCTGCATTTTTTTTCTCACCTCAGAGCCCATAGCCCTTGCCCTTTAGGGCATGTCGTTATGCTTCGGCCACTGCCCACGCTCTTTCAAGGTGTAGACGGGGTAGCGGGTGGATTTCCACCGCTCCAGCTCGATCCCACAGACTTCGCAGTCAGCTGAGTCGTCATCTTTGACCGGAACCTGGTGGTGCTTCACGACATAGATCGAGCCACACTGCGGACACTGTTTCTCCGCGCCCTCACTGATTGCCCAGGTCGCCATGATCCATGCTCGGTAGTTGCGTTAGGCATAGCTTAGCCGCTTATCCGAGAGTAGTGACAACCCATCAGCTTACCCATTGCACCGTTGCTCAACGGCTCGGGCTCGGGCCTGGCCGTGGGCCGCACGCTGGTGGCGGTGCTGGAGAACTACCAGAACGAGGACGGCAGCGTGACCATTCCCGAGGTGCTGCGCCCCTACATGGGCGGGCTGGAGCGGCTCGCGGCCTAAAGCCTGGTCGCCATGCGGCGCATCTAATCGATTTCGGAAATTACCCTTGTCGGCGCCATGATCGTTCGTGAGCGACCCTCCGGGCTGCGCTTGCTCCTGGTGCTGCGGGGCTCGGTGCTGCAGCGCATCCAGCGTTCCCTGCTGCTCAACATCGCGCTCGCGACCCTGGTCACGGCCGTGCATGGCAACCTGTTCAGCCTGAAGATCACGCTCACGCCCATTCCGTTCACGCTGATAGGCCTGCCTTTGGCGATTTTTCTGGGCTTTCGCAACACCACAGCGTACGACCGCTACTGGGAGGGGCGCAAGCTCTGGGGCGAACTGGTGCATCGCACCCGTTCGCTGTCACGCCAGTGCCTGGGGTGGATCGAGGGCGGCGGACCCATTGCCTCGGCGCGGCGGGACACTGATGTGCGGGTGCGCATCATCCATCGGGCGATCGCCTTCGCGCATGTACTTCGCATGCGGCTGCGCGATCAGCGCGACGAGGCGCTACTGCAGCAATGGCTGACCCCCACCGATTTCGATGCGGTGCGCGAGGCATCGGACCCGGCGAGCATGATTCTTCTGGACATAGGGCGCGACCTGGGGGAATGTGTGCGCACCGACCGGATCCAGCCCTGCCTGGCCGCCTCGATCGATGGCACGCTCTCGTCGCTGGCCGCCGTGGCGGCCTCGTGCGAGCGCATCAAGAACACGCCCATCCCCTTTTCCTACACCTTGCTGCTGCACCGCACGGCCTACATGTACTGCTTCTTGCTGCCGTTCGGCCTGGTGGATACCACGGGCTTCATGACTCCGTTCGTCGTGGGCATCGTCGCATACACCTTCTTCGGTCTGGATGCCCTGGGCGACGAGATTGAAGAGCCCTTTGGCCTGGAGAACAATGACCTTCCCCTGGACATGTTGTGCCGGTCGATAGAAATCAGCCTGCTCGAATCCCTGGGAGAGAAGGATTTGCCGGCACCTATCGAGGTCGACAACTTCCGGCTGACCTGAGCCGGCTTGGAGAGCGCCGGGTGCCCAGAATTTACTGCTAGAATCACAGGCTTAGGCACACAGGAGAGGTGGCAGAGTGGTCGAATGTACCTGACTCGAAATCAGGCGTAGTGGCAACACTACCGTGGGTTCGAATCCCACCCTCTCCGCCAGATACAGCTCTAAGTCATTGATTTTCAAAGACTTTTAGCCAAATCATCAAACCGTTATACGGCTGGTTATACGGTTACTTTCAGCCAGCTTCGGCTCAGAAAGTGGCACCCCCACCAGCCTGAAGAAGTTCTAGCGCCCCCGGCCCTAGAACTTTTTTTCATTGGTGGCTTCCCTTTTGACATCCACCCCCACCAGCCCGGTATCGAGCGCCAGCGCAGCCCCCTGCGGCTTTCCCGCCAGCGCCACCATGCCGCACATCAGCAGCCAGTGCTCGGTCGCCTTGAGCGCCGTCTCCAGTGCCCAGCGCTTCACGTCGGACACAGGCATATCCCGAGGCACCCACACCGTTTCATCCCAGTGCCATGTCGCCAACCATGTGGCTTGGTGACCGCCATTTGCACTGGCATACCGCAACTGCGGCGCCCGGTGCCCAGCCGCCTCAAACCGCTCGGCAATAGCCGCTTGGTGCATCGCCGACAGCCGCCCCTCGCCCTGAATCTCCAGCCACAGCCCCAAGCCTTGCGCCCAGCTCTTTTGGCGCAGTCGCAACGCTGTGACCACAGGGGTGTTGGCTTGTAGTTCCCTCGCCTGAGGTTCCAGCACCACGCCCGCCTCGGCATAGCGCAATACCGACGTTGGTGACAACTCAACACGCCATTCGTCGCTACTCTCGGCGGCGCTTGTTTCTTGGGCTACATGCACCTGCAAGGCCTCAGCCACACACTGCCACCACAGCACCCGCAGGCCCGGCGCATCATCAACCCCCATCGCTGCCCGCTCCCAATGCGCTACCTGTCGGGCCAGCACCCTTTGCGGCACCCCCATCGCCTCTGCCGCATCTCTGAAAGCCAGCATGGCAGGCCCCTCGCTGACCGAATGCCCCAGCGCCCTGCGGGCAAACCGTAGCACCCAGGCATGGTCGGTGCGCCCCGACTTGGCCTGCCACAACAGAACCACCGCCACAGCGCCCAACGTATCGAGCGATTCCCGCAAGGCTTCTTCAAACCCTGCCGTGCCCATCCACGCATGCCATTGCACCAGCTCGGTGATGTCATACGCTGCCATGAACCACACCAGCAAGCGCAGCGCCCGTACATGCTCCTGGGCCTCTACACCCCACAGCAAGCGCGCCACTTCGGCATCGTCTTCGTCGCTTTGCGGGTACTGCTCCAGCAAGCCCTGAAGATCCCGCCAGGACGCCAAGCCCAGGCGGTGGCGGGCGTGTTTGCAGAAATACCGCACTGCAGCCATGCGCTGGGGCTGCGCAGGCGGGGTGTGTAGCGCCGTGTCAACCACCTCCAGCACCAGCTGCGCCGCACCATCAACGCCTTCGTGTGGGGATACCAAACCAGGCAGGGGCAACAGGGGCGGCAACTCCAACAGCGCAGCGAGCAACCGCTCCAGCGGCGGTGGCATCAAGGAATCGTCGGTCATCACAAAGCACCTCCAAACAAAACAACTCAAAAACGAACTCCCGCCAGCCATGTGCTCATGCGGCCATGCGGCAGCGGCACTGGGAGGTCTGCCCAGCGCTACTGAAAGCGGAAGTTCAGGAAGAAGAAAAGGAAAAAAAGAAAACGAGCGAAGCTGAACGACACAACTGCCGAACGGCCTACTCGCCCTCTTGCGCCTGCGCCAAAGGCGACAGCACCAACACCGCGTCGATGTTCACGCGTTCACTGAGCGTGGCCACCACACGCCGTGGCTGCTTGCTCGTCCAGCCGGTCAGCATGGCATTCCAGGGCACCAGCGGTATCGGGGCCATGGCCGGGTCCAGCACCAGCAAGTCGGCGGGTTCCTCTGCCTCAAAGCGCATGCCCACAGCCAGCACCCAATGCATGTAGCGCTCCGTAGAAAAGCACACCAAGCACAGCTTTCCATCGGCCAGCGCATCCAAAGTGCGTTCCGCCACGCGCGATCGCAATTCCTTGCAGTGCACCTGCTCGGCATAAGGGGCCAGTTGCTGTTGCAGCTCTTGAACCTCGCAGCCATCGAAGTAGTACCGCTGCGCCACTTTGCGCAGCGCTTGCAGGCGCACATCGCGGGTATCCCAAATCAGCGCGTTGCGCCGTACTTGGCCCAGCACCATCAAAGCCATCAAAACGCAGTGGTAGCCGCAAGTGGCATCCACTTCCCCCTGGCGCACATGCAGCCGCTGGTTGCCCAACATGGGGCCATGCATGCCAGCACTGATTCGGGGGTGGCAATGGTAGGAATGCAGCATTGCTCAGTATTCCTCCGGCAGCAGCAAGGTGGTCGAGCGCCGGTCGGCCTCGGTGATGATCCACAGCCGGTGATTCGGGGGGATGTCATAGGCCGACAGCAAACGGCTGCCGTAAGTGAGCGCCGCAGCGTTCGCCTCCTTGTCCTCTTGGCACAAGTCACCCCAATCCCCCGCGACGTGGCGCAGCACAAACGGCAGGGGTGCCAGCTGCAGTGCTTCGAGCATGTCGAGTGCACCGGGGGTGATCAGCACAGTGCCCAAGCTGAACAAGGGAGTGCGTTGTTGTTCGTAACGCGCGCATGCGGCGGCCTGACCAGGCGAAGAGGTCATAGGAAAGCTCCTGAAAGAAAGGGAGAAGGGAAAGGGGAAAAAGAACGAAGCGCAGCTATGCGCTCGGCACCACCGACACCACGCCCTGGCGCGATCCGCCACCACACAACCCATCACCGCCGCGATGACACGGCCACGGCGGTGCCACGCGTGCTGTCATGGCGACAGCCGCGCGCACGCTACCGTGGGGTTACGGCGCGAGGGAAATCAAGCAGGGGGATGGGAGAAACGACCTGGGACTACAGGCGGGGGGGGGGAAGCTGATATTGATTTTCAGCAAGCGGCTAAAAAAGCCAATTACCAAAACCAACATAAGTTTATATCGAATTATAACACAACGTCGGCATTGTTGATTTTCAGCAATATCGACACACTGGAATTACAATGCGTTCATGTGTTTTGAATGAAATCAAATTTCAAGCCAACAAAATAAATCGCTCAATGCAAAATGCAGGTGACTCACATATTGATAGATTTGAATTTTGGCAAACCACCCAGCCCTCCATTGCAGAGCATTAAATTATTTTGCCTTCGTCTCCACGAATTCTGAAACTGCTCTCACGAACATACTTTCTTTCGTCTGCAATCCAATATTTTTCACAATATCCCGGTAAAGCTCATTTCTGTTTCCTCTGTACTTGTGACGGGAATTTCTTTCCGCAGCCTTTACAAGGCCTGCAATTTTCCCTGAAGCAACGGCCTTGTCTATAGATGTCTTAATATCCTCCAAATTTTTCCTGCCAACTATCTTTTCAATACTCCTCTTGTTTTTATTTTTTATGAGTGGCCTGGAAATTAATGGCTCAGCCAATTCAATTTGGGCTTCAATTTCTTCTTTTGATGGAATACCGCTCAGCAAGAAAATATCAATAGGAATTGACTTTTGATAGGTTGCTTTATTTTCAAAAGAGCATAAGACCTCGAAATATCTAGCCCCTTTATTTTCTCTCCATGAAGCGTAATGTTCAATAAAGCTGTCTTTTTTCAGAACGCCTTGCAGAACGAGAAAAAGCCAGATTCTGTACCAAAATATTTTATGGAGACTTGTCAGCTGTTTGATTGAAGGAGCTTCATTGGCCAATATTTCCTCGACCCTTCTTCTTACTTCAAACTCTTCTTTTGATTGGATGGCCCTGAGGTTAGATGTCACCCCCTGCAGCTCCAATACCTCATTCAAACTATTGGGCTCTTGTTTTATTTGGGGACCAACCTCGGAGTCAATAGAACCAAAAATTGGTTTTTCATACTTTGAGACTAACTTTATGAAAAACTCACACGACCAATAGTTTTTCACATTTGATGATGCTTCCAATATTTTCATTTTTGTCATGATTGGTTGTTTTGTTTATTTATTAGAAAATGAGTTTTCATCCATCTTTTGACTAGTCGCCTCAGGCCTGGCTCCATTCAGAGAAACGACTCCCAAGTCAAGTGACCCTCTTTCCACAACTCGCTATTTCTGGCGGTGCAGTGGTACCACTTTCCTCCCACCGTTTGTACTACAGCACGGTACGAACAACCCTCTCACCTCCTGGCGAGCTTTCGCTCATCCACTTCCATTTTCCACTTTCCTCTCCGAAGTTTAAGAGCGCATCTCCACCTCTTCCACTTTCCTCTCGATTGAAAGTGCTGCATTGCGCACCGTCAGTTGAGAGACAACTCAGCGCATACCGCATGGGCCGCAAAGCTAGCACTGGCGCGGCTTAGCGAGGAGCTGAACAACATTCGGAAAAAAAACTGTGAACCCTGATGGCTGGATGCAGTGCATGTCGCACTGGTCCATAGCACATACCTGGAGTTCATCCATGAATGAGAAGCTGCAAGCCGTCACGGCCAACCAAGCGAAGGTGCCACGCAAGCGCAATGCGTCGGCCCCCACCCTTCCTGATCTCCTGCGCAATTTCAACGACCTTCCCGATCAGGCCTTCGTACGCCTCACTGTGGTGCTGATGCTGCTGGGGGTATCCCGCTCGACCGTTTGGCGTTTGTGCAAATCCGGCGCGTTGCCTGCTCCAAAAAAGCTGGGTAGCCGTATTGCCATTTGGCAAGTTAAGGATCTGCGCGAAGTATTGAATTCGGGTTCACTTTGGACGCATTCTGCTTCGGCATAAATTGCGGATTTATCAAACGCTCGGGAAACCAAGAAAACCCGATTTGATGCTGCCGTAGAGCTGTTTTTCAGTGGTTTTGAGGGTTTTGGCGGTGATGTCGTCAAAAGCGAATGTGCTGGTTACTAGTAATTGATTGACTATGA
This sequence comes from Alicycliphilus sp. T452, assembly GCF_054512775.1. Lineage (NCBI taxonomy): Bacteria > Pseudomonadati > Pseudomonadota > Betaproteobacteria > Burkholderiales > Comamonadaceae > Alicycliphilus > Alicycliphilus sp. T452. The sequence continues at coordinate 11,090 of NZ_JBTNEH010000042.1, forward strand.
CTAGCTCACCACCACCAACCACACATCGACTACTAAAGCAGATCAACTAGCGGACCAACCATTTAACCAACCTGTAGCGTGCTTGCGTGATATGCAATAGCGCCCATAAGGGCATCGTTGCAAGCACCAAAATCACAATTGAAAGCTCTTATGTCTGATTCTCAAACGTCCATCTTCCATATGCCAGCACCCCGAAAAAAGCATGGGGCTATCAATTTTCCTGCAAAGTATGGAATCATCTTTCACAATAAAGAGGTCTGTCACCTCAATACTATGAGTGATCACATTAATGGCCTAACAAAGGCTAATAATAAGATCATTGCGAAGTTGAATGGTGATTATCAAATCTGCGCCTACCATCTATCAATAAATCATCCTGCAACCTTGATCGGCAACAACGTATTGATGAGCAATTCTGTCTACCAGGCTGCGCTCACCCATAAATACCTGCTGCAGATCCATCTTGCGGAATCGGGGGGCGTCGACCCGGCGTATGTGAAGACCATTAGCTTGAAGCATTGCGAGTTTCAGGAAATCACACTGACTTACTGCTTGGAGTTTGGATCGGACAAGCAGGCGGTGGGCTTTAAATCCAAACTCAAGCGCTACGCAGGGATTGTGCTGAAGTCGCCCCGCAACACGAATCAGAAAATTTCTAACAAGGTGGGGGTTTCTGCATCTGGGGATACTCAGTCTTGGTATATCAATAAGGTCGAGGGGCGCTCGGTATTGTTCTACGTGAAGGATAGGAACCAGAAAAACAAGTTTTCTAGCTTTGATGCGCCGGAGGTGGCGAGTGATATTTACGCCATCGGCAAGCGCGTGCTGCGGGTGGAAATCAAGCTCAGCACCAAATACCTTATGGAGAACGGGCTGAGCAAGCCAAGCGCTTGGCGCGGGGCCAAGGGCAAGGCGGTGTATCAGCAGCAGTTCGATTGGCTTCGTACGTTGCTGAAGGTGGATGCGGACTACCGGGTCAACAAGCCACAGCAGCGCCATATTGAACAGCTGTCGGTATGTGACAAGCTGGTACTCGACTGGCACCTCAAGGGCAAGCCCATGAATCGGTTCCCGGAGTTCAAGTCAGGCGAGTGGAAGAAGTCGCCGATCAAGCAACGTATCCAGGAGCACCTGCGCATCGACATTGATATTCCCTGGAAGACCCAGTGCCGTATCGCGATCCCTGGGCTGAGCGAGTTGTTGTCGCTGGATCGGTTGGTGATGCCACCGGAGGAGTTGTTGGAGCACAGCCATATGCCCGAGACGGTCAAGAGCAAGAACCGTGTGCTGCGCGAGCGTGTTGATGCGGCACTTGCTGCGGCGCAGATCAAGTGGGATGCGAAGGCGCGTGGCAAGGGCAAGGCCACGAGTAAAGGCAAGAGCAAAGCCAATAGCAGTGCTGCTGGCAATGGCACAACGGCCTCGATCCCGGTCTCCACGCTATGGGCAGTTTTGGAGGGGTTCCGCAAGGCGGGGGTCCTGGTGCACTTTCCCTCGGACGGGACGACCAGCGATGTGTCGAACTTAATGGGATAGGCTGTAGATGCCCCTTGGTTCGCCAAGGGGCAGCCACAGCGAGCCTGTCAGAAATTTTGTGTGTGAGGCATAGCATGTCAACAAGGAGCATGAATGCCACGCAAGACGAAGACGACCGCAGCGACGGACAAGGCGGCGCAGCCGCAATTCTCAGCCGAGCTGCTTGAGCAACTCATCCCAGGGCCGGTAACGCCAGCCGAACTCGAAGGCATCTTCCAGCAGTTCAAGAAGTCGGTTCTTGAGCGCGCCCTGGGCGCCGAGATGAGTCACCACCTGGGCTACGCGCCCGGTCAGGCCAAGCCCGAAGGGGCGGTTGTGTCGCGGTAAGCCACCCAAAGACAATCAAGGCATGACCCCACTGCATCTCCAACTGGCAAACTCGACCCTGCGCCGCGTGATCAAACGGTTGCACTTTCCGCTGGAGGTCATGCTGGTGTGCGTTCGCTGGTACGCGGCCTATCCGCTGAGCTTGCGAAATCTGGAAGAAATGATGGCCGAACGTGGCGTCACCGTCGACCATGCCACTGTTCATCGCTGGGCGCTGAAGATCCTGCCTGTCCTCGCTTCTGTGTTCCGCACCCGCAAAGTCCCGGTGGGCGGTTCCTGGCGAGTGGACGAAACCTACATCTTGGTGGGTGGGCAGTGGAAGTATCTGTATCGGGCCGTTGACCGGATGGGCCAGACGGTGGACTTCCTTCTGACAGCACGACGCGACGAGGCTGCAGCACGTCGGTTTTTCGAGAAGGCCATCAACCTGCACGATGTCCCTGAGAAGATCACCATCGATAAGAGCGGAGCGAACACGGCCGCTGTGAGGGGGTTGATGGCGGACAGCGGGCTGGCCATTGAACTGCGCCAGTCAAAGTACCTGAACAACATTGTTGAGCAGGACCACCGTGCCATTAAGCGACGGGTCAGGCCCATGATGGGGTTCAAGTCATTTTGGGCTGCCCGCCGAATCCTGGCCGGGGTCGAGACGATGCACATGATCCGCAAGGGGCAGATGAACTGCCCCAAAGGGGCAACCACGCCGGCCGCACAACAGTTCTACAGCTTGGCCATTTGAAGTGAGAGGTCGTTGGCCAAGTCAGCGCGCCCCCCAGCTGCTATTGCGACAGAACCCACCATTACGAGACGCATCGGAAATCTGCTCGCATCTCGGCTGGGGCAACCCATCGTGATCGAGAACAAGGCAGGTGGTAACACTATGATCGCCAGCGAATACGTCGCCAAGGCGACGGCTGACGGCTACACGCTTTACTCAACCAACACGGCCATCATGCAGGTGCCGATGCTTTATCAGGCCCAATACGACGAAGCCCGCGACTTTGCCCCCATCTCGCTCTATGCCTCGGTACCGCTGGTGCTAACGGTCCCGGCCAGCAGTTCTGCCAAGTCTGTAAAACAACTGGTGGATGCATTACGCTCCAAACCTAATAAAACCAGCTACGGCAGCGCTGGTTCGGGCGGAGCTCAAAACATCTATTCGGAAGTATTCAAACGGACCACCGGAGTAGATTCGACACACGTACCCTACCGCGGAGAAGCGCCCCTGCTAAACGATTTCCTAGGTGGTCGCATTGACTGGTACATTGCCACGCCCTTGAACATCCTGCCACATGTTCGCGCCGGCAAGGCACGCCTACTGGCCGTGACTGGATCTGACCGTGTGCCCCTCATGGCCGATGTACCGACCTTCAACGAACAGGGCATCTCCGGTCTCGAGGTAATCGGCTGGTACGGCATGTTTGCACCGGCAGGCACCCCACCCGAGATCGTCGAACGACTGGGCAAGGAGATCGCCGAAATCGTGAAAATGCCGGAAATCTCCAACTATATGAAAGAGAATGGTCTTATACCCAAAGGGTTGAATAGCGCTGAGTTCGTCAAGCAGCTGCCCTATTTTAGAAATGCCTATCGCACCATGATCACCGAGAACCACATTAAGGTGGATTGATGCATTGCACGCACGGTGGAAGACCGTGCGTCATTTTAGGCAGCAAGGCGGATCACCAAATCCTGCAGCCGAGGTCGGACGATGTCAAGAAAGAACTCTGGCGTCAGCTGTGATGCAGGACCTCCGCAATTAATGGCCAACATTGCCCCCCCCCCCGCAGGCTGGAACGCCATTGCAATTCCATTGACATCCTTCTGCCAATCACCAAAAGAAGTCGAACAGCCATAACGCTCATAGTCCTGCAACCCCCGTTTAAAGTCATCACACAGATCGACATAGACAGCCTCATCCAGCTCCCTGGCTCGATTAAGAATGTCGCTACGCTCCGCTTCGCTAGTTTTGACCATATATGCCCTGCCAATTGCCGAATGAAGCACCGGAATGCGCGAACCAACCTGCAAGGTCAGGCCCAGAACGGACGAACTCCGGCAGACCTCCACATAGATCAAAGAAAGACGATCACGTACAGCAAGCGAGACGGCCAAGTGGGTAGAGTCTGCCAATTCTTGCATCAATGGCCGAGCCAGTTGCCGGATGTCCAACCGTGTCAGCATGGCACTGCCCAAGGACAGCGTGCCGATACCCAAAGCAAACCGACCACCATGTTCATCGAGCTGCGTCAGATACCCGAGTTTGGTCAATGTATAGGTAATTCTGGTGATGGTCGATTTTGGCAAATTGCATCGTTTCGCAATTTCCTGATTGCTCAGGGAACGATCTTTCGCCCGGAAACATGCCAACACCTCCAACCCTCTTGCCAGCGCCGTAATGAAATAACGATCCCCATTACCATCGGAAGAATCCGCAGCGTCTTCGCCTTCCGGAGATGGATGAATTGATGTCATAGAAATTCTCTAATTTGTTTTATGCTGAAAGCATGCACTCTAATACACACCCAAACGACCTTCAATACACCAAGACCTGCACCAATCCTCAGGCAGAAACAGGCTCCGCCCAACCACCCATTGCCACACATTTGATTGAAGGGCATCAGGTTCAATCAAGGAGATAAACGTGACAAATTCAACTGAATTCAGAACCATTTCAGAACTCATTCGGGAGCAGGCCGCAAAAAGGCCGGACCACGTCGCGCTGATCGACTCAGCGCAGACGCTCAGCTATGGCCAATTGGATCAGATGATGAGCCGCGTGGCCTCCTCGTTGCAGCGCGATGGGGTGAAGGCCGGTCAGGCAATCGCCATCTGCGGTGCTTCCTGTGTGGAGTATGCGGCCATCTTTCTCGGGGCATTGAGGGCCGGCGTGACGGTGTCACCGCTGGCACCTTCATCCAAGGCTCAGAGTCTGGTCGACATGCTGACGGACGCTGGTGCACGGATGCTGTTTCTGGACCAGGCCGTCGCCACCGAGCTTGAACCCCTGGCCAGCGCCATGAAGGGCATCCGGTGCGTCCGGATGGACGACGCCTCAGCGTTCTCGTCCTGGCTGGCCCCGTCCGGACAGGCTCCTGCGCCCGTCAAGGTCGATGCTGACCAGCCTTTCAACATCATCTATTCCTCCGGAACCACCGGCACACCCAAGGGCATCGTCCAGTCGCACGGCATGCGCTGGAGCCACATCTGGCGGGGGACACTCAACGGCTATGGTCCCGACTCGGTCACGTTGCTGTCAACACCGCTCTATTCGAACACCACTCTGGCGAGCTTCTTTCCCTCGTTAGGGCTGGGCGGCACCGTGATCCTCATGCCCAAGTTCGATGCGGCCGAATACCTTCAGCGAGCGCAGGCATACCGGGTCACCCACACCATGCTAGTCCCGGTACAGTACCGACGTCTTCTGGCGCACCCCGAATTCAACCGATACGACCTCTCGTCCTTCCGCAGAAAGTTTTGCACCAGCGCACCCTTCAGCGCTGAGCTCAAGCGGGAGGTACTTGCCCGGTGGCCTGGAGGTTTAGTGGAACTCTACGGAATGACGGAAGGTGGTGGAACCTGCATGCTCGCGGCGCACGACTTCCCCAACAAGCTGCACACCGTCGGCCGCCCTGTGCCAGGCAACGAGGTTCTTGTCATTGGCGAGGACGGCCATGAGCTTCCACAAGGTGAGACAGGAGAAATCGTCGGCCGGTCCGGCGCCATGATGATTGGCTACCACAACCAGCCCCAAAAAACAGCCGAAGCGGAATGGTACGACGCCAAGGGGCGGCGCTACATCCGCACTGGCGACGTGGGCCGGTTTGACGAGGATGGCTTTCTTGTACTGCTCGATCGCAAGAAGGACATGATCATTTCCGGCGGATTCAACATCTATCCCAGCGACCTAGAGATGCAGTTGCGCCAGCATCCCGATGTGGCAGACGTGGCTGTAGTGGGCGTACCCTCGGATGAATGGGGGGAATCACCAGCCGCATTTGTGGTGCTGCGGCCGTCGACCAAAATCCAGCCGGAAGAACTCCGCACCTGGTGCAACGAGCGGGTGGGGAAAACGCAGCGGCTGTCGAAAGTAGTTATGGTGAGTGAGTTGCCCCGAAGCCCCATTGGAAAGGTACTCAAACGAAGCCTGCGAGATCACGTCGTTGCGATGGAAACTGACCCCGATCAGGGAACTCACGCACCGACATCTGCGTGACACCCCTTGCCCTTCACTGGTTTCTAAACAACGGAATTTGAACATGTCAATATTTGATTTAACTGGCAAAGTGGCCATCGTCACAGGCTCGTCGCGGGGCATCGGCCGCGCAATTGCTGAACAACTGGCCTTATACGGAGCAAAGATTGCTATCTCGTCACGCAAGCAGGAAGCCTGCAACCACGTCGCCGGACTGCTAAACGAGCGACATGGCCAGGGAACGGCCATCGCCTGCCCGGCCAACATCTCTTCCAAGTCCGATCTGCAGAACCTAGTGTCGCAAACGACGCAAGCATTCGGCCGCATCGACATCCTTGTGTGCAATGCGGCCTCCAACCCTTACTACGGGCCAATGTCGGGCATCCCTGACGAGCAGTTCCGTAAGGTTCTCGATAATAATATCATTTCCAATCATTGGTTGATCCAAATGGTAGTCCCACAAATGCAACAGCGCCGGGACGGCTCCGTCATCATTGTTTCGTCCGTGGGCGGCCTGCGCGGCTCACCTGTCCTGGGCGCTTACAACATCTCCAAGGCAGCCGACATGCAGCTCACACGCAACCTGGCGGTAGAACTCGGCCCCGACAACATACGGGTCAACTGCATTGCTCCGGGACTGATCCAGACCGACTTCGCCCGTGCGTTGTGGGAAGACCCCGTCACACTCAAACGTGTCACGGCCCAGGCCCCGCTACGACGCATCGGTCAACCAGAAGAGATCGCCGGAGCCGCCATTTTTCTCGCCTCGCGCGCCGGCTCGTTCATGACAGGCCAAAACGTAGTGGTCGATGGCGGCGCTACGATTTCCGTTCCCAGTTCTGTGGAGGCCTGACGAGGCTCAGGGGTTTTGTCGCAATAGCGGCGCCAAGACGGCAAATGGTCGTCGATGTCGATCGGCTTCAATGAGCCAAGCTGTAAAACTGGTCGGCGGCGGACATGGTGTGGCCACACGGGCAGCGCTGCTGCCCT
>NZ_JBTNEH010000043.1:0-17006 GCF_054512775.1 Alicycliphilus sp. T452
CCACCACAGACCACCAAGAAGGAGAAGGCGACCAAGAACTTATCCACAACGTGAGCGTGAAGTTCACGAATCAGGGTGGGTCAAGATTCGATGGAAATGGTGGGTCAGCTTTGCATGGAAATCAACAGCTTGGTCTTGCGTATCGGGCCCGAGCTGGGCAGCGGAGCCAACTCGACAAGTCGTTCACCGCTGTTTGAAACGCGCACCGCTTCGTTGCCTTTGACGAATTGGGCACTGGAGTTCGTGCCGAAAACGGCAAACGTCAACGCGACGAGCAAGGTGTGAGATCGGTTCATGTCGCTCTCCTGGAGTTGCGGGATTTGCGATCCTGAACCTCGCGCAGCAGCACGGGAAGCCAGAGAAACGGATCGTTACCGTGTTGTTCACGAACGGTGTCCAGCAGGGCGACGTTGTCGGTGGTGGCTGACAGCACGGTCACGAAGTCCTGCAAGTTGCTGAGGTCCAGCTCGCAGATGGCGCTGCTGTGCCCCTGCTTGACAAGAAAGCGCCGGCCGCCTTGCGCGCCCAAGCTGCGCACGATGCCGAACTCGGCTTCACTGAGCCCAAACCCTTCGACGTATTCCTCGCGCACGGCTTCCGGGTTGGCCAGGAAGATCTTGGTCACGCTCTGTTCCACCATCGTGCGGCCAATAGGGTGGCGCAGCACATCTGACGGGCTCTGGGTGTCGAAGATGCCCAGACCGTTCTGCTTGCGAATCGTCTTCTGCTTCTGTTTGGCGAAGTCGCTGAAGATCTCGTGGTCCAGCGCTTTCCAGAACTCCGAGATCACGTAAATCAGCCGCTCCCCGTTGACCAGCTCTTCCATCACCTGGAGTAGGTACAGCATGACCGGCGTGCGGACCTCGGGTAGGTCGAGAAACTCGGTGGTGTCGAAGGCGATGACCGAGGCGGACTTGAGGTCCGTGAGCTGGTCGTTGGCTTGATCAAACACCCAGCCCAAGGCGCCGCCCTCGCACCAGCGGCCCAGGCGCTCGTACAGACTGTTCTCGCCAGACTTGGGCAGGTTCTGGCGAATGGTCGAGAAGCGGCGCAAGGCGGTCGGCATCATCGCCACCGTCTTCACGGCGTCGGCGATGGCGCGCTCGTCTGCTGGCAACAATGGCAGGGCGGGGGTGGCGATACAGATGCGGATCAACTGTTCCCAGAACTGGATGCGGGCCGGCGTGGGGTCGCGTTGCAATGGGTTCAGGTGTGTGGGCTTGCCCGCTTCAAGCGTGAAGTACCGACCGTTCATGGCCCGGATGGCAATCTCGCAACCCCGGTCCAGATCGAACAGGACCAGCCTAGGTGCCGGGTCCCACTTGCGCGTCAGCGTCAGCAAGAACATCTCCAGCGTGGTTTTACCGACCCCAGTGGATCCGATGATGATGGTGTTGCCGGGCAGTTTCTTGTCGGCCGAGTCTTCACCGTCGGGGCTGCTGTGGAAGTTCAGGTAGAACGGCTGGCCTGATGGCGTCCGCAGCAAGGCCAGCGCTTCGCCCCAAGGGTTGCCGTCGCGCTTGCCGCGGGCGAAGTTGTGCCCGCTGGCCAGTGCGGCGAAGGCCCGGGAAGACAGCTTGGCATCGCGCGGGCGCCATTGCCAGTTGCCGGGCATCTGGGCAAACCAGGCGGCGTCGGCCACCAGGTCTACGGGCGACATCTGCAGGCTCGACGACTCACCCACTGCGCCGATGGCCTGCGCGGCACGCCGGCCGGCGTCGGCCAGGCTGTCCTCGCCCGGATTGCCGAAGACCACCAGGCTGTAGTGGTACTCACCCATGCAGAACTGACCATCGCCCAGCTCGTTCAGCGCTTCGTCCATGTCCGCGATCTGGCTGGCCACCACGTCGTCGCTGGCAATCAGCTGATCGCGCTGCAGTTCCAGGGCGCGGGTGGCCTCGCGGCGCGGCAGGATCGAAAAGCTCTGGGTCTCGATGAATTCGCTGTCTTCGTACAGCAAGGCATTGAGGATGCCCGGTTCGACGGCGTCGGCGTATTCCTTGATATCCACCAGGGCCGCGCAGCGGCGCTGATCACCATTTCGCAATTCCAGCTTGTCGCCTCCAAACGAAAGACGGGTTGAGGGCAGGGTGCGGTGCAGCGGTCCAGCCTTGAACGGTACGGGTTTCCAGTACCCGTTGACCAAGTAGCCCAGAAACTCGGCGACTTCCGAATACAGGCGACCCCGCTGTTCGCGTACGCCGAGCAGTTGCGGGCCAAACCCCCTCAGCACCCGGTGCAAGAACGCGGTGCGCTCTTCCATGACTCGCAGCGCTTCGGCATGCGCTTCAGCGATAGCGGTCTTGGACCGTTGTGGTGACTGCAACGCTCGGCTGATGCGGGAGGTTGTGGGCCTGTAGACCAAGGTCAGGTACAGCTCGTTGCTCATCATCGCCCGCTGGTTCAGGTGCGCCTGGTAGGCCCGGGACAGGTCTTTGGCAAACCCGTCTTCAGCTGGGTCGGTCAGCGCATCCTGAATCTTGCGGTGCAGCCGGTGGGTCCAGATGGCCCACTGGCCCCCCGAGAGATTGCGCAGCAGGCTGCAGAGCGCTTCGTGCCGTTCCGTAACCAAGTAGTCGTCGGCGCACTCGAATGCCACGCCGTCGAGCCGCCACACCCGCAGGAGATCGCCACCACGGGTGATCACATCGTGGTCGCTCACCAGTGACGAGAAGGGCACGAACCTGGTCAAGGGGTTCTCTGCCAGAGCCTGCGACCAGTGACGAGGCTGAGGACCACCCATCACAGGGCGTCGCTTCGCGCTGCGTGAGCCCTTGCCCAGTTGGTCAAAGATGCCAGACATCGGACGCTCCCCGGAACAGGGTCGGTGAGTAGCTGCGCGCGCGCCAGAACCGTCGGTTGCGGTCGTGCAGACGCAGCTTGAGTGCAATGAAGATTTGCCGAAACCGCTGGTCATCCCGGGATGTCACCCAGCGCATCCAGAAGAGGGTGGGGACGAAGGACATCAGCACCCCTAGCGCAATCCACCAGCTCACCAGAATGCCGCCCCACATCATCAGCAGCATCCCGCCGCCAAAAAGCACCACCAGTGGCACCAGCGGAATGCCCAGTTTCATGGCCGGGCGGGTCGCGCCCTTGTAGATGGTTTCGGCTTGCATGGCGGGAGCCTGCTGAGGTCAGCTGACGATGTAGCTGGCAAAAGCAGCTGCGCCACCGACCAGGGTTCCACCGATCAGGATGTTGGCTACATCCGCCAGCCGGGCGCCCTGGAAGATCATCTTGAAGCCGGCCCAAATGATCGCAATCGTCACCACGGCCACAGAGATCGTCACCAGGATGGCGTTGACGTTGGTGACGGTTGTGTTCACCTTGTCGAAGCCTTGCCCCCAGACCTGGGGGGGCAGCAACATCAACAGGCTGAGTGCGCGGACCTGGCTTTGAGACAGTTTCTGGCGATTCATGATGGCTCCTTAGATGACGGGTTGAATCGAGGGCGAGGCAGTGAGCGGGCGGCGGCGACAACCTTCTGCACATAGCCATGGCGGAAGCCGGTCGAGAAGTTGCCGCTGTAGTAGCAGGAGAAGGCTTTGCGAATGGCGAACTGCTCCGCGTCAGCGCGACTGCGGGTCGGGCCTGCTCGGTCGAAACATTCCGTCAACACAGACTGCATGGCCGACAAGTTTTGGCAGGGATCGAAGGCACTGCTGGTGTTCAACCCCAGACGCCGGAAGTTGCCCACGTTGATCTGCCCCAGGCCAACGCTGAAGTTGCGCCCGTCGCGCAACAACTGGTGGGCAGTGGCCAGCGCTTCATCCCGGTTGTTGGGCTGGCGGCGCAACGCACCACCCACGACGCCGATGGCCCAAGGGTTGAAGGCGCTTTCGACTGAAACGAGCGCATGTGCAGTGGTCGGGTGGACCTGTGGTGCACAGGCCAGGGCCAGCGCCGCAAACGTGGAGGCGTCCATGGCGCAGCCTTCAGGGACGTGAGCGCTGCCAGGCAGCCCGGTCGTCGTCGTACTTGGTGTCCCAAGACCCAAGTTGGGACTTGGCCACGGGGCTGAAGTCCGTCACCGTGTCGCCACCCATGTCCCACCAGGTGCGTGTGAACGGCTTGCCGTCAATATTGACCGTGATCGCACCGGTGTAGTCGCAGGTGTAAATCGAACCGCTTTCGGTCTCGTTCACCTGGGTGTACTGGGGTGGGCAGTTCCCCGGTGCACGGGCCCACGCGTGCCTGGCGGAATTGCCAGCGCCGGACAGCCCGCACGTCGGGAACGCCTTACCCCGGGCCAGATCCCGGAGCACTTGCCGAATCGGCGGCACGCATTGGGGGATCGACTTCCAGCTCGGTGCCGCGAAGCACAGCAACACCAGGCAACCGTCCACGGCATGCGCGGCCGTGGGGGCAAGAAGGCTCAGCGAAAGCACCGCAGCAGACGCTACTGCCGAGCCGAACGTCCGTTCGGTGCCCGCTGCTCGCGTTGTTCCGTAGCGCAAGGGAAAGCGCCGATTTTTTGAAAGGATGAAGTCCACCAGACACCTCACAGTTCCCGCATCCGCTGGAGGTGAAGGTCACTTCATCTCGCTGGGTGCTGTGAGGTCAATGTAGGACTGAGCGGTGCCTGTTCTGCTGCTGGATTTGGGCTGATTTCCAGCGGATTCGTGCTTTGCAGAACACTGGGCCCACGAGGCAACCCCAAAAAAGAACGCCCGGCGCGAGGGCCGGGCAAATCAAAGTCGCTGTCACACGACTTTTCAGGGAGGAGGGCAGGCTGTTCAGGCCGACCCGGGAGCATTATTGATCCACGCAGTTCCAAACGTCTATGAAAAACTGCATCCTGTGGCTGTAGGGTGGAGTTCATCTGGGGTTCGAAGTTACGCCACCGCCAGTCGGTAAAGCGTGAGTGGACATTCGGCAAAATGCGCAGATGGATCTACAAAACGAACAAGAGCATGAGGGGGCCAGTTTTGAGGCTTACTTCCGCGATCCTGCTTCAGCCGCAGACTCGCCATTAGCCTGGGCAGTCAGTCAGAGGTCGGCCGTCCTGGATGCTTTGCGGGGGCTGTTCAGCGGCCCACCTGCGGTGGTGCAACTGCGGGTGTGGTGCTTCATGGAGTTGGTCAGCGTGCCGCATGGCCGGATTTCCCGTGAGGACCTCAACCAGCTGTTCCATCTGCTGCTGCCGCAGGCACTGGACAACGTCCTCAAGCGCTTCCGCGATGTGGGGCTGCTGGTATGGGATGCCACCTCACAAGACTACAGCCTCTCGATTCTGGCGCGACAGGTTCACGGGTTGCTCGCTCCCCTGACGCAAGCCACAGGTGACGATGATGACTTGGCTCCTTTGCTGGCGCAGGTGGCCGGTGCTCAAGCACTTGGTCTGGCAGACCCGAGCCAGTTACGGCACCTGCACGCGCAGCTGGCTCGGCTGCACGACGACTTCGCCGAGGCAATCACCAGTGGTTCCGAAGCGCGGTTACGGCAGGCCCAGCCGCGCTTCGAGCGAGCCCTGTCTTTGGTCGACAAGGCCGGTCACGCGCTGACAGCGCTCATTCGCACCGAGACCGATGACCCTCGCCTCGAAAAGGAGGCCCGCGCTCTGGGGTACGCACAAGCGCGCCTGCTCTCGATGGCCAGCCAGTTCACGCGAGCGATGCAGCAGGCCGATCGACAGCGCGTGACGCTAGGGAGTGCAGGCGTGACCAGTTCAGACGTACGAATGTGGCTGCAAAGTCAGGATGCGCTGCATGCCCTTCTGGCTGATGCCCTTTCAACAGGCGTGGCGCCCGTGTTCATCAGCCAGCACGATCTGCTGGACGTGGCTGAAGGCGAGTTTGAGCGAGACAGACCTGACCCCCAGCGGACGACAGGTTTGCCTCCGCCCAATGAGGCAAGCAGCGGCCAGCTGGAGGTGCCCAGCATGCCGCCTGAGTTGGGCGGACTCATCGCACAACTGGCTCAGTGGAGCAGTGAGAAGGCCACCTCAGCGAAGACTGAAATGCCGCTGGATGAGATTGTTCTTGGCGGGCGCTTTGCGCAAGCCGCGTATCGCATGCAGTTGCTGCCCTTGTTGGGTGATGTACAGGCCCAGACGCTGAAAGGCCAGACTGGCGAGTTGGCCCGCTCAGGATGGCATGCCGTTCTCAGCACCTCCGTCAAGTTGCAGGATGACCCGCATGTGCTGGCCATGAGCGATGGCCACCTCGTATTGGCTGAGGTCGAGGACCCTATCGCTGGTGCGCAGCGTAAACCCGAACCCCAGGATGACCATGAACACCCCTGATGAAGCCGCCTTGTTGGCGGCAGAACTGCTGGCACGCCGCTGGTTGCCCCGACAGCACCCTAAAGTCAAGCGCGCCCTCGTGGACGCTGACCTGTGGCAAGCCGTGCAAGACCGTCTGGCCCAAGTGGGTCTACGGCTTGTGGACAACATCCACGCGGACAACGTCACCACTGCCATGGTGCGCACCGTCGAACACGCGGTCTTTGGTGAGGCGGCACTAAACAGCCACAACAACATCGACTTGCCGCGCGATGCGGTGTCCTTGCTGGTGGTGCTTTGGTCGCTGATCGTTCTGCCCAAGAGAGAGCGCCAAGCTGCTCGCGATGCGAGCGCTGAGGGCGATCTGCAGGACGAGATGTTCAGCGCCGAGCGCCCCATGCCCCGCGCAGAGTCCGTCAGTCCAATGGTTTCATACAAGGCACTGCTGGCCGACTTTGGCGCGCAGCTGGGCAAGAAGACGCGATTGGACGGCAACCTGAGACGCCTGGAGAACCATGGATTCATCGTCCGAAAGGGGGAGGACATTGGCGAAGGCCCTTTGCTAGACCTGCTGCTTGATTACGACGTACTCGCGCCTCGCATACTCGATGGCACGCTGAGCGAAGTTTTGGCTCGCACGCGTGCACAAAAGGACGCCAAGGCGGCCGACGACAATTCCATCGGCACGTCCGACGCAGCCGCGACCGCAGAAGAAAAACACACAGGCGAGGACAACTGAAGACATGTTCCATCTCCAAAGTCTTGAACTGCTGCATTGGGACTACTGCCAACGACTGACCCTGCCGTTGGATGGATCAATCATCACGGTTGCTGGCCCCAACGGCTCAGGTAAGACCACGCTGTTGGATGCCATGCGCACCTTGTTGGGTCTGGATTGTTCGGGTGGGCGCAGCTACAAAACCTACGCACGCCACGCCAACGCCGACTCCGCCTGGCTGCGCGCTACCGTGGACAACCGAGCCCACGGCCGGCAAAGCTCCAGTCGCCCCTTTGCCCGCTGCCTCCTCTACAGTGACCAGGTAACGCTGGCCTGCCGAATCGAGCGCAACGGCGGCGACTGGCAACGGCGCTATCACATGGCGGATGGAGACATCTCCATCGAGACACTGACCCAAGTCCCTGAAAAGGACTGGCTGGGCATCGAAAACTGGCGCAAACGCCTGGAAGGCGCTGGGCTGTCTCGCGCCATCGCCCGTGTGTTGGCGCTGGAACAAGGTCAAACAGATCGCTTGTGCGAATACTCGCCCAAGGAGCTCCTGCGTCTGGTCTTTGATGTTTTCGGAGACCAGGAGGTTCTGGACCGCTACGAAGAGGCCCGACGGCACCAAAAAGAAGTGGCCGAAGAGATGGAGATGGCCAAGCGCGAACTGGGTCATGGGGAGACCCAACTGGCCCAGCTTGAGGCGCGCGTCAACCTATACCGCCAATACCAGAACAAGTTGCGGGAGAAGGAGCGGCTCTGGACCGAAGTTATTCCCGCTCTCGTATGGAGCGAGGAACGCCTGGACGTGGCCAGTAAGCTTCGCGAGCTTCACCGGCAGCGTGTCCACCATGCCGCCACACTGCGACAACAAGCAACAGATCGGGCGCGGTTGTTGCAACTGTCAAGGCAAAAGGAAGAGGCCAAGACAGAAGCGCTGCAGCTGGGCGAAGCCAAAGCAGGCGCACAAGCAGCCCTGCAGGAGGCCAGTGCCAACGAGCGCCCCGTTGAGCTGTTGGTCAAACATGCCAACGAATTGCTGGAACTGGCCAAGGTTGAAGGGGATGCCGAGCAGCTGACGGCTCGGCTTCAGACGTTGCAGGCGGAGAAGTCACGACTCGACGGCCGCTGGCACGAGGTGAAGTCTGACCGCGATCGGGCACAGGCCTCGCTCGACCAGCTGCAAGGCCAGCGGCAAGCGCCACCACCTGAGGATGTGTCACGCTTTCTGCGCGTGCTTCGACAAGCGGATATCGCCCACCATGTACTGGCCGATGTGATCGAAATAGCCGACCCGCAGTGGCGTGATGCGGCTGAAGGGGTGCTGCGCAGCTCGCGCTGGGTCGTGGTGCTGAAAGATGCGGGTGACGAAGTCAAAGCCATGGAGCTGGCTGAGCGTGAGCGATACCGGCACTATGTGGTGGCCCAGGCTGCGGAGGCGCCTAAAACTCCAGACCCGGCGAGCTTGCTGGCGGTGCTGCGATTTGCAGACACCGCGCCGACATGGCTATTGCGTCAGCTCGAACAGATTCGGCGCGTGGCCAATCCAGCCGAGGGGACGAAAAGGGGTGGTGAATGGATCACGCCCAAAGCATTTTGGCGCGATAGCCGGGGCGGGCGCAGTGTGTGGATTGACCCGAGCCAGCACCAATTCGGCGCGGCAGCCGTGGCGGCACGACGCGAGTCCATCGAGAAGCGTTTGGCGGACCTCGACAAGCAATTGGGCCAAGTGGCCAAAGACCAATCGACCAATACGCGTCAGCTAAAAGCAGCCGAAGATGCAGCCAAGGGCGTCAGTGCCGCTTCTGAGTTGGTCCGTCGCAGCGATGAGTTTGAACAGGCGCGTCAGCAATTGCCACACCTGATACAGGCGCGTAAGTCTGCCGCACAACGCTGGCAGACGCTGGATGCTGAGCACGGAGCAGCGAATATGCGGGAATCGGCTCTGGACGCCGACTACAAGCGCGTCCAGAACGCGCTGGAGGAAAGTGAACGGAACGCACGGCGGTACGTGGGCGAGTGGGAAGACAAGCGCGCTGCACTGCGTCAGCGCTCCAGTGAATCCGCTACAGCAAAGAAAAAGTTTCCTGCCCGATGGCTTCGAACTGAAGCGCTTGAAGCGCTGCGAAAGACATATCAAAACGCCACTCAGGCGCGGTTGCGCGGCGAAGCCGTGGAGAAGGATTTGACGGAGGGTACCTGGGAAACAGATCCCACCGTCGAAGAAAAGCAAACCCTGATGGCCGCTACTGTCGAAGGCCAGAAGGAGGTACTGCAGCAGCGTGAAGCGAGCAACAACAGCGCGAGCATTGCGGTGAGCAACGCTCGCGAGCGCTACATAGACGTGTTGCGGTCCACAGTGCGTCGCTACAGAAAGAACATCGTCGAACTGGGGCAGTTGGCGGGCGTCGAGGTCAGCGCCGATCTTCCGCACCTAGACAATGACGACACCGTACTCCGCCAAGCCGAACTCAAGGTCAATTTCAACTTCGACGGCAAGGGCCAGATCGGTCTGAACGACGGAGAGGCCTCGGGCGGACAGCAGGTCATCAAGTCACTCATTCTGTTGGTCGGCCTGCTCAAGGACGAGGAAACGCCGGGTGGCTTCGTGTTTATCGACGAACCGTTCGCCCATCTGGACGTGAGGAACATCCAGCTGGTGGGGCACTTCCTGAAATCCACCCGTGCACAGTACGTCTTGACCACACCGATCACCCACAACGTAGAGGTATTCGAACCAGCAGATGTCACACTGGTCACCTCCAAAAAGCCGGCCGGGGCACGCTGGGCACCGCCGATTGGGGTGCTAAAGCGACGCGTTGCGCAACCGTGAGGGGTTCCCGAATGGAGTGGGTGGATGTTCAGATACGACGAGGTGTGCGTGAGCGCTCGGCCGCCAACACAACACCCTCTGAATTGGGGCTGCTGCCGGTTGAGCAACTTGAGCTACTCACCCTTTGGGTGCGCAAGGACAACGCATCTCGTGGACGCGATTCGCTCCTGAAGGAGGGTGGTCCGCATCGCATCGAGCTATCCGAAGCCCTGTGCGATTGGCTGTTGCGCGAAGGGTGGATCAACCGAAAAGAAAAGCTCGTAGGCGGTCACTGGCAATGGGATGCATTGACCTGGCGGGACCTTCACACTTTGAAGCAACTGCTTGGCGTCGGTAGTAGAACCCAGCGCAATGAAGATCGGGCCTTGTTGCTGGACGATTTGCGTCAGTGGCTTGGTGGACTTGATACGACTGATCTGCCGTCACAACACAAAGATTTGCTCGACGACTTGACCCACGCACTATCCAGTTTGGAACAGGACGCCGCGCAGCGAGTCGAGGTACTGGAAGCACGCGATCGTTGGATCAGGGCTTTGCATAGCTGGTGCCTCGACGAGCGACAAGGAACGCGCCGCGACTTCGCCTTGCATGCCGGCCAACACACAAAGGCCATTGGCGCTGGTGACTGGAAATGGCTGGAAGAGCACTTCGATCTGGAGAGGTACGGGGTGAGCCACTTCACTCCAATGATGTGGGTAGCGGGGCAGGGTGTGTTGTATTGGGACGAATGCACCGTCGCCCTCAATGCGGTGAAGTTTCTGGCTCTTCCATTGGATGATGTTCTACGAGTGAAATCAGTCACTGCTGCTCCAGCGCATTGGTGGCTCATCGAGAATCGCACCAGCTTTGAACGACAGGCGCAGCAGCTGGCCGACGGTGTCCTGCTCGCGTGGATGCCCGGAAGGCCTTCTACCGCATGGCTTGCGGCCATTGAGCATCTTGTGCGATGCGCACCTGCACCCTTGCGGGTCAGTGCAGACGCCGATCCCGCGGGCGTGGATATGGCCTGGGGCATGGGCCGGGTCTGGGAGCGCCAAGGCTTGCCG
This sequence comes from Alicycliphilus sp. T452, assembly GCF_054512775.1. Lineage (NCBI taxonomy): Bacteria > Pseudomonadati > Pseudomonadota > Betaproteobacteria > Burkholderiales > Comamonadaceae > Alicycliphilus > Alicycliphilus sp. T452. The sequence goes on from NZ_JBTNEH010000043.1 coordinate 10,827, forward strand.
TGGGAGCCGTTTCGAATGGGGATTGATGAACTGCATGCGGCACAACAACCGTGGGCTTTGAACGCTCACGACAAAGCCTTGATCTCCCGGCTGCTGGCGTCGCCGGATCTGCCGCAAGCGTTGCACCAACTCTGCCTAGCTATGCAGCGCGATGGGTTCAAAGCGGAGCAGGAGGGCTGGTTGTAGGATCCCTCGCAACGCTTGGTAGCGGCTTGCCAGCAATCGAGTGGCTCCTGTGCAGCGGTTGCTCACCTCGGTGATGTATTTCTCCATGCCCGCAAGCTGGCGTTCAACTTTCGACGCGGATGGCCCAGTGGAAAGTCAAAGTCGCAAATAGCTGGACAAGGTCGCTAGCAAGCGTCGAAATGTCGTCGCTGGTGGCAGCACCAATTCCAGCAGCCAATTTAGATCGACCTGGCGAACCCTGCATGCCGTCGCGGGGCTTGGCCGGACGCTCGCGTCTCACCCCGTCGCTCAGCGCGATCGACTGCCAACGCGCCTAGGTCAAGCCCAGCAGTCAACGTGCAGGTCACGCCTCCAAGATGCGGACTGCCTGCGCAGCCACAGGCAGGAACAGCCATCTCTCAAGAACTGCTTCATCGGTAGCGGTTTGAACGGCCTGAGCGTACTCAGCCAACTGACCACCGTGTTCTAGGGCCAGCGTGTCGTCAGCTCCAGCGCCTTTCGGGTTCGCCTTGTGGTCGAACAGGATGCGTCCACCGGCAACCTTGAGCAGGAAGTCAATCTGGCCACGTGCAATCGAGCCGTCCGCCCGTCTGGCTTCAAAGGGCACTTCAGCAAGCGCCTCGCCATCCGGCCAGCGGCCTCGCCACCAGTTCGTGAAGGCATTGACCTGGTCAAGCGCTGCTTGCGGATCGACGGCGTCTTTCACCCCCCAGCGGGTAAGAATCGCCTTGACGTCCTCAAGGCTGATTGCTTGCGAGGGGTCGGCCGCTGCGTAGGCAATGCAGTTATGAAGCGCCGAGCCCAGCAGCGTAATGTCCGTATTTGCCTGGACAACGATGCGCTTGCCGACGGCCTCAACAACGCCCACCTTGAACCCAGCGGACTCAGCAGTACTCGGCCGCATCCAGAGCGGGGCATGGGCCTTCGGCGCGCGGGGCGGGTAGAACTGCAGCGCCTCTTTGACTTTGGCGGGTGGCTCTTCCTTGGTCTTCTCCAACGGCCAGTCGGTGGCGACACAGTTGATGTCGACACCGTCGATGGCTCTCTTGACTGTTCCTGGCCAGAACGTGCCCGCCGCTTTGGCCTCCCACAGCCAGTCCAGCGGAGGTGGCGCAGCTGCCGAACCAGGCTTCGAGACCAGCACGATCTGATCGCGCGCGCGGGTCAGCGTGACATAGAGAAGCCGCCGGTTCTCCTCCACCGCAGAATGTGCAGCGGCCGTTCCTGTCGGCGTGGCCTCCGCATCCTCAGCTTCGCCAACGCCTTCCACGGCACCGAAGGGATAAGGCCAGAAGTGGATAAATCGATTGGCTAGCGGAGCTGATGCATCGAACGCGCCGACCGTCCGCGCCCGAACCTCCCACAAGTCGGTGCGGCTTTGATGGTCGAGGCCAATCACCACCACCACGGGCCACTCCAGGCCTTTCGCGCCATGGAACGTCATCACTTCAACAGCGCCGTGGCCGGCAGCCGCTCGACCATCCTTGCCCTCAACGTCCAGCTTTTGCATCCACAACAAGAGTCCGTTGAGCGTGGCCGGCTGGCCCGAGCCAAGGCACTCCTCCTCGTACTGGCGCCCCAGGCTGAGAAGCTGTTCCACATTGGCAAGCCGAACTTGCGCTGAGCGCTTGTTCGCCGACCAGCTATGGCAGAAGTTCGCGACGCCTGACTCAGCCTTGGCCAGGCGCAGCGCTTCGAACGGTGTCAGGGAAAGCAGCCTGTCCCGCAGGGAGTCAATCCGCGCAAGAAGCGGATGTGCACCAGGCCCGGAGACCATCCAAGAACTCAACGGCGGCTCCCACACACCCTCGGCATTCAGCTTCGCCTCGGCCAGGAACTGCAGCCGGTCGTCCAGCCATTGCTCCGGCTCAAGAGCGCCCGTGAGCCCGACAATAACGGCGGAAGCCACGGTGTCAGTTCGGTCATGCAAGCGACGCAAGCATGCAATGACCAGCTGAGCCTCAGGAGTTGACATCAGGCCGGGCCTTTCGGCAGCGACCGGAATGCTCCAACGGCTCAATGCGCCGACAACATCCTTCATCACAGTGTTCGTGCGACACAAGACGGCGATGTCTGCCGGCTGCACCTCCCGCATCGACTTGGCGTCCTTGTCGTAAATCTGGGCCTTGCTCTGCAACAACTGAGTCAGCGCAGGCCCTAAACCGGTCACATCAAGGTTCCTCTTTTTCGGCGGGATCTCGAATGTCCAGTTCTGGAGGTCAACGCTGCCAGCGATCGCCGCTCGCGTAGGCGTCAGCGCGACCTCCGCCGCAGGTGTCGGCGCGAATGTCTCCACGAACGCCTCGTTCGTCAGCTTCACAAGCGCGGGCGTGGACCGATAGGAATCCGTAAGTGCCGCGCCCACCTTGCCACCCCAAGTAGCCATCGAATCCAGAAGCTGCTGGATGAGCGCCGAGTCCGTGCCTCTGAAGCCATAAATGGCTTGCTTACGGTCCCCCACCCAGACAGACGACTTCGCAAGCTTTGAGAGTTCAATGAAGATGGCCAGTTGCAAGGGGTTGGTATCCTGGAACTCATCTACCAGCACCAGGTCAAGCTCCTCCCGCAGTGCCTGTTGGACGATCTCGCTGGTCTGCAGCCCACGCAGCAGCAGCACCTCTTGATCGGTGAAATCGACCACTCCCATCTCGCGCTTCGCATCTGCGAAGGCCTGCAGCCCACGGCTTGCGATGCCGAACACAAGGCCCAGGTACTCCCGCACGTCCTGATGGAACTCAGCACTCGCCCCGTGACGGTTGGCCGCAGCTTGGAGAGGGGCAACGATGTCTTTCTGGGGCGCCCCTGCATTGAGCTTTGCAAGCCCAACCCAAGCGCTCCACGGCAATTGCCCGCGCTCAAGCTGCTCCCTGGCATCGAGGCACTTGTCGATGCCCTTCCTGAAAACGTCGGTCTGTTTGTTCTCACCCCAGGCCACCTGTAGCTCGGCAATTGAGACATCGAGCGCCTTGGCCAGGTCCGCGCGCAGACCGCTGACCGGTGCTGGCCAAGACGCGAGCATGGCGTCAGCATTCACTGTACCCATCGCCGCAACCTGAGCTGGCGACAGGTTGTTCTCGCGTGCCGAACCCATGATCTTGCGCAACGTGTCGGCGATGGCTGCTTCGCGCTTTTGCTCTCGGCTATCCGTGCTGTACTTGGCTTGGCCGATATCAAGCCGATGAGCGACATCTACAAGCCGACGCACCTCATCGGGCGTCTGAACACTTTCCAGAGCAATCCGAGCGACTCGAGACGCTTGCTGCTCGTCAAGGATCTGCTGGTCCGGCGAGACACCCAGCTCAAAGCAGAACCGCTGGATCAGCCGCCCACACACGCTGTTGATGGTTCCGATGCGGGCCTGCCCGACAGCGGCCGCTAGATCCAGGCGCCCTCTCTTCAGAAGGGTGGACCGCGCTCGTTCGCGGAGTTCGGTTGCAGCCTTGATAGTGAAGGTCGTCGCAATGACTGCAGGAGCCCTGGCCGACTTGTCCTCGAGGCGACTCGCCAGCAGGTGCGTCAGGTAGTACGTCTTTCCGGTGCCTGCGCCAGCGCGCACGAACTCGATGTTCATCTTGGTGTCGCCGCTCATACCTCACCCTCCGGAAGACCAAAAAGGCGAACGAAATCGAGGTGCCAAGGCCCAAGCGTTCCCAGTGGCAAGCACCCGTCCGGCGGCACCGTAGGTACGGGCAGCAGCCCATCCCCGATGACATCAACCTCCCCGGCCTGCCACTGCTGAACACGCCACGCCCAGGATGCGGCTGCCCCCTTGATCAGTAACCCCGTCGTCTGGCCGTCCTTGGGCGAAATGACTCGCGCCTTGTCGCCAAACACCCCAGCGTTAAGGGTCGAGAGGCTGCCATCGAGGAAGGTGAAGTACCCCACTGCGACGGGTGGGGCGCCCGTCTCCTGCTCCACCATGTGCGCATAGAGTGCCAGCTGGAGGAAGTCGCCACTGGCCAGCTTGTCGCGATATCGTGCCGCGCGCGACCATTTCAGATCCAGCGCAGCGGTTGCGCCCTTATCGAGATAGAGGAGCAAATCGGTGTCACCTCGCAGCGCGAGGGCTCCAAGCGCGCCCTTCAACGGCCTCTCAGATTCCACTCGCTTCACGCCGGCAGCATTCAGATAGGCAAGCAGGGAAAAGATGCCTGCGAGAGCCGCGGCCTTGAACTGCGTCAACTGCATAGAGCTGCCGGGTGCCAACAACGGCATCCCTTCAGTTTTCAGCAGCTTGTCAGCGGCAGGCCCGAACCAGTCCTCTACCTGCTTCGGACTCCACCCAAGCGCTACCGGGTCGGACAGAAGCATCTGCACCAGACGATGCGCCAGCGTGCCCAGGAGCCGGATGTCTTGCTCAGGTGCATGCATATTGCCGGCTCGCAAGTGCGCCGCATCCTGCAGCACTGCCAACGCCGGGTTGTTGAAGGCGATCTCCAGCGACGAGAACGACTGCGCGTCCCTGCGCGTTGGAGCCTGGAACGTCCCCCGCCACTTGGCTCCAGGATCAAATTTCCAGGCTCCCTTTGCTGACGGCAGCTCCTGAGCAGCGACTGCAACCTTCCCCAGGTCGTCCTGCTCAAGTACCGTGATGGGCAACTGCGGAGCGACAACGCTCACGAGCTGCCAAGCGGGGTGCAACTCGCCGCCCTCGGGCGGCAGCACCAGGACCAGGCGTTTGCGGGCAGCAAGAATGGGCCGAATCCAGAAGCTCATCATGGCGGCCATCTCGGCGCCGGGGTCAAGAGGATCCACGCCTGCGGCCTTCAGGGCGTCGAGCTCAACTTGGAGCCAGGGGTGCGCAGCCGGCAGTTTCGGGCTGCCAGGCATCCACCAGATAACCTCGTCAGCGGAATCAACTGCGCAAGCAGCGACAGACGCAGCGCTTGCCATGCAACCAACTTCGGCTACCGCCAGCGTGTTGGCCGCATCTGCTGTCGTCTGGGCAACCAATTGCTGCAGCAGCCGAGGCTTCACCAGGTCAGCAGCGGAAGTCCGGAGGTCATTTAGCGCATCCATCACCGCGGAACACTGGGAAACGGCGGCACGCAAATCTGCTTCTCCAACACCCCGTTCCTCAATGACCTTCAGCAATCTAGCCTGCAACGCTGAACGCAGCAGCCCAACGCGGTTCACGACGAGATCGAGTGGTGCGCCAGCGAGCCTGTCGTATCGGGCCCCCTCTAGCCACTCCGTCACCTTGCTGTCTATCTCTGGCTCCAGCTCTGCGCGGAGCTCGTCCCGGACAGCAGTCCAGGCCTGCCCACCTATACCGGGCTCGGCCGCAAAGGCCCTGCCAAGCCGTCGTCGGACGACAGCAGGGAGCGGCCCCACCGGGTGCATGAGGAAGTCAAGCAATCGAGCTGGCTCCACAGGGTCCCACAGCGTTTCCAGCGCCAGCGGGAGCGCCTGCACCGTGGGGCGCAACGAACTTGATTCGCTATATCCGGATATCGGGGCGCCGGTGGCTCTGAGCGTCTCATCCAGCGACGCCCCTAAAGCAGGTTCGTCGCAGACGATCAGCCGTGCGGCGTCTGGGGCGCCGTGATAACGGTTGGCCAGCCAATGCTCCGCAGCCTCGACAGACAACGGGCGCATGATGGCAAAGGACCCATCTGCTGCCAACGCAGCCACCGGAGCCATTGCGCCTTCGACTGCTGCGGCCAAGCACCGTTGCTGAACAGCGCCAAGGTCGCCTTGGGCCTGTGGCAGCCTGGGAGGGATGACTTCGACCGGCAACTGCTCCAAGACAGCCCGCCAACGCAAGGGGAACGCCGCAAGCGGCTCCAACACCAGAATCCTCTTGATCGGAATGCGGCGCTTACCAAGGCGCTGTGCCACCAACGCCAAGCGTTCGCCTTCACTAAGCCCTGTCACCGACCGCCGTAATGGAGCCACCGATGTTCGGCGTAATGGAGCCAGCAACAGGTGGGTAAAACGACGCCCCGAGGGGGTTAAGACTGGGTCGATTTTGCAGCCTTTTGCGGGCTGGCT
>NZ_JBTNEH010000044.1:0-14609 GCF_054512775.1 Alicycliphilus sp. T452
GGCTGTATTCACGCCGCCGTGGGCGCTCTTGATTCAAAGATTGTTCCATCGTCTCCACGATCCTCCATCGTGGGGACGATGCCCGCTTCAAGCGGTGCTTTCAAGATGGGATCGCCAGCTGCATACGCTTCGCTGTCATGGCACCTCCTATTGGGCCTCAGGTTTGAGGCTCGAAGGTGTCTACTAAACCCGGGGCGATTCACCCTGATGGCCAAGACCTACGGCGCGAAAGGCGTGGTCACCAAGGGCGGCAAGCCCTTCACCAAGCAGACGATCTACAAGATGCTGCACAACCGGATGTACTTGGGCGAGATCGTCCACAAGGGGCAGAGCTTACCCGGCCAGCATCAGGCCATCATCACCCAGGCACAGTGGGATGCCGTGCACGCGCTGATCGCCACAGATGGCATCGAACGGCGGCGCGAGACCAACGACCGCCAGCGGGAACCGGTGTTGTTGCGCGGCCTGCTGTTCACGCCCGATGGCGAACGGCTGGTGCCCAGCTACACCGTCAAGAAGGGCAAGACCTACCACTACTACACGCCGATCAAGCACCGGCGCTTCGGCGCCTGGGCCAGCAGCCACGGGCCGTTGCCAGCGGCCCCCATCGAAGACCTGGTTACGCAGCAGATCGTGGCCGCGCTGTCAGCGCCGCGCATCGTGCAGTCGGTGTGGGATCGGATTCGGACAACCCGCCCAGACCTGTCGGAGCCTGAGGTGGTGTTGCCGATGCGAAATCTGGCGGGTCTGTGGCAACAGTTGTTCCCCGTCGAACAGTGTCGACTGGCGCAGTTGTTGATCGAGCGCGTGGTGATTGCCGATGGCGGGCTGGAAATCATCTGGTGCGATCAGGGCTGGCGGGAACTGGCCGGGGAACTGATGCCCGGCACCATCGGCGCGGAATTGCAGGAATGGGAACAACAGGAGGTGGAGGTATGAAGCCGAAAGTGCAGACTTTGGGCGGCCCCGTTGCGCGTGAGCGCCGGGATGGCGGCCAGGTCAACGAGCTGCTGCGTCTGACGCTGCTCGAGCCTGCCATCATCCAGAGCATCCTGGCCGGGCAGCAACCCCGGTGTATGAGCCTGCTGTGGTTTCAGCGGAACCCGCTGCCAACCGACTGGGTGGCGCAGCGGGAGGTGGTGGCCGGTTTTGATGCCTGACCGGGTTACGAGCCCTCGATCACCCGTGCCACATCACTGCGGCATTCGGCGCACTTGCCCACCAGCAGCAAGTCGCCGCCTTTGATGGTGCCGCTGAAATTGGTGATTGTGGTTTCGTGACGGCAGTGGCCGCACCAGACGTTGGTCAGCAGCCGCTTGCGGATGTCGGCAGGGACAGACTCCCAGCGCTGACGGGCGGGTTTGGTGAAGCTGGGAAATGACTCAACGCCTACTGTGGACTCTGCCAGTTCAGGCACCCGCTTGATCGCCATCGCCCTGGCTTCTTTCATCGCAGCCTGAGTCTGCAGGTTCGGTGTTGTCTCGTTCATGGCATCACTCTGCGGCGACGGCAAACGACCGTAGCCACGGATCAAGGTGGGCGATGTCAAACGTGCCAGACTCGAACATCTGCATCATCTCCGCATGGATCTGCATCGGCGCACGCTGTAAGCGCCAGCCATTGATGCGCAGGAACACATCGGCCGCCGCAAAGGCGATACGCTTGTTCCCGTCCACGAACGGGTGGTTGATCGCCAGGCTTTCCAACAGAGCAGCAGCCTCAGCCACGATGTCATCGTAGTAGCCGGTCTGTGGGCGGAACAGTGCGGCCTCCAGCGCCCCAGGATCACGCACGCCCGGCGCACCACCATACCGCTGCATCAGCACCGTGTGCATGCCGAGCACATCGGCCACGGTCAGGTAATCGTGCGCCACGGCTTACTTGGCCAGTTCGCGGTAGAGGTTGTCGAACTCATCCAGACTGGATGCGAAAGAAGCCATCACGTGGCGGCGGGGGCGCTCCTTTTGCTGCCGGTCAATGTAGTCGCGCAGGGCGTCATCGAGCACAGCCTGGAACTGGCGGCCCTGGCTTTCTGCAATCTGGCGCAACGCGGCCAGCACATCGGACGCTGCCTGGGAGGAAAACTTTTCGCGGACAGCAGTCGTCATGGCCATCTCCATCATGATTCATCTTGATGCTTCATGATAGAGCAAGACGGGAAGGGTTGCCACCGCGTTGATGGCGTTCGATGCCAGACTGGGTCCTTGGTTGACAGTGAAATAAAATCCCGCGCCCTCGGCGCAGCCGTGCTGGCCGATGCGCGCGTAGGAAAACGCATCGAAGCTCGCCCGCGTGCCGTGGTAGAGCACCAGGGGTGCGCCGTCGGCATCCACCACCTTGGAGCCTTTGAACCAATGGGCAAAGGCGCGCTGGCGCGCGCTTGGGTGCAGTTGCGCCGCGCCCGAGCGCGACGGTGCGCCGTTGTGCGCACCCGCGGCGGGACTGCCCGGCGGGCCTCCGGCCTCAAGAGGGCTTTGAGCGCCTGCGCTCATGGCGGCGCTGGCGCAGGAGCGCTCGACTTGTTGCATGCCGGGCGGGCACAGTTGGCTCTGGTGTTCGAGCGGCCGAGCATTGACGGACGCGAAGGTTTTCAGAAAGTGGGTAGAGAAACTCTGGTGACCGTGGTGGCGCCGCAGCACCTGGTGCTGGTGGGGGTGCATGCCGCTGCCGCCGCACCCGGTTATCCTCCTGCTGGCGCCCGGCTGCGCGAAGAGCACCTGACCGGCACGCGCCAGATCGTCGTCACTGGGCGCGACCTGGCGCACAGCGACCCGCGCTTTGTCTTCGCACGCCACAGCTGGCGCACCGATAACCATATCGCTGCGCTCGGTCTAATCGAGGCAGGCCTCGGCTGGGCTTGGCAGCTGTGCACGCTAGTACAGCCGCGCATCAAGGCCGGCTCGCTGGTGACGATGGCGTTCGAGAACCTGAGCAACGGCGTGCAGCTGTGGGTGGATGTGACGTGGTCGAAGGAGCGCCTGCTGGGACTGGGGCGCGGCGCTTTGTGCAATTAGTGGCAGAGCAGGATGCGGTGTCCATGGTGCAGCGCCACGCCAATGGCGTGCCACCCTGACCCGAGCGAAGTGGCGTTCTGCGGGCCGGCCCCGCAGTCTCAGCGCATCGTGCGCATTTTCGGGCCCAGCGACAGCGCCGCCAGCGCATAGGCGTCTTCCACCCAGCTGCACAGCAGCGGCCGTGTGGCTGCCGGCTCAATGATGTCGACGATGCCGAATTTCTCAGCGGTTCTGAACGGTGACCCGATCTTGTGGTAATCGGCTTCGAGCGCGTTGCGCGCCGCCACAGGGTCCTGTGCCGCCTCGATTTCCTTGCGGTAAGCCGCCGCAACCCCACCTTCGATCGGGATTGACCCCCAGGTGGCCGACGGCCAGGCGAATCGGTGCGGCAAGGCCGTCCCTGAAGGCCCGAACTTCGGGCTGAGCATGGCTCCGGCCAGTCCAAAGCACCGGCGGATCACGATGGCGCACCACGGAACGGACGACTGCTCGATCGCAGCGCCGGCACGCAACGTTGCGTACATCGTGCCCTCGCGCTCGGCCTCTACACCGGTCATGGTGCCCGGCTGGTCAACCAGGTTTACGATAGGCAGGTGAAAGGTGTCGCACAGGTCGACGAACCGCTCCATCTTGATGGACGCCGCGCGTGTGAGCGCGCCTCCCATCACTATGGGGTTGTTGATCATGACCCCGACAGCGCAGCCATTGAGGCGTGCGAAGCAGGTGAGCAAGGAGCCACCGAAATGCGGTGCCATTTCAAACACGGATGCACGGTCGAAGATGGCATCAAGCACCTTGCGTGGCGCAAAGATCTTGCGGCGCTCACGCGGAATGGCGTCGTTGAGCGATGCCTCCTCGCGGCTTGCCGGGTCATCGCAAGGCAGCCGCGGCGGGGCACTCCACACATTGACGGGGAGGTACGACAGGAAACGGCGCGCCAGCGCGAAGGCCTCCTCTTCGGTGTCCGCCGCGTTGTGCACGACCCCACTGACCTTGTGCACCCCATAGCCTCCAAGCTCGTCCTTGCCGATGTCGTAGCCCAGTGCCTGCTTGACCACCGGAGGACCACCCGCAAACACTTGGCTTTTGCCTTTGATCATGACCGAGAAATGCGCCGATGCAGCGCGGATGGCGCCCAGCCCGGCACAGGCGCCCAGCGCAATCCCTACCACCGGCACTGCGCCCAGAAGTGCCACCCCTGGCAGGAGCGAGTACCCCGGGATCTTGGTGTGGCCCATCTGCTGGAGCAGCTTGACGCTGCCACCGGCCGTGTCCACCATGCGCACTAGAGGCAGCCGGTATTCGTAGGCATAGCGGTCGGCATAGATCCATTTCTCAGCGACCGATGCCTCAGACGACCCGCCACGGATGGTGAAATCGTCCGACACGACCACCGCCTTGCGCCCTCCCACCTTGGCCACACCCATCACCTGGGTGGAGGGCGTGACCGACTCGAGCTGCCCATCGGGTGCATAGCGCCCCTTGCCGGCGAGCGCACCCCATTCCTCGAAGGAGCCAGGATCGACCAGGGCGTCGATGCGGTCGCGCGCCGTGAGCTTTCCCAAGGCGCGCGCACGTTCGACCGCTTCGTGTCCGCCCATGGCCTGCGCGAAGGCCCTGCGTTGTTCAAGCTCTCTCAAGGAGCTGTCCCATTCCTTGCTGGGTTGCATGTGTTCTCCCAAGAATTCAGGTGGACGCGGAATTGGCACTGCGCACGGCGCCGGTGCCGAGCAAAGTGTCGATCTCCGCACGGCTTAGCCCAAGCTCTCCTGCCAGGATTGACTCGGTGTCGGCACCCAGCTCATGCCCGCAATGCTGGATGCTTCCGGGCGAAGCCGACAATTTGGGAACCACACCGATCTGGCTGACCCTGCCCAGGGTCGGGTGGGCCACACTGGCAATCATGTTGCGGGCCCGGTAATGTGGGTCCGCAAAGATATCCGCGATCGTCAACACCCGCGAGACCGGGACACCTGCCTGCTGCAGCAGGCTTTCAACGGCCGCACCCTCTTGTTGCCCTGTCCAGTCGGCTACCATGCTATCGAGTAACTGCATGTTTGCCGCTTGGCCGCGCGAGCGGATGGTGGCAAAGCGCGGGTCGGCCAACAGCTCCGGCTGGCCCATTGCATGGGCCAGCCTCTCGAAGGTGGCGTTGCTGTTGGCGGCGATCAGCACGTAGCCACCCTCCCTGGTCGGATATAGGCTGTTGGGCGCCATTGAGGGCAGGTTCGGGCCCTGGCGCATCGGCACGGTTCCCAATTTGTCATGCGCTGGAACAATGGCCTCCATCTGCGAGAAAGCCGTCTCATAGAGAGCGACATCGACTACTTGCCCCTGGCCCGTGCGGTCACGGTGCCGCAGCGCTGCCAGCAAACCAAACGCCGCGTACACGGAGGTCAGGTAATCGGTGGTGGCCAGGGCCACGCGCGACGGTGGTCTATCGGGATCACCGGTCATGTGCCGGACACCGCCAAACGCCTCGCAGATCGCACCATAGCCCGGCAACTGTGAGTAAGGGCCGTCCTGCCCATAGCCACTAATGCGCACATAGACGATGCCCGGATTGCGCTGCGCCATTGCTTCATAGCCCAACCCCATGCGTTCCAGCACACCGGGCCGGTTGTTTTCCAGCACCACGTCGGCCGTCTCGATCAGGGCCTGCGCGAGCCGGCTGCCTTCGGGCTTTTTCAGGTCGATCACAATTGAACGCTTGCCGCGCAAGATGGATGCGCAATAGAGCGAGACCTCTCCCACATGGCTGCCCATCTGGCGCACCGGATCTCCATCGGGTGGTTCGATCTTGATGACGTCGGCACCAAAATCGGCCAGCAACCGCCCGCAGGCAGGCCCGGCGATGGTGGTACAGATCTCAATGACGCGGACACCGGTCAGGGGCTGCGCTGGGTGGTCGGTGGAATGGGTGCTCATTTGTTCAGCCCCAGTTCGCGCAGCAGGGCAGGTGCCGCCTTCAGCTCTTCACGCACGAACGCCGTGGCCTGAGCATGGTCCATGAAACGCGGCGTGACTTCGTACTGCTCCAGCGTTTCCAGCCACTCGCGCGAGCCCGACAAGCGCCGAAACTGTTCATCCCAGAAGCGGATCTGCTCGGGGCTGAGGTTTTTGGGAAACAATGTCCCTTGCACGGACGTGAAAACGCTGTCAACCCCCTGCTCCTTCCAGGTGGGCACATGGGAAAGTGCCCCCTTGAGCCTGGAGGCGGACGATACGGCAAGGGCACGCAGTGTGCCGTTCTTGATGCCTGCGACCAGGTTGGCCGAGCTGGCAGATACCACGTCCACGTGGCCACCCATGAGCGCAGCCACCGACTCACTGGAAGCACGGAAGGGCGCCACCGTGAGTCTGCTGACGTCCACGCCGGCCTTGGAAAGCGGCTTGAGGATGCCAATGTGGATGTGGTTGTACAGCGTGGGGGCGATGGCAATCTTCACTGAAGCCGGATCGCGCCTGAGCTGTGCCAGCAGGTCCGCCACCGTCTTGAACGGCGAGTCGGCACGCACCCCGACAGCGATTGCCTCTTCAAAGAAGATCGGGCCGATGGTAAAGTCCTGCAACAGGTCGTGCTTGAAGTCCCCCAGTGTCTGACCGAGCATGAAACCGGTGGACATCATGCTGAAGATGGTGGCATCCCCCGGGCGCTGCAGCAGAGGGGCGACCGCGATCATGCCTTGCCCGCCCGGCTTGTTGCTGATGATGAAGCTCTGGCCTGCCATGGCGCCGTTGGCATCCAGGATCTTTTTCATCACCCGGCCGTAAATGTCCACGGCGCCGCCTGCGGCCGCAGGGATCACATACTCCACCCGGCCTGCAGGCCTCCATTCGGCCGCCGCGTATGCGGTTTGCATACTGCCGAGCGCGGCCAGCACAAGGGGAAATTTTCTGCGCAGTAGAAGCATGATTTTCCTTTGGTACAAGGGGCAAGGGAGGACTGCCTCAGTCAACACCCAATCCGAACAGCACGACGAAGAACAGAACAAAAGAGGCAATAAAAACCGTCTCTGTCAGCAGCATGAAAACGGGTAACCAACCCAGCTTGAGCAGGTCGCCGAAACTGGTTTTCACGCCAGCCGCTGCAATCGCAACGACCAGCATCCAGCGCGATGCGTCACTGGCAGTCTGGACCATCACCGTATTGAATGTTCCAATGCTGCCCAGCAATACCAGGGCAATGAACCCCAGCAGAAAGCGGGGGAACAGGGGAGGCCGCACGGCAGCGCCAACGTCGGCATGGCCTCGGTACAGCAGCGCCACAGCCAGTACGACTGGCATTAGCAGGGTGAGCCGAAAAAGCTTCACCACGGTGGCGGTGTCGCCAGCCTGGGGTCCTACCAGCATGCCGGCAGCGACGACCTGTGCCACGTCGTGAATCGTGCCGCCCAGGAAAATCCCGGACTGTGTCTGGGATAGCCCGAGCATCTGCAGCGCAAACGGGTAAAGCACCATGGAGACCGTGGACAGCACGGTTACCCCAACTACCGCAAGCAACGTGAACCGCTCGTTTTCTGCTGTCTTGGGCAGAACCGAGGCGATGGCCAGCGCTGCCGAGGCGCCACATATGGCCACAGCCCCTCCCGACAGGAGGCCCTCTTCACGGGGCCGCTTCATTCGGTGAGCCAGTGCCAGACCGCATGCCAGGGTCAGCGCCACCGCGGACACAAGCGTCAATGCAGTCGCAGCTCCCAGCGCAAATACCTCGTGCAGCGTGATGCGCACTCCCAATAAGGCCACACCCAGGCGCAAAACACTGCGGCCGCAGAATTCGACACCCCGCCTGACCTGGGCGTTGTCCATCAAGAAATGGAAGGCCAGGCCCATCAGCAAGGCATACAGAAGCTGGGGGCCGCCGTAGTGCTCGGAGACAAAGGTGGCGGCCAGCGCAATCACCCCACACACCAGCGCGCCAGGCAACTTGGACACGGCAGCACTCCATCGCTGAACCAAACCAGCGCGCATGGCGTGCACAGTGGGCATGGTTACTTCTTTCCGTTACTCGACAATCGCAACCACCTGCCCATCTTCGACCGCGTCGCCTTCGCGCACGCGCAGTTCCACGAGGTGCCCAGTCTGGTTACTCATTACTGGAATCTCCATCTTCATGGACTCCACCACCATGATGGGCTCATCGGGTGTGACAGCAGCACCCGGCTCCAGGAGCACCTTCCAGACCTTGCCGGTGACTTCCGATGTGATTTCGATACGGGCCATTGCTTTCTCCTGAAAATGGCATGCAGCCGCGGCTGCGGGGTGAAGGCGGTAGGCGCTGCAGGGCGCTCACTGCGCAAGAATCTGGGCCGCAAGACCTGTGTGTATGTGGCCGGACTGGAAGGCTTCGCTGCACAGCACGCGCCGCACGAAGGGGATGTTGTGTTTGACTCCTTCCACCACCGTGTCGTCGAGCGCGGCCACCAAGCGCTCGATGGCACTGGCGCGGTCATCGGCATGCACGATGAGCTTGGCGATCAGGGGGTCGTAATGCGACGTGATGGCGGAGCCCTGCGTGAAGCCGCTCTCCACGCGGATGCCCGGCCCGGTCGGGAAGCGCAGCGCGCGTAAAGTGCCCGGGGAAGGGAAGAAGCGCACCGGGTCTTCGGCATAGATGCGGGCTTCGATCGCATGCCCTTGTATGGCAATGCGCTCGGGCAGGACAGCGTCCAGGCGTTCGCCGGCAGCCAGCCGAATCTGGGCAATGACCAGGTCAACGCCAGTAATTTCCTCGGTCACCGCGTGCTCTACCTGCAGGCGCGTGTTCGTCTCCAGAAACTGAAATCCGTTGCCTGGGGCGTGCAGAGTTTCCACCGTGCCGATGACGTCGTAGCGCAGCTTGCGCAGCACCGCAACAATGTCGCCGGCCGCCGCGTCCACCAAGGCGCGAGACAGCAGTGGCGCAGGAGACTCTTCGATTACCTTCTGGTGGCGGCGCTGGATCGAGCAATCGCGTTCGAACAGATGTCGCACGTTGCCGTGGCAGTCGGCCAGCACCTGGAATTCGATGTGTCGGGGCTCCAGCATCAGGCGCTCCAGATAGACATCGGCACTGCCGAAGCTGCGTGCCGCCAGAGATGAGGCCTGTCCGATAGCTTTGAGCAGGGCATCCGCATCGTGCGCAGCGACCATGCCGATGCCACCGCCGCCTGCGGCCGGTTTCACAAGCACGGGAAAACCAATGCGCTGCGCGGCCTGCAGAGCCTCTGCAGGGTCGCCACACAGCAGACCGGAACTGGGCGCCATGGGCAACCCATGGCGTGCCATCAGTTCGCGGGCCTTGGTCTTGTGCCCCATGGCGTCGATCCATTCGGGGCTGGGGCCGATGAATCGCGCCCCAGAAGCGTTGACCCGGTACGCAAATTCGGCGTTCTCCGACAGGAAACCATAGCCTGGGTGCAAGCCGTCTGCTCCGCTCCGGTGAAGGACGCGCAAGATCGCATCCTGGTTCAAGTAGCTAGAACGGGGTTCCGCCGGGCCGATGCAATGGGTTTCATCGGCCTGGGCAAGGTAAGGCAGTTGCGCGTCTGCTTCCGAATACACCGCAACAGAGTGCACCCCAAGCGCGCGCAGCGCCCGCAGTACCCGCGCTGCCACCGCCCCCCGGTTTGCTACCACCACTTTGTTGAACATGCGACGGGCTCCTCAAAAAAACATCAATGGGCAGGTGCGCCCACAGCCAGGCCGCACCCTGCAGCCAACGGCTGCCCAAACGTTGGACGAAAATGAGTTAGTAGCTCGTGGGCCAAGTGCGCATCAGGTGCTCGCCAACCCCCCCGCTCAGCCGCAACTCATGCACCTGCAGAGTGCGGATGAGGTGGCTGCGTGTGTCCACAGGATTGATGACCGCATGGGCGGCATTGACCGCGGCAGCGTCGTATGCGGATGTGCCCTTTGTCATCTCACCCAGCAACTGCTCGTAGCGCTCGGGGTCGTCCTCGGCACGCACCCCGTGAACGATCGAGACTGCGGAGCGCGGGTCCATAAAGTTGACCTCGGCACTGAACCAGCAAATCACTTCGTCGGCATTGCCTCCACCACCCATGTTCAGCACTGCTTGTCCGTAGGACTTGCGCATGATCACGGAGATTTTTGGCACCGTCACGAGCGAGAGGGCGTTCATCCAGTTCATCACGCGCCCGATCGCGCCCTTGCGCTCACCCTCGATGCCAATCAAAAATCCTGGCTGGTCCACCATGAAGACCAGCGGGATATTGAACGAATCACACAGCACGAGAAAGCTCACCACCTTGTTGCACGACTCCGGGTCAATGGCGCCGCCCTTGGCGATCGGGTTGCTAGCGACGATGCCGACGCTTTTCCCATCCAGCCGCGCCAGTGCTGTGACGATCGACTTGCCAAATCGCGGCTTGAGCTCGAACACCGAGTCCTTGTCGTAAATCAGCGCCAGGATTTTTCGCACGTCGTAGACCTTCGTGCGCCCCTCAGGCAGGATGTCAAGGATCTTGTGCGCGTCGTCGCCCGACCCCTCGGGCACGCTGCACACCGGCGGCGCTTCGTTGTGGTGGCTTGGCAGGTACGACAGAAACTGCTGCACGGCCGCCAAGGCCTCCTCATCGTTATCGACCGCCAGGTCCACCATTCCGGTCACTTCGGTGTGCAGCTTCCAGCCACCCAGTGCCTCGGGATCGACCTCCTCGGAGATTGCCATTGATGTCAGCTTGACGCTGGATACCGCCGTGATGGCGCCCCTGCGCATGACGACAAAATCACCCAGCGCGGCATACCATGACGACGAGCCATAGCAGTGGCCGAGCACGGCAGACACCCAGGGGGTTTCGCGGGTGCGGCGGTACTGCGTAGGCCGATCGCCGCTGCCGACGCCAGCAGCCCCCATGACATCGGGCATGCGCGCGCCCGTGGATTCGCCCAGGAACACCATCGGCAAGCCACGCTGCGTGGCCACACGTTTGACGTGGCCCACCTTGCTCGTATTGACCGTGCTGCTGGACGCGCCCATGACGGTAAAGTCGTTCGAGACGATCGCAACCTCTCGCCCGCCGATCTTTCCATAGCCCGTGATCTTGCCGTCCGCTGCAGAACGGTCGCGCATTTCGGGACGGATGGAGGCGGCGAAAAGCCCTGCCTCGAGGAAAGTGCCGGGATCCACGAGCCGCTCAATGCGTTCCCGTGCGTTCAGCACGCCCTCTGCAGCGCGCTCCGCCAGCTTCTTAGCACCTCCCATGGTGAGCGCCTTGCGCAGCTTTTTTTCGTGGTTTTCGATATGCGTTTCAAACATGGGGTTCCCTTTACCTTTGCTCCAGCGCCTGGGCCAGACTCGGCACCGATTTCGAGAGTTTTTGCCAGCCGAGCAGTTCGCTGCGCATCTGCTGGGCCAGTTCGGCAGGCTGGCTGAAGACTGCTTCTGCTCCCGACAGGCCGAGTTTTTTCGCGAACTCATCGCTGCCCACCACGGCATGGGTGGCCTTAGCCAGCCGCTGGACGATTGCGGGCGGGGTGCCCGCCGGAGCCATGAGCCCGTACCAGATGCCGATGTCATAGTCCACACCACTTTCCACGAACGTGGGTGTGTTGGGCAGCACATCGGCCCGCTTCTTGGCCGACAGCCCCACGGCCTTGAGCGTGCCGCTCTGGATGTGGGGCAACAGCACTGGCACCAACGCAAAGACAGCGTCTACCTGACCGGAGATCGCGTCCGCAGCCGCCTGGGCGCCGCCCCTGTAGGGAATATGCAGCAGCTTGATATCGGCGCGGCTCTTGAGCAGCTCGACGTAAAGATGCAACTGCGCGCTGGAAATGGAGTGCCGACCGGGCGCCGCTTTTGCGGCCGAGACCAGTTCGGCAACGTTCGCAAACGGTGCCTTCGTGTTGGCCGCAACGACGAAAGGCACTCGCGCAATCATGCTTATCGGCTCAAGAGACTTAAGCGGGTCGAAAGGCGGCTGGGGGCCGAAGACCGAGTTGATGGTCGGGGTGCCGCCGCCGAAAAGCACGGTGTAACCGTCCGGCTTGGCCTTGGCGACAGCATCGCCCCCAATGTTGGTCGATGCCCCGGGGCGGTTGTCCACCACAATGGGCTGCCCCAGTTCTTTGGACAGCTTGTCGGCATACAGCCGTGCAATGAAATCCGTGCTTCCGCCCGGTGGATAAGGCACCACCAGCCTGATGGGCTGCGCCGGGTAGTCCTGTGCCCAGACCGGGGACAGGAAAGCGGCAGCAGAGAGAACGATAGACACTAACGCACGCACAATCACCATGAAATGTCTCCTTGGTTGCTTTGTCCACTTCAGAGGTGGCCGCAGTCTGCAAAGCTTCTCGCTGCCTCCCAAAAAGGACCCAGGTGTTTGTATTTTTAGTCAACCTGGTTGACCACATGCTAGCATCAAAAAGATGATCAGTGCAAAAAAATTAAATCAACTCCGCTCAACCCGGCCTTACGCCATTGGCCGGCTTCTGCTGCTGGCGCGCAGAGACTTCGTGGCACGCCTGTCGGCAAGAATGGAACAGGACAACAAGCAACGTCCCCCCATCCCCGGAGGCACGCTGCTGCCATTCATCGACTTGGAAGGTACGCGCAGCGCCGACCTTGCGCGCCGTGTCGGCATCAGCAAGCAGGCGGTGGCCAAGTCCGTCAAGGAGATGGAAGAGGCCGGGCTCGTCACCCGCACCGGAGACAAGGCCGATGGCCGGGCGTTCCTCGTATCGTTCACCGAGTTGGGCATGCAATACCTGCTGGACATTCATGCCGCCATCACAGCCATTGAGAAAGAGTATGAGCTGCTTCTGGGCGCGCAGCGCATGCAAAGCCTGCGCGAAATACTGGCCATGCTGGCCTATCCCGAAGACAGCCACTAGGGCCTGTTAACGCAACCGCAAGGCCTCGGCGATGAGTGAAGCGGTGATAAAGGCGGCAAACATCACATCGGTCTTGTCGTAGCGCGTGAAGACACGGCGTCACGCCTTGAGCCTGCGACAGAGGCGCTCGACCTCGTTTCGACGCCGATACAGCTGCTTGTCCAGCGTCCATGGACGCTTGCGCTGGGGATGGGCCGGCACCACTGGCACAAAGCCCAGCTGCCGGGCCAGCTCGCGCGTAGCATCTCCCTCATACGCGCTGTCCATCAGTAGTGCCACTTTGCCCGCCTCCCGGGGCCCGCCCATCGCCTCCATCAACAGGCGCCCCTCGGGTGCATCGCCCGCTTGACCCGGCGTCAGGCTCCAGATGACAGCGTCGCAGGCACTCGCAGCAACCAGATGAAGTTTGGTGCTCCAGCCACCGCGGCTCTTGCCGATGGCCTGAGGGCCGTTTTTTTGGGCGCCCTGAATCGCCCCGGATTCCCTAGACACTTTTGAGCCGTTGGCAATGGCGTCGCTCGAACTCGACTGGCGAAGTGTCGCCGGCCGTGCCGTGGCGCCGCTTGGGGTTATAGAACATCTCGATGTAGTTGAAGATGTCGGCGCGTGCGTCGCTGCGCGTGGCGTAGATCTGCCGGCGCACACGCTCGCGCTTGAGAAGCTGGAAGAAGCTCTCCGCGACGGCGTTGTCGTGGCAGTTGCCTCGCCGGCTCATGCTGCTGATCAGGTTGTGCTCGCGCAAGAAGGTCTGCCACTCATGGCCGGTGAATTGACAGCCCTGATCGGAGTGCACCGTGACGGGGTCTTCAGGCCTGCGGCGCCACAGCGCCATCAGCAGCGCGTCCAGGACCAGGCTTGTGTCGATGCGGCTGCCCATGGACCAGCCCACCACCTGGCGTGAGAACAGGTCGACCACCACGGCCAGGTACAGCCAGCCTTCGTGCGTGCGGATGTAGGTGATGTCGGTCACCCAGGATCGATTGGGCTGGGCCACCGTGAACTCGCGTTGCAGGTGGTTGGGTGCAACCACAGCAGGCTTGCCTGCTCGCACACCAGGGCGGCGGCGGTAGCCTGTCTGCGAGCGCAGTCCTTCGAGCTTGAGCAGCCGCGCCACGCGGTGCTTGCCGCAGCGCTCGCCCAAGTCGCGCATGTCCAGCGTCAGCTTGCGATACCCATACACGCCGCCGCTCTCCAGCCAAGCTTGCTTGAGCAGGCCAGCCAACCGCTGGTCGTCTTTTGCCCTTGCACTCTCTGGCTCGGCTTTCCAAGCGTAATAACCGCTTGGATGCACCTGCATGACCCGGCACATGCGCCGCACGCTGTGTTGTGCTTCGTGCGCCTTCATGAACGCGTACTTCACCCGGACTGCCTGGCAAAGTACGCGGCGGCCTTCTTTAGGATGTCGCGCTCCTCTGTCACGCGCCGCAGTTCGGCCTTCAGGCGCCGCATCTCCTCTGTCTGTGACACCTGTGCCTGCCGTTCGGCCGCCGGCGCTGAGTACGCCTTGATCCACTTATACAGGCTGTGCTGGCTCACGCCGATCCGGGCGGACACATCGGCCACCCGATGGTGTCGCTGCGTGATCTGCTTGACCGCTTCGATCTTGAATTCTTCAGGGTAGGGTTGCTTCGCTGTAAGCGCGCGGCGATCCCATATTGACCTTTGCCGGCCACCCGGGTATCGCTCAAGCGCTCGAAGCCTGCCAGCGATGCGGTAGCAGCTCTTCCACCCGGCTGGCCCTGTGCGTGGGCAGCCGCG
>NZ_JBTNEH010000045.1:0-10329 GCF_054512775.1 Alicycliphilus sp. T452
GGGCTGTATTCACGCCGCCGTGGGCGCTCTTGATTCAAAGATTGTTCCATCGTCTCCACGATCCTCCATCGTGGGGACGATGCCCGCTTCAAGCGGTGCTTTCAAGATGGGATCGCCAGCTGCATACGGCGCAGGGTCGAGTTTGCCAGTTGGAGATGCAGTGGGGTCATGCCTTGATTGTCTTTGGGTGGCTTACCGCGACACAACCTCTGCATCTGCGCCGTGTTCCAGGACATCACGATGTTGGCCAGCAAGCTCAACGCATCGGCCACCGCCTGCATCTCGTCGGCGCGCCGGGCTTGCGCTGGGCCGACGCGGCCGGTATAGATCGCCCGTTTCAGTGCATTGACTGCCTCGCCGCGGTTGAGCACCCGTCGCAACTCGCGTCGGAAGGCCTCGTTGACGAAGTAGTCGGCCAGGAATGCCGTGCGCAGCAGCTTGCCCACCTGCACGCCGGCGTCGTAAATCGGGTCGCCTCTGGCGGCCGAGCCGAACCGGGCCAAGGTGCTCACCGCGCTGGCATGCCCGCTCGACACCGAAGCCGCCAGGTGGACCAGACTGTCCCAGTGGGCTTCAATCAACGCGGTGTCGATGCCGGCCTCACAGACGGCAGCGATCTCCTCGGGTACCTTCATGCCGCGCGGCACGAACAGACGCCGCTGCTTGAGCTCCTTGAGCCTGGGGCACAGATCGAAGCCCAGCAGCCGGGCCAAGGTCATGGCGAAGTCGGTGTAGCCGTGGGTGTCCACGGCCAGTTGTGTCGTCTCGACCCGCTCTTGCCGCACAACACCCTCGATAGCCGCGCCGGCCTGGCGTTCGTTGAGCACGATGGGCTGAGCGTGGAAGATGCCCCAGCGGTCACGCACGTGGCTGTAGATGCCGATGGAGGCCGTCTGCCGCCTTGGATCCTGGCGCGCCTGCCATACCCGTCGGCTGGTCTCCAGGCTCATCATGTCCGAGGAAGCCAGGTCGGCTCGGCCCCAAGTGGCGGCAATGGCGTGGCGTTGCATGTACTGCAGCACCGCCTGGCAGGCCAACGTCAGGCGCCGCTCGTCGCTGGCCCAGCGCATGGCCTGGCGGATGCTCGCGGCCGACAGCTGAGGGATCATGCGCGCGCACTCGGCCGCCGTGAGACTGGTGCCGTGGGCCAGGATGCCGGCGTAGACCATTAGCAGTTCCTGGCCAGAACGCGGCTCACGGCCAAGCATCACCCAGCTGAAGCGCACCTGGGCGTCCACCGCCAGGATGACTTCTGGCAGTTGAACCTCGCCAATGCGTTGATCGAGACGGTGGCGTAACTTGGTGACCTCGGGGTCTTCGTCGTCGGCCACCAGTGGCGCCAGGTGCAGTTCATCATCCACCCGCAGCGTTCCGGTGCGCACGGCCGCAGCCACGGCATCCACGCCGGCGCGCACACGCTCCAGCAGCGGTGCGAGGAAGTTGCCCGCTTTGACTGGCATCTGGAGTCTGGCGTAGTGGCGCCGGGCCTCGGTCTTCCAGCGCTCATCCGGAATAAACAGCCGTTCGCGACCCCGGAAACTCAGCGAATGCTCGACCCAGACCGAGCCATTGCGAACGGCTCGGCGCAAGGCCAACAACGTGGACACCTCCAGCGCCCGGAATGCCCGCTCGCGGTCGGTGTCGGAGATGTCCTGGCGCCATGCCGCCCCCAGCCTTGCCGCCGTGAAGTCCTTCGGCAGGCTCTTGTCACCGGTCGCATACTGCGTGCGCAAGGTGTCCAGTGCTTGCAGTGCCGGATGTTCACCCGTAGCCTTCCAGGCCAAGCTGCTGACGGCGACCAAGAGCGAGCGCACAGGGACGATGGTGGCGATCAGTTGCCGACGGATGCCCGACGCTCGGCTCGGAGCCTTCTGCGCGCGCCTGGCGGCAACCAGTTCACGCAGCTTGGTACGCAGTTCAGCCGAAGCAGATTCGTCCTCGACCAGGTCCGTCAAATCCTGCAATAGCAATTGGTACTGCCGTGACCAGTCGACGGCGGTACCCACCTCGTCAGCGCATTGGCGCCAGAGATCCGTGACGCGGCGCTGGAACATAAGGATGAACTGGTCCGTGGTCGTCAGCAGGCAGTAGCGCAGGAAGCAGGCCAACTCGACGGTTCGTGCTGGCTCCTTGACGCGTTCGCTGACCGAGGGCGGACGTGTGGCCATGCGCCGGGCGTAGCGGCGCACCAGCGTGCCATTGAGCTCGCCCAGGTGGCGATCCAGGCCCAGTCCTTTGAGGAAGGTGATGCGCTCGAGCACTTCAGCAATCTGGCGCGTGGAATGCTTGGCAGGCGCGCTCCACAACCAGCTCTGACAGTGCTGGCCATCTGGCCGGCTGGCGGTTATAGCCGCCGCCCATAGCTTCAGGGTGGCGGCCGGCACCATGGTTCGCACGGACGCAGCAGCGGTGGTTTCGAGATCGTCGAGTGCAGCCGCCACTATGCTGCGAATGGCGCGCTCGTGCACGATGATCAGTCGGTGTTCATACAACCAGTGGCGGGCCCACAGCAGCAGGCGCTCGCGATCGGCGGTGTGCGCCACCTCGTCGCGCAATACACGCACGAGCGCACGGCGTTGGTGTTCGCTCATCCAGGCAAAGCCCAGAACCTCGCAAGCCTGCTGCTGGTGGTCGAACAGGGTGCGGCCCCGGGTGTAAAGCGCGCGCAGCGAGGCCAAATCCGGTGTCTCGATCTCCAGCAGTTTGCCCAGGTGGCGCAGCAAGGCCACTGGCACGGCACGAACACTGTTCAATGGGCGCCCGCTCATGCGTAAGAAACCGATGTGCAGCGCCAAGCCCAGCTTATGGCGGTCGCCACGGCGCCGCTCGATCAGCTCTTTCTCGGCAGGGCCGAAGCTGAAGAAGGCCTGCAACTCGAAGGCAGAGATCTCCCGCGGCAGCTCACGCAGGCCCAGATAAGGTGTTTGCCAACCCTGCATCGCCGCCGCTCCTCAAGAGTCGAAAGGCAGCTAAAGATACGCTCGGCCAGACCGAACAGCAACTGCAGTGGAATCAACGACTTACCGCGCAGGGCCCGCGCCGTTGCTCGGCAAACGAACCGTCACTTTTTGCACTGAAATCAAAGGGTCCCCAACACCGAGGGGCCTGGCCGGTCAATCTGATGTGCGAGGCGTTCGGTGTCCCGCGAGGGGGCTTCTACGCCTGGCTGATACGCCCCAGGAGCCAGAGGAGTCTCAGTGACGAGGTACTGCGTACCCAGGTGCGTCAGAGCTTTGTGCTCAGCGACCGACAACGTGCAGGACCGCCAATTCCAGGCGGATGCACCGAACCAGAAGTGGGTGGCCGACTTCACCTACCTCTGGACGGCCGAGGGCTGGTTGTACGTGGGCGCGGGGCAAGCCCGTGGCGCTGTTGCATCACTCGGACCAGGGCAGCCCAATACACCAGTGCCCACTTCCAGCGGCTGCTCTCGGAGCAAGGCATCACCTGCAGCATGAGCCGTGCTGGTGAGGTGTGGGACAACTCAGCCATGGAGAGCTTCTTCAGTTCGCTCAAGACCGAGCGCACGGCCAGGAAGGTATACCGGACCAGGGAACAGGCACGTTCGGATGTGTTCGATTACATCGAGCGTTTCTACAACCCCATGCGCCGCCATTCAACGCTGGGGTATGTCAGTCCGGTACAGTTCGAGAAAGCTCAAAAAGCTTAAGCCGGTGTCAACCGTACCGGCAGCAGCCCAATCAAAGAATTGCAGCAACGCGCTACACGAACCGCCGATCTGCAAGCCGCTGAAAACCTCAACACCGCTCGGATGGTCCTCTTTGGCACAATCCAAAAACGATCCAGACGCGCCGCTTGACCAGCACCCACTCATCCGCCAGGATTCAGGCACATACTTGGATTGGAAAATACTGCAGCCCAGCTCTCGCAACAATATCGAAGGCGCAAGGTGCCACGTTGAAAGTGTAGTTCGGCTACCGCAACAGCTCGGCGGCCATTTCCTGAAGCTTGGACCGCTGCACCTTGTTGGAGTTGGCACTTTCGACCACGGGGAATGCTGTCAGCAACGCAATCCGCGCGGGCACCTTGAACCGAGCCAACTCTGACTTGCACTGCTGGATCAACTCTTGCTCATGCAGGACAACTCCTTGATCTGGAATGATGAACGCCACCGGGACAGATCTACCGTCTCGGACGGCACCGACCACCTGGCATGACGCAACACCATTCTGGTTTTCGAGGAAAATTTCGATTTCCCGTGGATTCACCAAAAAGCCACTCAGGCGCAGGAAATCACCCCTTCGCGCGTGAAACACAAACTGGCGATCACTAACGGAATGGCCCAGATCCCCTGTATGGAAATATCCGTCGCTGTCGATGGCCACTGCGGTGGCAGCCGGGTTATCTAGGTAGCAACGCATGAGGCTAGGCGTTTTAATTTCGATCTCCCCGACTTCCCCGTGCGGGAGCAGTTCCCCGGTGTGCACATCACGCACACGAACGCGTGCATGGTCGGCGACGAGATATCCTCCTGGACGCTGCCTTTCATGTAGCGAGGCTTGGGGCGACTGCGCCGCCACCAACGCCTGCAATTCACTTGACCCATAGAGCCCGAGCAAAGTAATACCCGATTTCTCGGCCCGCGCAGGGAACTCATCCAACGAGGGCGCGAAGCTGGCAAACCCTGCGATTCGCAATGAAGCCAGGGACACATTTTTCGCCTCGGCCTCCTGCAGAATTTTGTCCAGTAGTTCGTTGTTCGCAAAGGTGTGCGTAATCGCGTGGTTCCGAATTTGTCCGACGCATTCTGCCGCGTCGATCACCGCAGCCGTCACCATCGGAATTCCGGCCGCAAGGGCCCCCAGTGCTGAGGAAAAACCGAATGCGCCGCAGAAGGGTGCTCCGAGGAGCAAAGCATCATTTCCCTGCATGCCGAAGTAGCGCGCAACGCATTCACCGTGCGCGATCAACGTCTCCTGATCGTGCACGACCAACTTGGGTTCCGAGGTCGTGCCTGACGTCGTATAAATGAGCGCATAGGTACCTCCTGCAGTCGTTGAATTCTCTTTCAACACGGAAGTGTCGCTGTTTTCGTCGTAGTTGAAAGTGTCAGCCTGCGTTAGGGAGACCGAGGAAGTCGGTTGGCCAACGATCATGACCCCACGCAGACTGCTCAGCAAAGCAGGCGCAACTCCATCAAGGATCTCACTAAACTGTAGGTCCTTGAAGGATGGCCACATGACCAACCAGCGCGCCTGAGTCCTGGAGATTAGATTGCCCACCTCCTGCCCGCGAAATCGTGTGTTCATCGAAACCACGGCAATCCCGAGGCGCGCGCACGCCATAAAAGTCACCAGCCACGCAGCACAATTTGGTAGCCAGAGCGCCAGACGGTCGCCATGGCGCGCTCCGTGGCTGTACAGCAAACTGGCAACTCGCTCGACTTCTCTGGAGAGATCGCTGAAAGTCATTGGCCTCTCGTCGTCGTGCAGCGCGACATGAAGCGGGCGCTCGGCAACGTGCCGGCGTAACAATTCATCAAAGTTCATAAGATCGTGCAGCGTGTTTTATACGGTGGCAATGGGCGTGACAGGCGATCCGACAGCCCCCGGAAGCCGCAACGGGGGTGCGGTCAGCAGGAACCGGTTTCGACGGTTCGAATGCAGCCACTCGGCTAAATCCTTTAGGTACCACAACTCGGCCAGTGGCAGGCCCAGCTTAAACAGACAGTGGTGATGCAGCGGCAGCAAGGACTTCCGATCGCCCTTGTTGAGTGCGGGATAGGCCTCAACGGCATAATTGTCTGCACAGATAGTCGAAATGCCGCTGTCGGTTATCCATTGCAACAATTTCTGGTCAGCACCGTTGAGTACGGCGCCCGCTGCATGCAACGCTTCGGCGTCTGCATGCCCGTCCAGCTCAACCACCGTTTCCGCAAATCCAGTTCGCAAGACCAGCATGTCTCCGGGTTCGACGATCACGTCGTCCTTCTGCATGACGCTCATCAATTCGTCATAGCCGATCACGGTCCGGCCCTGTCCGTAGTGCCGAACGAAATCGACAAGGACGCCCCGACCTTGCATGCCCTTGGTGGCAAAGTTCTGAATACCCAACCTGCGAGCGCCAAAGCTGGGCCCGTGACCATCGCAGCAGCCACCACCCCCAGCATCCAGCACATCGGCTCCCGCCCTGTATCCGTTGTAGTAGACCTTGCTGGTCGATCCGTTGCCATCGACGTCAAACAGCGCCCCGACGTGGGCCAGCGCATCCCACTGCGTCGAGTACTGCAACGACATGGTCACTTGGTCGTCGCTGAGGATGTCGATGGCCGACGCATCCAAGTTCTCCATGGGAAAATTCATGTAAGGCACGCCGTCTCGTTCGGTCGCCGCCAGCTGAGGTGGCTTGCGGCGCGGATTCAGTACCGTGCCGCCAGGCAGATCGAGCGGCAGCGACAGGCAGAACACCCGCCCCTCCCTGATTTCCCTCGCTCCTTTGAGCACCTGTTCCGGGGTCAGCAGATTCACCCGGCCAAGTTCATCGTCCGGGCCGAAGTCTCCCCAGTTGGATCCTTCGGGACGTTGCTTCCAACGATTCATGTTTGTCTCCGTTGTGTGAAATACCATTTGTCGAAACACCTACACTGGCTGGGCGACGACCGACCTCAGCACCACGCCAGCAGCTTTTCGGTCCCAGAGGCCTGGTGAGGTGAGGACGCTTCGCAACTGCGTTCGCTGCAACTTGCCGGTCGGGGTGCGCGGCAATACTTCCTGCCGACTGAGGTAACGCGGGACCATGAAGTGCGGCAGCCTTCCAGTAAGAAAACCCAGCATGTCTTCCGGCTCGAATCGGACACCTGATTTCAGGACCAAGCACAAAAGAATGTCGTCGTCACCCTCGAAACCCGAAGGCACGCCAACGGCCGCCGCCTGAAGCACACCAGGGTGAAGCAAGGCAGCGTTTTCAATGTCGCTCGCGGAAATGTTTTCCGCGCGGCGCCGGATTCTTTCCTGGACACGGTCCACAAAGTAGACGTATCCATCCGGGTCGACGTAGCCGCAGTCCCCCGTGTGGAACCAGAGATTGCGCCACGCCGAAACAGTGCGCTCCGGCATGGCGAGATAGCCCTGCGCGATCGTCCATGGCTGGCGAGGGCGCACCACGAACTCCCCCACAGTGCCTGGCGCGACCGGTCGGTCCGTCTGCGGGTCGACCACCGAAAACTCGTACCAGTCCGTCTCCGGTTTTCCACAGGAGCCAACTCTCAGCGGCTCTTCGGGATTGCTCCAGCAGACGACACCGGTCTCCGTCATTCCCCAGACCTCCATCCCCTTGACTCCGAACCGTTGCTCGAAATCCTGTGCAATTCGTTTGGGAAACGGCGCCGTCCGGATCAATCTCAATCGGTGCTCCCGGTCTGCCGGTGACGGCGGCAAGGCGTGAACCATCTCGAGCATCGGCCCGTGCGCTGCCGTCAAGGTCGCCCCGTAGGTCCTGATCCGCTTGAGCCAGTCTTCCGGCCGGAACCCTGTGTCCAGCACCAGCTTCGCCCCGACCGAAAAGGCCGCGAGCACAGACATGAACTTCCCCGCCATGTGGTACATGGGATAGAACGAATAGAACACGTCCGCTTCCGTCATCGAAGCTTTCGAGGCGGAGAGCCTGGCCAACAAGGTGACCTGTCCGTGCGGCATCACGACGCCTTTGGCCGGACCACTCGTGCCAGAGGTGTAGATCACGGATGCAGCATCCCAGGGCTGCGCCGTCGCGGCCATGTCCTGACCTGCCGGTGCCAGAGACCGGATGGGCAGTTGGTCAAGGCCAACGACCTTCGGGCGACCGACCCCTTCGCCCTTCTCGCCGGCTTTGCATGGCTCCATCAGGATGATGGTTTCCAGGTGCTCAAACTGGTCCCGGGAAGCAAGCAGCGTCGGCAGATGGTCCGATGTGGTGACAAGTGTCGACGCACCACTCAGATTGATGGCGTGCTCAAGGCTCTCTCCCTTGTAGCCAACATTGATGCCCACATCGACAGCGTTCAGCAGGTTGAGAGCCAACCATGCATGAATCGTGTGTTCCGAGTTCCCGAGCATGAGTACAACGCGCTCACAGGGAGCAACTCCGTGGCCTGCGAACCGCTGCGCCAACTGGACCACGCAGCTCCAAGTTTCGTCATAGCTCTGCTCGATGCCGCCAACAATCTGCAGACATGGGCGTGAGCCGTTTTCCCGCACCGCCTTCAGAAAGAGACGGGGTACGGTCCAGCACTCGTTCATGTATTCCTCCGGCTTGGGCATGGTTGCTCTCATCGTTAGACACCGGTCATCCTGTCCGTCCTGCGGCCGAACCCCGGAAGCCCTCACCCTGATTGGCACCCAATTTCGGTGGCCCCAGGCGGACCTGCGCCGGCGTCCGAGACAGATGAACGGGAGACCCGATCACCCGCATTGGCGCCTGACCGGCCACTGGCACATCAATGATCAATTGATTGGCGCGCGTCTGCTGATGTTCAAGCATCTGCTCGAATCGGAGAATGGGAGCAGCAAGCACGCCCTGCGCCTGAAGTCGGTTGACGCACTCTTCGACACTCAGGCTCCTGAAAGCCGGGCGCAACAGCTCGGCGATTTCTTCCTTGTGTTGGGCCTGGGCCAGCTTGTCGCCCCAGTCGGGCCGAGTGGACAGGTCTTCGACCCCCAAACCCTTGCAGACCAGTTGCAATGGGTTGTCGCGAAAGAACCCGATCACCGTGACCCAACCATCATTGGCTTCGGCCACAAAGTTGAGCGCCCGGTCGAACCAGCGGGTCTCGTAGCTGTAGTTCAACTGCGTGGCGGCTTCCAGCATCTGCATCGCCACCAGTGAATTGAACAGGGACACCGTCACTCGTTGTCCATGACCCGAGTTCACGCGCTCAAGCAACGCCAGCAGAATCCCCTGCGCAAGCAGCAAACCGGATGCGAAGTCGGCAATCGGCACATTTACAAATGTGGGACCGCCACCCCTTACCGTCGTCTTCCACGCCAGGCCACTGATCGACTGGATCAACAGATCCTGACCAGCCATGCCTGCCAACGGCCCCTGTTCCCCGAAGCCGCTGGCAGCGGCATATACGAGTCGCGGATTGATGCACTCTAACGCCTCGTAGCCGAAGCCAAGCTTTTCCATCACGCCAGGCCGGTAGTTGTGGAGCAGTACATCGGCCTCGCGCACCAGCCCCAGAAACACTTCCCGGTCCGTTTCGGCTTTGAGATCCAGACAAATTGAACGCTTGTTCCGGTTCACGGCAGCAAAGAACGAGCCCATCTTCCCTGCGCTGTTGGCCACCGTGTCACTGTGCCGCAGCGAATCACCCCTGTCAGGGCGCTCGATCTTCAGCACATCGGCACCGTAGTCTCCGAGAATCTGCCCGGCCAGCGGACCTTGGTACACCTCGCAAAGTTCAAGCACCTTCGTGCCTTGCAGTACTGTTCCCATCTGCCAGACCTCCTTCAGCGTCCGTAAAGTTCCTTGGCGATCATGAGCCTTTGGATTTGGTTGGTGCCTTCCCAAATCTGGGTCACCTTGGCATCGCGGTACATGCGCTCGACCGGATAGTCCTTCAGGTAGCCATAGCCCCCGTGCAGCTGCAGCGCATCAGCTGTCACTGCCACCGCGGCATCGGTGCACAGCACCTTGGCCATGGACGCGTATCTCTTCGCGGCAGGATCACCGTTGAGCACCAGCGTTGCGGCATGCATCAGCACAGCTCGACCCGCTTCGACCCGCATGGCCATATCGGCCATCATGCCCTTGACCATCTGAAAATTGGAGACCGGCTGCCCAAACTGCTCACGCGTGCGCGTATACGCCAATGCCTCATCCAGCGCTCCCTGTGCAATACCCAGCCCGTGAGCGGCGTATTTCAGGCGGGACGTCAACAACCCTGCCAAGATGTACTTTCCGCCTTCCTCCGGATCCCCAACTACACGATCGAGCGGAATCGTGCAGTCCTCAAGAATCACGTCGGAAGTCGGGCTGCCCCTAAGACCCATCTTGCGCTCAGGTGCACCGAACGAGACGCCGGAATCGTTCTTGTTGACCAGGAAGATGCCGAACTTGTCCGGGGAAGTGCGCGCAAAGATGAGATACCAGTCCGCCCAGCCTCCATTCGTGATAAAGCGCTTGGTGCCATTGAGCACCCATCCCTGTGCTGTCTGTTTGGCCGTGGCCACCACCCCCATCAGGTCGGACCCGCCACGAGGTGGTTGTGTCGCAATAGCGGCGCCGAGGCGGCAAATGGCCGTTGATGTCGATCGGTTTCAATGAGCCAAGCTGTAAAACTGGTCGGCGGCGGACATGGTGTTGCCACTCGGGCAGCGCTGCTGCCCT
>NZ_JBTNEH010000046.1:0-9685 GCF_054512775.1 Alicycliphilus sp. T452
ACGCCGATTGGGGGCATCCCTCCGGCAGAAGCTGAGGCAAACTACTGGAGGCAACTCGCCGTCAGCGACACCTCGACAGAGGTGTCAACTTAAACCAATCGGCCTCCTTGAAAGCCGGGGCGGTTCACTGCAGCCCGAACGGTTGTAGGAACTTGAAGTTCGCATAGACAAGGATGGGAGTGAGAGGACGTGTCCGACTCTGTTTTTATCGGTATCGATGTTTCCAGTCAGACGCTGGAGGTCGCTAGCAGCAACCAGGCCAAGACTTGGCAGGTCGCCAACGACGCCAGTGGCATTGAGCAACTGCTCAGCCAGGTATCGGCCTTGGCGCCTGAGCTGATCGTGCTGGAAGCCACGGGTGGCTACGAGTTCGAGGCGGCCTGTGCGCTGCAGGCCGCGGGCCTGGCAGTGGCCGTGGTCAACCCGCGCACGGCGCGCGACTTTGCCCGTGCGATGGGCGCTCTGGCCAAGACCGACGCGCTGGACGCGCGCATGCTGGCAGCCTTCGCCCGTGTGCTGCACCAGCACCCTGAGCGCGAGCGCTTCGTCAAGCCGCTGGCCGACGCCGAACTGCAGCAGTTGCAAGCCTTGGTGCTGCGTCGGCGCCAGCTGGTGCAGATGCTGACAGCCGAACGCCAGCGCCTGCGCTTGGCGCATGCGGCCGCGCGCCCGAGCATCGAGCGGGTCATCGTGTTCCTCAAGCAGGAACTGGGCGACAGCGAGGCCGAGGTGGCCGCACATGTGCAGCATCATCACGCCCAGTTGGCCCAGGCGCTGGCCAGCGTGCCGGGCATCGGTGCTGCCAGCGTGGCCGTGCTGCTGGCCGAATTGCCCGAGTTGGGCAAGCTCGACAGGCGCCGCATTGCTGCACTGGTGGGCGTGGCGCCTTTGAACCGGGACTCGGGCCAGATGCGCGGCCAACGCTGCATCTGGGGAGGGCGTGCCGATGTGCGGCGCACGCTGTACATGGCTACGCTGACGGCCGTGCGCTACAACCCGGCACTCAAAGCCTGCTACGAGCGTCTGCTGGTCGCCGGCAAGCGCAAGAAGGTCGCCCTGGTGGCATGCATGCGCAAGCTGCTCACCATGCTCAACGCCATCGCAAAACATGGCTCGATGTGGGATTCGACGATGCATAGCGCTTGACAAACAAGACGGTTGCTCAATCCGCGAGGAACAGGGCCTGCAGGTCGCTGAGGAAGTCGAACCCGCGCTCGGTGGGGCGCACGTGCCCCATGTCGCGCGTGACCAGGCCCCGGGCCTCGGCCTGCTGCAGGCCCTGGGCGATGGCCGTGAGCGGCTGGCCGGTGCGCTCCGTGAAGTCCTGCAGCGCGAAGCCTTCGCGCAGGCGCAGCGCATTGAGCATGAATTCGAACGGCAGGTCGGCGCGGCGCACGTCCTCGTCCTGCGCGATGGCGCGGCCGGCCAGGGCGCCGGCCATGTAGAGCTGCGGGTCGCGCAGGCGCGCCTGGCGCACGATGCGGTGCGCGAAGCTGAGCTTGCTGTGCGCGCCCGCGCCTATGCCGAGATAGTCGCCGAACTGCCAGTAGTTGCGGTTGTGCAGGCACTGGTGGCCCTCGCGCGCGTAGGCCGAGACTTCGTAGCGCGACAGGCCCGCGGCCGTGGTCAGCTCGGTGATGCGGTCGAGCATGGCGTAGGCCTGGTCGTCCTCGGGCAGGCGCGGCGGGTATTTGGCGAAGTAGGTGTTGGGCTCGATCGTCAGGTGGTAGATGGAGACGTGGGGCGGCGCCAATGCCAGGGCCTGGCGCATGTCCTGCTCCTGCTCGGCCGGCGTCTGGCCGGGCAGGGCGTACATGATGTCGAGGTTGAAGGTCTCGAACGCCTGCGCGGCTTCCTCCACGGCGGCCAGGGCCTGGGCACGGTCGTGCACGCGGCCCAGGGCCTTGAGGTGCCGGTCGTTGAAGCTCTGCACGCCGATGGACAGGCGCGTGACGCCCGCGCCGCGGTAGGCGCTAAAGCGCTCTTTCTCGAAGGTGCCGGGGTTGGCCTCCAGCGTGACTTCGCAGCCGGCATCCAGGGGCAGGCGCGCGCGTATGTCGCCCAGCAGCCGGTCCACGGCCTCGGGCGAGAACAGGCTGGGCGTGCCGCCGCCGATGAAGATGCTGTGCACCGTGCGGCCCCAGACCAGGGGCAGGTCGGCCTCCAGGTCGGCCACCAGCGCGGCCGTGTAGCGCGCCTCGGGCAGGGGTTCGCCGCCGGGCGCCTGGTGCGAGTTGAAGTCGCAGTACGGGCATTTGCGCAGGCACCAGGGCAGGTGCACGTACAGCGACAGCGGCGGCAGGCTGGTGAGCTGCAGCAGGCCGGGGCGCATGTAGTGCTGCACGTCGTGCAGGGCGGCGCCCGGCTGTGCGGCGGGGGTGATGGGGATGCTCATGGCGGTATGGAAAACATAGCTGCTGGCGCTTTCTGCATAAGGGTCTCAGGTGAAAAACTATTTGAAATCCTTGTGCAGCAAGCGCCAGGCACTCATTTTTTTGATGCGCCCGAAAACCAGTGCTCGCGCATCAGCGCCAGCATCTGCTGCGCCGCGCGGCCGCGGTGGCTGTGGGCGTTCTTGACCTCGGCGGGCAGTTCGGCAAAGGTCTTGCCGAAGGCGGGGATGTACATCACCGGGTCGAACCCGAAGCCGCCCGCGCCGCGCGGCGCGCGCGCGATCTCTCCGGCCACGCGGCCCACGGCGATCAGCGGCTCGGGGTCCTGCGGGCTGCGCACGGCCACCAGGGTGCTGACCATGGCGGCGCGGCGGTCCTCGATGCCCTCCATCTGTTCGAGCAGCGCGCGCACGTTGTTGGCGTCGCCCTTGTCGTAGCCGAACTGCGTGGCGTAGTAGGCCGTCTGCACGCCGGGCTGGCCGCCGAAGGCCTCGACGCACAGGCCGGCGTCGTCGGCCAGCGTGGGCAGGCCCGTGTGGGCGCTGGCGAAGCGCGCCTTGGCCAGGGCGTTCTCGACGAAGGTGTGGAAGGGCTCCTCGGCTTCGCCCACGCCCAGCTCGGCCTGGGCGACGAGTTCGACGCCCAGCGGCGCCAGCATGGCCTGCAGCTCGGCGAGCTTGCCGCGGTTGTTGGATGCGAGAACGAGTTTCATGGTCAAAATGGCTTCCAGCGCTTGTGTATCAGGCGCCAATGGCTATCAATTGTGCAGCGATTCCTGCTGCAGCAGCACCAGTTCGGCGATGCCCTTCTCGGCCAGGGCCAGCAGCTGGTCCATTTCGCGGCGCGAGAAGGCGGCGCCCTCGGCCGTGCCCTGCACCTCCACGTAGTGGCCGGCGCCGGTCATGACGACGTTCATGTCGGTGTCGCAGGCCACGTCCTCCACGTATTCCAGGTCCAGCAGCGGCTGGCCCTGCACGATGCCCACCGACACGGCCGCCACCGCGCCCGTGATGGGCGATGCGGCGATCTTGCCGGCGGCCAGCAGCGTGCCCACGGCGTCGTGCGCCGCCACCCAGGCGCCGGTGATGGCGGCCGTGCGCGTGCCGCCGTCGGCCTGGATCACGTCGCAGTCGATCTGCAGGGTGCGCTCGCCCAGGGCCTTGAGGTCGAACACCGCGCGCAGGCTGCGGCCGATGAGGCGCTGGATCTCCTGCGTGCGCCCGCTCTGCTTGCCGCGCGCGGCCTCGCGGTCGCTGCGGGTGTGGGTGGAGCGCGGCAGCATGCCGTATTCGGCCGTCACCCAGCCGGAGCCAGAGCCGCGCTTGTGCGGCGGCACCTTTTCCTCGACCGAGGCGGTGCACAGCACGCGGGTGTTGCCGAACTCGATGAGCACCGAGCCCTCGGCGTGCATGGTGTAGCGGCGCGTGATGCGGATGGGGCGCAGCTCGTCGGGGGCGCGGCCGCCGCTGCGGGCGAAGGAGGTGGTGGGGTCCATGGGGTCGGTTCCAGTCGGAAAAGGGCTGCCGCTGCGGCAGGGGGCGTGCCGGCCAAGCGCGCGCCGCCTACGCCTTGCGCGCGGCGGTGCGCCTGATGGCTTCGTTGATCTCGGCGATCGAGCGTTCGATGGCCGCGTCGTCCAGGTCGTCCGCGAAGCCTTCGAGCGGGCCGGCCTGGATCGTGGAGGCGAACACCTCGTCGCTGATGCTGTCGGTGGTCACGGCCTGCGCGGGTTCGCAGGTGTTGGGCGTCTCCCACTCCATGGCCACCACGGTGACGTTGTCGCTGGCGTCGCCGCCCCGGCGCAGGGCGTCCTCGACCAGGTCGGGCACCGCGTGGGAGACGGCCTGGCGCGCGATCTGGCGCGCGATGGCGGCGTCGTCCAGCTGGCTCCACAGGCCGTCGGAGCACAGCAGCAGGCGGTCGCCCTGCTGCAGCGGCACAGGGCCGGCGGTGTCGAACAACGGCTTGGTGGGCGAGCCCAGGCAGGTGAACAGCACGTTGCGATTGACATGCCCCGGGCCGGCCATGGCGGCGTTGCGCAACTCCTGGTAGGAGTGGTCGCGCGTGCGCATGAGCAGCTCGCCGCCGCGCACCAGGTACAGGCGCGAGTCGCCGCAGTGGATCCAGTGGGCGCAGCCGCCCTGCGCCACGGCCACGACCAGCGTGGTGCGGGGCGTGTCCAGCATGCCCTTGTGGTCGCCGTAGCTCAGGATCTGGTTGTGCGCGGCCAGCAGCGCGGACGAAAGGAATCCGGGCACGTCATCGAGCACGGGCCTGGCCTCGTGCTGGAACATGGCGGACACGGTCTGGATGGCGATCTGCGCGGCGACCTCGCCCTTGGGGTGGCCCCCCATGCCATCGGCCAGCACGAAGAGCGCCGACGCGCGCGTGTAGCAGTAGCCCATACGGTCCTCGTTCTTCTCGCGCCCGCCGCGGCGACTGAGCTGGAAGACGGAGAACTTCATTTGGAGCGCGCGCCGGGGCGGGTGGCTTCGCCGGTCTTCTGCAGGTTCTTGCGCGTATCCGCCACCAGGGAGTCGATCTGCATGCGCATCTTCTCGGCCACCGTCAGCTTGGTGTAGCGGCGCTCGCCCTCGCGCGAGAGCTCTTTTTGCAGCGCGAACACCGATTGCGGGCGCGACAGCGGATCGAGCGCCATGCACCATTCCACCACCTCGATGAGGTTGTCCGAGTAGATGCCCCGCAGCTTGTGCAGCGCCAGCGTCAGGCGGTCCTTGTCCTGGCGCTGCGGCGCCTCGTTGGGCGGAAAGCCCTGCATGCACGCATAGATGCAGGCGCCGATGGCGTAGATGTCGGTCCACGGGCCCATCTGCGCGTCGCGGCGGTACATCTCGGGGGCGGCGAAGCCCGGCGTGTACATCGGGCGGATGAAGTTGCCCTCCTTGGACAGCACCTCGCGCGCGGCGCCGAAGTCGATCATCACGGCCCGGTTGTCGTCGGTGATGAAGATGTTGGCCGGCTTGATGTCCAGGTGCAGCATCTTGTGCTGGTGCACGATGCGCAGGCCGCGCAGCACCTCGTCGAACAGCGAGCGGATGGTGGACTCGCGGAACACCTTCTGCGCCTTGAGGTCGCGCGCGGTGATGATGAAATCCTGCAGGGACGCGCCCTCCAGGTAGTTCATCACCATGTAGACGGTCTCGTTCTCGCGGAAGAAATTGAGCACGCTCACGACGGACGCGTGCGAGATCTGCGCCAGCGAGCGCCCCTCTTCGAAAAAGCTCTTGAGGCCCAGGCGGTACAGCGACAGCTTCTCGGGCGGCACCTTGGGCAGCAGCTCGCCGGGCTCGCGTGTGACCAGGGAGGCGGGCAGGTATTCCTTGATGGCCACCTGCTGGCCCTCGGCGTCCATCGCGAGGTACACCACGCCGAAACCGCCCGCCGCCAGCTTGCGCACCACGCGATAGCCGCCAATGACGGTATCGGGGAGCAAGGGGGCCGGTTTGACTTTTGACATAGACAGCAGGGTGCGGACGCGGGCGTGGAAGGGAGCCCGGATAATCGCCGGATCGCAAGCTACCAACCACCGAAAAGTCCAATGCCAGTTTACAGCATGACCGGATACGCGAGCGTGCAGCTCGCCATGGCCCCAGAGGCCGAGGACAGGGCCGGCAGCGCACGCCGCCTGGGCCTGGAAATACGTTCCGTCAACAGCCGCTTCCTGGACCTTTCACTGCGCCTGTCCGACGAACTGCGCGCCCAGGAACCCGCGCTGCGCGCCCTGCTCACGCAGCAGCTCAAGCGCGGCAAGGTCGAAGTGCGGGCCTTCGTGGACACCGACGAATCCGCCGCCCTGGCCGAGCCCACGCCCCGGTTGCTGCAGCGCCTGGAGGCCGTGCAGGATGCCGTGCGCGCGTGGCTGCCCGATGCGGCGCCCCTGACCGTCGCGGAGGCCCTGCGCCTGTGCGCGAACGCGGGCGCGCCCGCGCAGGACTGGAGCGCGCCCATGCTGGAGCTGGCGCAAGGGGCGCTCGACGACATGGTGGCCGCGCGCGAGCGCGAGGGCGAGCGCCTGGCCGCCATGCTGCAGGACCGCCTGGCGCAGCTGCGCGCCCTGGCCTTGCAGGCTGCCCCCCTGGTGCCGCAGCTGGTGGGGCAGCAGCGCCAGCGCTTCATGGAGCGCTGGCGCGAGGCCATGCAGCTGGCCGAGGGCGCCGCCGTCCCCGAGGCCGCGCAGGACCGCGCCCTCAGCGAGGCCACGGCCTTCGCCATACGCATCGACGTGGCCGAGGAAATCACGCGCCTGCAGTCGCACCTGGACGAGATCGAGCGCCTGCTCAAGAAGGGCGGCGAGGTCGGCAAGCGCCTGGACTTCCTGATCCAGGAACTGCACCGCGAGGCCAACACCCTGGGCTCCAAGTCCGCCGCCATGGACCTCACGCGCATCAGCGTGGACATGAAGGTGCTGATCGAGCAGATGCGCGAGCAGGTGCAAAACATTGAGTAGTGCCCCATGTAGTGCCATGTAGTCCCATATTTTCGGCTTACCCATCATTTTTCAGCAGCTACGAGACTCATTTCGCCCCAATGGGACGCTCATGAAGTCCCACCACGTTTCACTAAAACGCGTACTTCCTGCTGGATAAATCATTGAAGCCCGTGTCCAAGCGCTCTCGCTGAGGCAAATGCGCGACGGCGTGGAGTCCGGGTGCCGTGCGGCTGGCCGCATCGGCAAAACGCCCATTCGCCTTCCACCCAATTTGCCCTCATAGGCAGACATTTGCGCGTGGCATATGCCCGCCGACCGTTGCGCTCTTCACCCCTTGAGGTGACTATTTCCCCGGAATCTCGACGGGCCTGCCCAGCAGGCTCGTCGCGCGCAGCATTGTTTACGAGGTCCGCCATGCCACCCATTGAACAAAAGGCCAAGCTGGTCACAGACCTGACACTGAGATCTTGGCTGAACGCAGGACCGGTCGACCGAAGCGTCGGCA
Source organism: Alicycliphilus sp. T452 (assembly GCF_054512775.1). Classification (NCBI taxonomy): domain Bacteria; kingdom Pseudomonadati; phylum Pseudomonadota; class Betaproteobacteria; order Burkholderiales; family Comamonadaceae; genus Alicycliphilus; species Alicycliphilus sp. T452. The sequence goes on from NZ_JBTNEH010000046.1 coordinate 7,349, forward strand.
ACGGTCTGATGTTTGTGGCCTCCGAGGCCAGTTCCAGATCAGGGCGAGCGTCCTGGATCCTGTGCTATCGGTTTGGCGGTCGACAGAAGGAGAAAGTGCTGGGCCGATACCCCGACATCTCGCTCAAGGAAGCCAGGGAAATCGCTCTGCGTGATCGGGCACTCATCCAGCAAGGAGTGGATGTAGCAGCTCTCAAGCGCCGCGAGAAGCTGAAAGCCCGAGAGACGCACAACGTCTCTTCGCTTGCCCGTCTCTGGTACGAACGGGAGATCGAACCGCGGTACAAGCACCCCGAGAATGTCGAGCGGGTGATCCGCCGACACATCAAGCCAGCCATCGGGAGGCTTCCTGTCGACGAAATCCGCCCCATCCACATCGACGATGTACTCACGCGGATCGTGTCTGCTGGGGCACCGACAGTAGCAAACGATGGCCTTGTCGCGCTGGGCTGCATTGCTTTCAGATATGGACACACGTGCTCAAGCCAAACAAAGAACGCATGCTGCCAACACGCTCTGAAGCTGCCGCAAAAGACGGAGGGCGTGGCATGCACTAGATCAAGCCGCAGATTTGCACTGCGCCACCAATCTCGATGGAAATTGCCGATATCTCTCGGAAAAGTCCCCCGGACCACTCGGCAATGCATTCGCCCCTACGCACCTCTGCATACTGGAGCGGCATCGCCTCGAAGTCCTTCAGAACTGGTCGTCGGCCTGGTGAACCTGAGCACCGGCCGACGGGTCAATTTCATCGACGCTGCCCCCCACTGCTGCTTCGCCGCTGCGATGCGCTGGCAGCGGTCGGCATCTTCGTCACGAGCGCCATCCTGGCTGCCAGTTGGGATGTGCGGCGCCTGCTGTTGACTGTTCCGCTCAGCTTGCTGTACGTGCCCTGTAGGGTGCTTGGCCGGTTGCTGTGGCGAACCCGGCTACGTGGGCAGGTGGACCGTGGTTTGGACATGCGCTGACCGCAGCATCAGCCGAACCGCCGTGCCTGTGGCGCGTCAAGTAGTCGCGATTCGGGCGAACGGAACCATGAGCCTAGCGCCGATTGCGATCTGGTGAATCCTGAAGCTGCCACCATGGGAATTATTGGGTGTAATTGGATGTAGTATTGGCGCAATGATCGCCGCCCATGCCATCCAGATCACCCCGGAAGTCCTGAAGCTCATCGCCAGCATCGATGAGTTCAAGGGTGGCCTGGCTGACTCGAGATCAGGAGTGCCGTTTTGACCACGTGCTGGATTGGCGCGCGGCCGAGTCGGATTCCGAATCCCCCGTGCGGGCCATGTCCAAGGGGCGTCTGCTAGACGCCATGCGCGTGCTGATCGGCGCCATCGCCACGGACGAGATCGCACTGCAGGAGTCGGTGTCGGCCAAGACGGAGACCCACAAAGCTCATCTGCAAGAAAGCGCGCGCAGGGAGTGGGCTTTTGGCAGAACGCGGCTCAGTATCACCCAGGCCCTGGGCCTCACATCGGATGACGTGCCCGAAGGAAAGCTGGGCATCGAGTCACTGAATCAGGCCGCGCGTCAGCATCTGGCCAAGGTAAGCCGGGTCAGCCCGGGTGCGGACGTGTACAACCTGGACGAACTGCGGCAACGCAGCCGTGAAGCCGAAAAACAGGTGTCGGAACTGAGCAGTAAGCTGGCCGTCCTGCAGAGCAGTTTGCCTCTCAACCAGGAGTTGCTGCGCCAGTACAAGGCTGAGTTGCCGCTGATTTCCGTGCGACTTCGCGAGGCGGAAGTGCCTGTGTGCCAGATTTGCGAAGTGCCTATCGATCGGATCAAGGCTGAGGGATGCAAGCTGTCGCACAAGCTAACCGATCTGGAGGGGCTGAAGCGCAGACATGAGGCCGTAACCCAGAAGGTCAGCCAGCAGCAGGCTGTTGTTGATGACGTGCAGGCTGCCATCACAGTGCTGAACCAGCAACTGCCAGCAGCACGCACGGCCAGAGACACCCTTCGGCAAGATTTGAGCAAAGCCGAAAAGCTCAGTACGCAACGCTCGTCGGCCTGGTTTAACGCCCGCCGCCTGCTGGACGACATCCAGCGCTTGAGTGCAGATTGGGATGCATGGGAGTACGCCCAAAGGCAGGCCACCGAGATGGCCACAAAGATCGATGCTGAGCGCGAGCAACTGGCCGCTTTTCGCGACCGGCAGGCGACCGTGTTCGACCGGCTATCGACGCATTTCGACGCCATCATCCGTCTTAGAACCTGTTTACGATCTCCTGAGTAGCAACGCCAAGAACGCCAAGTGGATGAACTGCAGGCTGGTGTTGAGCAGGCGCTCGCAGTTCTTCCACAGCCTGCGGTTCTTCTCCAGCCAGGCAAA
>NZ_JBTNEH010000047.1:0-9641 GCF_054512775.1 Alicycliphilus sp. T452
GCAGCTTATGCGTGAGTGGGAGGAGCAGACCGAGCGTCTCATCGACTTGGAAGTACCGCGCCAACCTTGACCTTCCCGCGACCGGGAAATTACGCGCAAATGCGTCTGGCGACCTGCGGAAAGTAAGGTTCGGGTTGGTCCCGGCCCGCGCGTATTCCAGAAACAGCACACTCAGGCCTTCCTGCACGCCACGCCGACGCCGACGCCGACGCGAGCGTGAAGGTCAGGCAAGAGACGGTGGGCTTGGGCAGGCCGGTGACTTTGGCGATCTCCACGTTGCCCAGCAGCTTCTGGTCGAGCACGAAGGCCCGCAGTGTGGCGAGCCCGCGGGGCAGCGCGTTTGTCAAGGCGCGTCCGCATCGTCTGTCTTGAACTCGGCACCGGCACGGCCGGTGGACAACGCTGGCGCGTTGCCAACCGGCCATTTTGGATTACCTCGGATATGGAAGACGTTCTTTGCGCAGCCTTCAGAGATCCAGAACCAGACGAGCTGATTTCGCACGCGAGCAGCATGGCGTGAACTGGTCGTTTGCCGCCCGCTCGGCGGGAGTCAGATAGAGATCCCGGTGGTCGGGCTCGCCCTCGAGCACCCGGACCACGCAAGTGCCGCAGACGCCTTGCTCGCACGACGTTGGCACGTACACACCGGCTTCCGCTAGGGCCTGCACCACGGTACTGTCCATCGGCACGTAGATGACTTGGCCGGAACTGGCGAGCCTGACCTCGAAGCTGGCATCGGTACGTCTTGCTACGGGCTCGGCGGCGAAAAATTCATAGTGCAGTTGCCCCTCAGGCCAACCTGCGGCGCGCGCGGTGCTGAGCACCGCATCCATGAAGCCCTTCGGCCCACAGACATAGACGTGCACCCCCGGCTGCGGCTTGTCGAGCACCGCGTGAATATCCAGCTTCTGTTCCGGCGGCCCGTCGTCAAAGTGGAACTGCACTCGCGAGACGAAGGGTGAATGCTCGATGCGCTGGTAGAACGCTGTCCGGTCACGGGAGCGCGTGCAGTAGTGCATCTCAAAGGGCTCGCCGGCAACCGCGAGCCGCTCTGCCATGCACAGGATCGGTGTGACCCCAATGCCGCCAGCGAGCAGCACGCTGGATTTTGCCTGGTGCGCGAGCGGGAAATGATTCTTGGGCGCGCTGATCGTGAGCACGTCCCCCTCATTCACCTGCTCGTGCATGGCCTTCGAGCCTCCGCGCGTCGCGGCGTCCTTCAGCACGCCTATCCTATACAGGCCGCTCTCAAAGGGCGCGTTGCAAAGTGAATACTGGCGCGTCAGCCCATTTGGCAAGTGCACATCGATATGCGAACCAGCCGAGAACGGGGGCAGCGGCTTGCCGCCAATGTCGATCAGGTCGAAGCTGCAAACATCGACCGCCTCAACGGCTTTCCGCGCGACGCGCACCTGCAATGTTCCCATGCTCATACAGACTTCCGTCGGGTTGCTTTCAGCAGTAAACACATCGCCGCCCTTTCAGCAGTAAACACATCGCCGCCTATTGCTCTCGTTTGGCGCTTCCGCACAGCAGTCAGGGAGACGGCAGGAAACCCTTGTCAAGCCAGCCCGTAACCTCCGCTCGAACCATTCGTCAGGTGGTTGCGAAACGCGATAGTTGCAAACTCCAAGGATAATCGTAGATCGAGACGGGCAGCGGAGTCAACATGTTTTCTCTTAGATGCGGATCGCTGACCAGAATTTTCTGAGGGTACCCGGGGCGGCACAACAGCTGCTAGTGTCCTGTCCCGGTAATTCGTCCGCAGAGGCGGGCGAGTTTTTCGATGATCGAATCCGCTGTGGCGGTCCAGGTGAACGGCTTGCATTTCTCGTTGTATGAGGTGACGAAGCTGTCGATCTTCTTTGTCAACTCCTTGACGCTTTTGAATGAGCCGCGCGGCGGATCGCCTTGTCCGCGTGATGATCGCGAAGAAACGCTCCACCTGATTGAGCCAGCTGGAGTAGGTTGGAATGAAGTGCATGTGCCAGCGTGGTCGCTGCGCGAGCCACGCTCGCACCTTCGGGTGCTTGTGGCTCGCGTAGTTGTCCACGATGCAATGGACGTCCAACTCTTGCGGCACTGCCTTGTCGATCTCGCGCAGGAAAGAGAGAAATTCCTGATGCCGGTGGCGCGGCTTGCAGCTGGCCAGAATCGCGCCGTTGAGCACATTGAGCGCCGCGAACAACGTCGTAGTTCCGTGGCGGACATAGTCGTGGGTGACGCCTTCAGCGTAACCAAATCCCATCGGCAGCATCGGCTGCGTGCGTTCCAGAGCCTGGCACTGGCTCTTCTCGTCAACGCAGAGCACCAGCGCGTTTTCCGGGGGATTCAGGTATAGGCCAACGACGTCGCGCAGCTTCTCAATGAACAGCGGATCCGTCCCAGAGTTTGAAGCTCTCCACGCGGTGAGGCTTGAGTTGGAAGGCATTGAGGTAACGCGCGACGGAGGTCTTACTGATTCCGGTTTCGGCGGCAAGGCCGCGCGTGCTCCAGTGTGTTGCGCCGTCCGCCGGCTTGGTGTGCAGAGTCTTCGTGATCAACTCTGCCACTCGTTCGTCATCGACCGTGCGCGGCCGCCCTGGTCGAAGCTCGTCATACAGCCCTGGGAGCCGATTCCGCGCATACCGCGCGCGCCACTTGTTGACCGTGTTGCGATCGATCCCCAGTGTCGTCGCAACGTCAGTGCTGGCCTTGTCCGGCCCTTCGCATGCCAGGACGATGCGCGCGCGCAACGACAACGCTGTTGGAAGTGAGCGCGATCTGGCCATCGAAGTGAGCTCCGCACGCTCCATGTCCGTGAGCTCGATCGTGCTGGTGGGGGTGTATGCGTTCGGCATGAGACATCTCCAAGGATGCCTCAACCCATGCAGTTTTTGTGCCTACGAATTAGGGGGACAGGACACTATTATAGATCGCCAAGTGCACGGCTTCCCATCCGATGCCACGATTGCGGTTTTTCGCGCGGTCTCCAGTGATGCGGTCACCCAGGACGTGGATGCGTCCGAGCCGTTTGGTGTCGATGTGCAGCAGCTCGCCGGGCGTGGCGCGTTCGTAGCGGCGGATCGGCTCCACGGGATCCAAGGACTTCAGTCGTGACAGGCCGGCTTGCACCATGTAGCGGCTGACGGTAGCCAAGCTGCGCCCGCACGCCTGAGCGATACGCCACAAGGGAAGACGTTGCCGGCGCTGCTGCTCGAAGCTCGCGATCTCCGCCGGCAGGCACGGTGCAGGTCTGGTGTGCGGGCGGCAGGTGCGATCTTGCAGGCCAGGCAAGCCCTCGGCATCAAACCGCGCAAGCCGCTTGTACGCAGCACCCGCGTGTCTGCTTCGGTCTCCGGTCCCTCTTGCATCGTGAACTCCTTGTGCACTGGGGAGTCCACGTTCGCTGCTCAGGTCAGCCGCGGCAAGGACGGGATTCTTCGGACAGACACAGCATAGCGGCCTCCGGGTCCCATATCAGTTGCGATATGCGAGTATCTCGAGCCGACGCCTTCGCCGTCAAGCTGCACGGGGTGTCAAGCTGCACGGGGGATCGCAGCCCTATAATCCAGCACATGGTGCGTCGTGACGTTGAGGAAGGACTGATCCCCGCGGGGGGAGGACCGACCTTGGCTTGCTGCGCCACTCCAACGGGTGAAAGTCCCGTCCCGGTAGGCGTCGGTGCGCCGGGTAGCAGGCCCCAGGCAGCGGAGGGAGACTTCCATGCCCGAGCGGGGCGTCAAAAGCCCGTGAGGCGGCAACTGCCGCGCAGCGGGGAGCAAGCACGCGGGCCGCAACATGAAGTGAAGCCTGCAGCCTCGACAGATTTACAACCCGCAGGCCGAGCCGCTCATGTCACGGCGAAGGCAACATCACCGGGGCGAGTGCCGAAGCGCGCTGGGGACTGCGGCGGGGTATGGGGCGCAGCACGCGTGCAAGGAGTGGAGCGGAACACGAGAGACCCGTCTGCGCTGCCCGAGTCGGGGCAAGCGCGCTCGTATAACCAAGGTGAAATCGAGGCGTGCGCAGCGGGAGTCCGAGGGGATCGTAGTACCGTTGGGTGCGGCGCAAGCCGTGCCCGCGAAGGCCGTGGGGCATAACGCGGCTGGAGGGAAGGGTCCCTGCGGTGGTCATGTTGCTGGAGCGGGTAAGCGCAAGGGAATGGCCGGCCAGACCGGACCTAACGACCCCGGCGGTGATGAGCCGCGCGAAAACGTGCGACAACTGCAAAGGCAGCTTTGGGCCGCAGCCAAGCGGGCGCCGGCAAGGCGCTTCCATGCGTTGTACGACCAGTTGTGCAGGGATGACATCCTGCACGAGGCGTGGAAGCGAGTGCGCCGCAACCGCGGCGCAGCGGGGATCGATCGTGTGTCGGTCCAGGATGTGGAGCAGTATGGAGTCCAGCGCTTCTTGCAGGAGCTGGGTGACGTACTGCGAGCGGGCGAGTACGGTGCGCAGGTCGTGCGGCGCGCCTACATCCCCAAGGCAGACGGAGCAAAGCGGCCCTTGGGTATTCCCACGGTGCGCGACCGGGTGGTGCAGATGGCGGCCAAACTGGTGCTGGAGCCAATCTTCGAGGCGGACTTCGAGCCGTGTTCGTACGGATTCAGACCCAGGCGCAGTGCGACGATGGCGATCGAGCGACTCAGGCAACTGGGCAATCGAGGGGCCGATCACGTGCTGGACGCCGACATCAGCGATTACTTCGGCAGCATCGATCACGACAAACTGCTTACCTTGATGGGGCAGCGCGTCAGTGACCGGCGGATACTCAAGCTGGTGAGGCAATGGCTACAAGCAGGGGTGATGGAAGACGGCGCGGTGCGCCACCCGGTGGCGGGAACGCCGCAGGGTGGTGTGATTTCGCCGCTGCTGTCGAACATCTACCTGCACGTGCTGGACCGGGTGTGGCGCCGACACGGCGCGCATCTGGGCGAACTGGTGCGGTATGCGGACGACTTCGTGGTGATGTGCCGTAGTGCGCAAGCCTGCGAAGAGGCCCAGCGCCGCATCGAGCACGTGCTGGGTCGGCTGGGCTTGAAGCTGCATCCGCAGAAGACGCGACGCGTGGTGCTGACGCAGGGCCGGGAGGGCTTCGACTTCCTGGGCTGCCACCTGCACAAGCGCATGAGCGGGCGACTGTGGCAGCAAGAGGGCGTCAGGCGGTACTACCTGTATCGGTGGCCAAGTCGCCGGGCGATGAACCGGGTGCGCGGCCGGGTGCGGGAGCTGACCCCCAGAGGGCGCTGTCATCAGGATGTGCGAAGCGTGATTGCCGAGCTCAACCCGGTGCTGCGTGGCTGGGGGCAGTACTTCGGCAGCGGCAACGCGGCCAACCATTTCATCGATGTTGACGCCTACGTCGTGAGACGTTTGCGCAGCCTGCGGGTCAAGCGCGCGGGGCGCAGCCTGAAGGCAGGCCAGGCGCAACGCTGGGATCGCGAGTACTTTGAACACCTTGGGTTGTATCGCCTGCGAGGCACCATCCGCTATGCCGGCAAACCTCCCGGAAGAAAACGGGAGTCCGCGTAATGCTGCGAGCCGACAGACCACTGGTAAGCCGTGTGCGGGAAATCCGCATGCACGGTTTGGAAGGGGGCGTTCGCTCCTGGATTTATTCAATTTAGGAACCAACGTCTACCAATGACTCAGACGACGCGTGTGCTTCTCGAGGAGAGGGTCACCTATCGCTGCCTATTGATCGCGACTTGTGTTACCCGTCACTTGGCGCCCAAGTGGTCGGCCGATTTCGGGCTCTCAGTCACTAATTGGCGCGTTATGGCCGTGATCGGCCGGTTTGAGCCAGTTTCGGCAAAGGAAGTCGCCGCACGCACGAGCACAGACGCGTTCTTCGTCACGCGCGCGATTGACAACCTGGTGGAACAGGGCTATGTGGATCGCGGCATAGACAGCGAGGACCGCAGGCGGTTGAGCCTCACGCTAACAAGGAAGGGGAAGACAGTTCACTGCCGTGTTGAGGACATGATCAACGAAGTCGAGACCCGGCTCTTGGCTGGCCTCAGCACCGCGGAGAAGCAAGTGTTTCTCCACGGCCTTTTCACGCTGGCGACAAGAGCGATGCAGTTGGACCAACCGAAGAAATAAGGCGCTCAATCCTTCACGGTCTCTCATCTTTGCGGATCACCGTGCCCCGGCCGGCGAAGCGGTGGTGCCGGCGTCGTAGCTGGCGGCTGCGCGTTCGGAGATCGCCAAGCTGCAGCGAGTGCTGGGCAAGAAGACGCTCGAGAACGAGATCCTCAAGCAAGCCTTGGAGTACGCCGCCGAAAAAGTGGAGTGCGCGCTCGCCCTTGCTGCCCGGAGAAGACCAGTGAAGACGCTCTGCCGGGTGCTGGGGGTGGGTGCGCCTGCACATTCACGACCTTCGCCATCGTGCCGATGGCTGGCGTGACGGACGCAGCGGCCGCACGCTGGCGGGCGATGCGCGAGCTGATTGCCGGAATTCGCGAGCCGATCGCCGAACTCCCGAGCTACGGCTACCGGCGTGCGTGCGCTGGTGAACCGCCAACGCCGAGCACAGGAAGGTGCGGCTCGGGTCAATCCGGAACGGGCCTAGCGGGTGATGGCCCGGGCGGGTCTGCTGCTGCCCAAGGCGCCGCGACGGCGCCAGTCGAGCCGCCGGCTTGGCGGGAAGGCGCCGAGCAAGCGTTGAACCTCGGACGGAGTCAGGGTCTGCGGCAGTGGTGCCAAGCGCCAGCTTGCTGGCGAGGCGACGATCGGCAGCAGATGCGCGACAGCGTTACCTTCGAACGCACGGAAGCGAAGATAGCTTCGCACGGCCGTCGTCGTGACGCCGGCGCTGGCGGTGCTGACGCGAGCCAGCGCTGCTTGGCCTGCTCGCTGAGCGCGACGCGCAGGTGGCGCATCTGACGCTGCTGGTGGACAAGCTGAAGGCGCAGTTGGCGCGCCGTGCCCGCGAGCAATACGGCGCCTCCAGCGAGCATCTGACGCTCATCGCCGCCGAGGCGCCCAAGGCCGCCCCGGCCGGCGCGGCAGCCACGCCCCACACGAAGCCACGCAAAGCCGCGCCGCGAACTGCGCCAGTGTCGGCGGGAGGAGCGGCCTTTCAGCCAACACCGAATCCACACAACCCGATGCAAGACGAAGCCTTTCTCACTACGTCAACGACAACTTCTCCTACATGAGCGACCCAGGCCTCGCCGCCAGCGAGACCCCGCGGCTCGCCGTTGAGGAGTTGGGCATGCAGTTGCCAAAGCCGGTGATCGACGGCGTGCAGGCCGAACTGGCCGACCTGCGGATCGCTGCGAAGGATATCGGACGCCGCATCACCCAGTACGAGGCCGACGGCAGGAACGCCCGAATTGCGTGAGCTCTTCCGCGCACCGGAAAACAGGTTTCCGCGGGGGCCGCTTGTTCGTGCCGGGCGCGCGCTATAGTGCGGAGTGCCCCTTGGGCCGGAACAGGACATGAAGGACTTCACCTACATCGGCAGGCCGGCCCGCGTCGTGTTCGGCGCCGGCAAGCTGCGCGAGCTCCCCGCGGAAGTGGAGCGGCTGGGTGCGCGCAAAGCGCTGGTGCTGTCAACTCCGGAGCGGCGCGCCGCGGCCGAACAGGTGGCGGCTCTGCTGGGCCCGCGCGCGGCCGGTGTGTTCGACAAGGCGACCATGCACGTGCCGATAGCGACGGCACGCGAAGCCTGCGAGTACGCCGCGCGGATCGGCGCTGACTGCGCCGTGGCGGTGGGCGGGGGTTCCACGATCGGCCTGGGCAAGGCGATCGCCCGCGAGTCCGCCGTGCCAATCATCGCCGTGCCTACGACCTATGCCGGCTCCGAGATGACCAGCATCTATGGCATCACCGAGGCGGGCCTGAAGAAGACCGGGCGCGACGACCGGGTGCTGCCGCGCACCGTCATCTACGACCCCGAGCTCACGCTGTCGCTGCCGGTGGGGATGAGCATCACCAGCGGCATGAACGCCGTCGCGCACGCGGCGGAGGGGCTGTACTCCGCGACCGGCAACCCCATCATCGATCTGATGGCACAGGAGGGCATCCGCGCGCTCGGCCTGGCGCTGCCGCGGCTGCGCACGGCGCCCGGCGACATCGGGGTGCGCGGCAACGCCCTCTACGGCGCCTGGCTGTGCGGCACGGTACTGAACTCGGTAGACATGGCGATCCACCACAAACTATGCCACACCCTGGGCGGCAGCTTCAACCTGCCGCACGCGGAAACGCACACCATCGTGCTGCCGCACGCGTTGGCCTACAACGCCCCGGCGGCACCGGAGGCCATGCGTCGCATCGCCGGTGCGCTGGAGGCGAGGAGCGCGCCGCAGGCGGTCTTCGACCTGGCGAAGGACAATGGCGTGCCGGTGGCGCTGCGCGACATCGGCATGAAAGCCGATGACCTCGACCTGGCCTGTGAGCTCGCGCTGCAGAACCAGTACCCGAACCCGCGGCCGTTGGAGAAGGCGGCCATCCGCCAGCTGCTGCAAGATGCCTTCGAGGGCAACCGGCCCGCATCTTGAACCCAATCGTCGCTTCAGAGAGTTCCTACTCTCCTAGAGTTCGACCTGCGTATGCGCGAACCTCAACCAAGACAACATCACCCAGGCGGTGATTGCCGGCCTGGTTGGCACTTCGCCAAATGCCACCTGCGGTCCTCACAAGCCTCTTGCAGCACTTGCACAGCTTTGCGCGCGAGTATCCTTCAGCGAGCAGGAGTGGGGAGCAGGGCATCCGGTTCCTGCAGCGCAGCCACCACTTGTGGGCGCCGGTGCGAACGTGCTGGTTATCGGCCGGTTTCAAAATGCTGAGAGGTTCGCGGCGGCATTGCTGAAGCTGGCGCTGGCGGCGAGGGCGCGGTCGGGCTTCAGGCCTCGCCGTGAGCCTGTCCGCGGTAGCTCTTGCCCTCGATCAGAACGGTCTCGACGTGGTCCAGCAGGGCTGAGGTCAGCGTGCCGTCGGCGTTGAAGATGGGCCCATTGCTGATATGCGTATTTCGGCCCATTGTGACCGGCCGTTTCGGCATCGTGACCGGTGATTCCGGCGATCGTGACCGACCCTCCGTTTCGGATCATCGTGACCGACCATTTCGGCGATCGTGACCGCCAAATCGGCGTCCCCTGAGGGGCTCTGACTTGCCGGTGGTGCTGCGTAGAGAACGCAAACCCGGGTGTCCTACCCTCGACGGTCTTTTCCCGTCAAGGCCCTGGATGCCACAAAACGAATGTCTCTACGCATAATCAAGAATGTAATTCGCCTGAAGTGGCAGGCACAGCTCTCTCTCGAGCAGATCGCCTCCACCCTCGGGATCTCCAAAGGTGCCGTCGCCAAGTACGTCAGCTTGACGAGCGTCGCCGGGCTCGATTGGGAGACGGTGCAGGACTGGAGCGAACAGCGGCTGTCCACCGCGCTGCAGCCGCGCGCTGCGCCCTCGCAGCCTTTCGTCGAACCTGACTGGAGCCGCATGCACCGCGAGCTTGACCGCAAGGGCATGACGCTGATGCTGCTGTGGCAGAAATACGTGGCCGCCCACCCTGAGGGCCGCACTGGGGTCTCCTCGTTTTCAGTGCAATAAGTGACGGTACGCAAAGCTAGCACTGGCGCGGGGGTGGTCTGGGTAGACCGTTGATTTCATTGACTTTCCTGTTCGCTTTGTAAACGGGTATGGTGGCCTC
>NZ_JBTNEH010000048.1:0-8066 GCF_054512775.1 Alicycliphilus sp. T452
TTGGCTGCCTTGGGCAAGCTGCGGACTCGCTTTGAGCGCCGCATCGACATTCATCTCGCGCTGCTTTCTCTGGCTTGCTGCATCATCTGCGTTCGCCATCTTGCACCGTTTTGTTAGCCGCTCTAAGCCCATCACAGACATCTTGCCAACTCCAGCCGCACAGCTTGCGGCGATTGTCGGATTGGCCAACCACTTGGCCAGGTGTTCGAGCACCAGTTCGTTCAAGAACCGCCACGCTTTCAGTGCAGAATGCGGACCATGCGCGGCATCCACATCTACTCTGGCGCAACTTCAGACCCTTAGCCCAAACGCCATGCGCTATGACTTGCATGACTTTCGCGTGTTCTCCAACATTGCGGAAGAGAAGAACCTCACCCGCGGCGCCGCTCGGTCTTATCTCTCGGTGCCTGCAGCCAGCCAACGCATCAAACACCTGGAAGAGGCGCTGGGCTTGAAGCTGCTGCTGCGTAGCCCGCAAGGCGTTGAGCTGACCGAGGCGGGCAAGGTATACCTAGAACACGCACACAAGATCTTTGCGCAGATAGAGTTGCTTAACAGCGACCTGCAACTGCTAGGTTCCGGAGTCAGCGGCCGGCTCAAAGTACTGGCGAACACAACGGGCATCACCGAGTTCCTTCCTCCGGTTCTGCACGACTACCTTCCCAAGTTCCCCCGTGTGAAGATCGATTTGCGCGAGCGGCTCAGTGAGGAAGCTGCGCGTGCCGTGCTAGATGGCGCTGCGGACCTTTGCCTGATCTCGGGTAACGTCCCGACTGAAGGACTCGAGTGTCGAGTGTTCCTGACCTCCCGGCTTGTCGTCGTGACGCCGCCGGCGCACCCGCTGGGTGCGCGCTCCAGCCTGCACTTCGCGGACATCCTCGACGAGGAACTGGTGTCCCTGCTCGATGGCGCCGTGACGCAGGAGTTCCTGCGGCAGCAGGCGCTGCGGCTCCATCGTGAACTGAAGGTCCGCGTTCAGGTGGCAGGCTTTGAGGCCATTTTCCGCATGGTCGAAGCCGGCGTCGCCATCGCCGTCGTTCCCGAAGTGCTGGTGCAACGCATGAACGAGCGCGGCACCGTAAACGTGTGCCAGCTCGAAGACGAATGGGCCTATCGCGAATATCAGCTATGCGCGCGAAGCTTCTCCGCGCTCCCGCTATACGCGCGGGAGTTCATTGAGACAGTCGAACGTCACGCGCGCACGCTTCAGCGCGACCGCGCTACAGGCTCGAACTTGTAGCCGCCCTGTTCCCGCCGGATGTAGCCGGCGTATGGATCGCCAAAATGCACCGGCAACAGGAGTGCGCCGGACTGAGCCAAGTCCTCCAGCATGGCTCGCCGCGTCTGGCGAGCCTTGTCAGGCCAGATGCAATAGCCGGAGTTAATGTCTGGCAACACAATCTGCATGGGATTGTGGAATACATCGCCGCAGAACACCGCCTGTTCGCCGCGCGACCGTACCCGGAACGCGACCTGCCCCGGACTGTGTCCGCAGGCGTCTTCGACTTGCAAACAACCGGCAATCTCATCGCCAGGACGGATCATTTGCACCAGACCTTCAGCGACCAACGGCTGCACACTATCGTCGAAGGCCGCGCCGAACACATCCAGCGGCTGCTCCTTGTTCTTGCCTTCCAGGCAAAAGCGGTAATCGTCATGCGGTAGCAGATACTTGGCGTTCGGGAAAGTCGGCGTCCAGCGGTTGTCCTGCCAGCGCGTGTTCCAGCCGACATGGTCCATGTGCAGATGCGTGATCGCGACATGAGTCACGCGGTCAGCCGGGGCGCCGGCCGCTTCCAGCCACTCGAGAACGAGTGTGTTGAGCTGGTGCATGCGGGCCATACCTTCGCGCGGCTTGCGATTGCCGACGCCGGTATCGACGACAATGATGCTGTCGCCCGCCTGCACGACCCACAGCTGCACCGTCAGCACCAGCTTGTTCATTGCTGGAACCCAATGCTCGGGCGCCATCCAGCTACGGTGGCTCTCCAACTGCTCTGGGGTCATATCGGGCAGCAGGAACTTAGGGTCGTGCGTCGGGCCGGAGTATTCGTGGATGCGAGTGATGCGCACGTCACCGACCTGGTAGGTATCCAACATGGGCGGTTTCCTCTCAGGCGATCGAAGACGGATGCCGCGCTAGCGGCGTGACCTCGATCTGCAAGTACGGAAAGAGCGGAAGTGAGCTTAGTACCTCATGCAGCTCGTCATTGCTGGCACAGTCGAAGATGCTGATATTGGCGTATTGGCCGACCACACGCCACAGGTGCAGAAACTTGCCCTGCTGCTGCAGCTCGATGGCACGCGCTTTCTCGCGCTCCTTGAGCGATTGGACAAAGGCAGGATCCAGGTCGTGCGGAATGCGCACTTCCATGCGGGCACAGAACAGCATGCAAAGTCTCCTCGTTGAAAGCTGTGAGATAGGGATGCGGGGAAATCAGGCGATGAGCGCCGGCTCAAAAATTAGGTCTGCGCCGGTGGATGCGGCCAACTGCTCGCGCGTCACGCCAGGCGACAGCTCAATCACATGCAAACCATCGGCATGCACCTCCAACACCGCAAGGTCGGTGTAGATGCGTGACACACAGCGGCTGCCGGTCAGCGGATAGGTGCATTCGCGCAGGATCTTGTGCACACCGTTCTTGCCGACATGCTCCATGGTCACGAACACGCGCTTAGCACCGACGGCGAGATCCATAGCCCCCCCCACGGCCGGAATGGCGTTCGGATCGCCCGCATGCCAGTTGGCGAGGTCTCCACGCTCGGAAACCTGAAAGCCTCCCAGGACGCAGATGTCCAGATGGCCTCCACGCATCATCGCGAACGAGTCGGCGTGGTGAAAGAGCGCTGCGCCGGCCAGCAGGTGAATCGGCTCCTTGCCCGCATTGATGACGTCGGGATCGAACTGTCCTTCACCCGAACGGTGCCAACGGCCGAGCACGCCATTTTCGCTGTGCAGGATCACCTCGCGGTCGGCGGGGATGTGGTTGGCGACCAGGGTTGGCAGCCCGATGCCGAGGTTCACATAGGAACCCTCGGGAATGTCCCGCGCGACGCGCGCGGCGATTCGGTTGCGGACTTCGTTCATCATGCGGCCTCCCGGATCTGGATGGCGGCGCTGCGCTCGACCACGCGGCGTACGTATATACCCGGGGTCACGACGCTTTCTGGGTCGAGCTCACCGAGCGGGACGATGCTTTGCACGGACGCGACAGTGCAGCGTGCGGCCATGGCCATCACCGGACCAAAGTTGCGCGCCAACTTGCGGTAGGTTAGATTGCCCCAACGATCCCCGCACTCGGCTTTGACCAACGCGTAGTCCAAGTGTAGGGGCAGCTCCAGCACCTGTGGCTTACCGTTCAGCACGCGGGTTTCGCGCTGTTCAGCCAGCACGGTCCCGTAGGCAGTCGGTGTGAAGAATGCGCCAATGCCCGCCCCGGCGGCTCGGAGCCGCTCGGCCAGCGTGCCCTGGGGTACCAGTTCCAGCGCCAACTTGCCGCTGCGATACAGTCCATCAAACACATAGGAATCGGCCGACCGTGGAAACGAGCAGACCAGCTTGCGCGCCAGCCCTGCTTGCAGCAGGCGGGCCAAGCCGACTTCGCCACCGCCTGCGTTATTGCTGACGATGGTGAGTTCGTGCGGCGCGTGGTCGATCAATGCATCGATCAGGTCCAGCGGCACGCCAGAATTGCCGAATCCACCGATCCCCACGACTGCACCGTCCGGAATGTCGGCCAGCGCTTCGGCTGCGCTGGAGAACTGCTTGTTGATCACCTGTGGTGTCCCTTCGTTGTGTGATGCGATCGTTGTCGGGACGGCATGTTGATCGCAGTGGCGCGACCCGGCAATTCGACTTTGCGAAAACCAGCGTTTCATCGTAAGCGGCTAGCGATCCCCTCTTGCTGCTTGGCCATCGGCATAGGAGCCTCGTGCCGATGTCAACTTCTGCATGAGTCTCCATGAACATGACCTCCCTTTCCCCGGACCTGGCAGCACGCCCCTACTTCCGGCACGATCAGCAGTTCAAGGATCGCGTCATCGCAAGCTACAGGCAGTCGCGCCAGACGATCTCTGCCGTCGCGCGCTTGCACGGCATCCGCCCCGATCTGCTGCAACGCTGGATCAGCGATGCGGGCGTGCGCGATGACCATGGGACAGACGATGCTCAAACGACCGTGTTCGGCGCCAGCGTCCAGGAACACCACGGCGCCACGACATTCCTGCCCATCTCCATCGAGCCAGGCACCAGGCAGACAGCGTCAAGCATCTGCATTGAGCTGAGCATTGCTGGCACTCCGGTAACCGTGCACTGGCCTGTCAGCGAGGCGTCCTCATGCGCCGCCTGGCTGCGCGAGGTGCTGCGATGATCCGCATCGACGCCGTATGGCTGGCGGTGCAGCCCATCGACATCCGGGCAGGAGTGGACAGCCTGCTTGCGCGCGTGGTCCAGGTCTTTGGCGCCGCCCACGCGCACCACGGCTATCTCTTCGCCAACGTCCGGGCCAACCGCATCAAACTGGTGGTGCACGATGGCTTCGGCGTGTGGTGCGCCACGCGGCGCCTGCACCTGGGCGGCTTCGTGTGGCCGCGCCGAGGTGCGGCGGGAGCCTCTTGCATCACGCTCACGCGCGAGCAGTTCGATGCCCTGGTGCTGGGGCTGCCCTGGCAGCGCCTGGAGCAACTCAAGACCATCACGCGGATGTGAGCCGCAGGCAAGGCAATCCGAGAATGTCCGATGGCTTCGCAGTGATCGGCACTTCACAATCGAGGCATGCTCGATCTGCACGCACTCAAGGCTCAGGACATGCGTTCCCTGGACCCTGCGGCGATGGCCCGGCTCGCCGAGCAGATGCTTGCGCACATGGCCGAGCAAACGAGGCAGATCGACGCGCGCGACCAGCAGATTGCCCAGCAGGCGCAGGCGCTCAAGTTCAAGGACGCCAGGATCGAGCGCATCACGTTCGAGCTGGCGCGCCTGAAGGCCTGGAGGTTCGGCGCCAGGACCGAGGCCATGAACGCCGAGCAGCGCCAGTTGTTCGAGGAGACGCTGGCTGAGGATCAAGCCAGCCTTGAGACCCAGTTGCAAGCCCTGCAGGACAAAGACAGCCAGGCATCGGCACCGCCAGCCGACGGACCGGCCCCGCGCAAGCCACGCCGCCAGGCCCTGCCCGAGCACCTGCGCCGTGTCGAACACCGCCACGAACCCCAGAGCACCCTGTGCCCATCCCTTGGGTGCGGCCAGCCTATGACGCGCATTGGCGAGGACATCTCGGAACGGCTGGACATCGTGCCGGCGGAGTTCTTCGTGCATCGCCACATTCGCGGCAAGTGGGTTTGCAAGGGCTGCCTGCGCAAGGGCGAAGGCACCCTCGTGCAGGAGAGCGTGGCGCCCCAGATCATCGACAAGGGCCAGCCCACGGCCGGGTTGCTCGCGCACACGCTGGTCAGCCGCTTCGTGGACCACCTGCCGTACTACCGGCAAGAGCAGATCAACGCCCGCTCGGGCGTGCACACGCCGCGCTCCACGCTGGCGGCCTGGTCGGGGGCAGCCGCCGCCAGCCTGATGCCGCTGTACGAGGCGCACCGCGCCTTCGTGCTGGGCGCTGCGGTGCTGCACGCTGACGAGACACCGGTGCGGATGCTCGATCCCGGTGCGGGCAAGACTGTCAAGGCCTATGTGTGGGCTTATGCCAGAGGCGAGCATGACGCGATGCCGGGTGTCATCTACGACTTCTGCCGAGGTCGGGGCTCCAGATACCCCGCCGACTTCCTGGCCCAATGGAGGGGCACGCTCAGTTGCGACGATTACGCAGGCTACGACGCCGTGTTCAAACGCCAGGGTTGTATCGAGGCGGGATGCCTGGCACATGCGCGGCGCAAGTTCGATGAACTGGCCAAGGCCCACACTAGCCCCGTGGCCGAGCAAGCCCTGCAGCGCATCGCGTGGCTGTACCGCGTCGAGGCCCAGACGCGTGGGATGACGAGTACCGAGCGGCTGGAGCACCGGCAGCGGCATGCACAGCCGCTGTGGGACGAGTTGCACGCCTGGCTGTGCCTGGAGCGTGCACGCGTGCCCGACGGCAGTGGCATCGCTGCGGCGCTGGACTACAGCCTCAGACGCTGGCAGGCATTGGGGTGCTTCTTGCACGATGGTGCGGTGAGCATGGACAACAACCATATCGAGAACCTGATGCGCCCTTGGGCGATGGGCAGGAAGGCATGGTTGTTTGCCGGCAGTGAGCTGGCTGGCCAGCGTGCGGCCATGGTGATGAGCCTGGTGCACTCGGCCAGGCTGCATGGGCACGATCCATGGGCTTACCTCAAGGATGTGCTCGAGCGGTTGCTCTCGCACCCCAACCACCGCATCGACGAACTGTTGCCGCACCGCTGGATGCCTGCCGCCTGAGAGCTCCTGCGCTCAACCTTGTCTGCGTCAAGAGGGGATCGCTAGCCGCTTACGTTTCATCTTCTGGAGCACGGACGTTTGCGTGGCTGAAACATCGTCTTCGACAGAACGCAATGGCCGGCGCGCGCAGAGACTCCTAGCATCCCGCCGCTCGATCATCAATCCAAACACAGGAGACTTCATCAAATGAACAAGACACTCGCATACTGCCTGCTGGCAGCCTTGGGGTTGACAAGTGCCGCAGCACCGGCGTTGGCACAGGATTGGCCCAGCAAGCCCATCACCTTCGTAGTCGGCTATCCGGCCGGAGGCCCGGTGGACGCGCTGGCCCGGGCTCTGGGCCAGCGCCTGTCGGCGGAGCTTAAGCAGCCCGTCGTAATCGACAACAAACCGGGGGCCAACGAAATCGTAGCATCGCAGTTCGTTGCCAGGTCCAAGCCCGACGGCTATACGCTGTTCGTCTCGACCGAAGCGCCGCTGACGCAAAACCAGTTCCTGTACAAGAAGCTGGGCTACGTTCCAGAAACCGACTTGGTGCCCATCAGCCAGCTGATCCATGTGCCCATGGTGCTGGCCGTCCGGCCGGACTTCCCGGCTGAAACCGCCAAGGAATTCATTGCTCGGGCGCGCGCTCGCTCGAACTCGGAGCCCGTCAACTACGCATCGGCCGGAGTCGGTGGCGTGACCCATCTGCCCATGGCGATGCTCGGCAAGAATGAAGGCTTCCAGTGGAACCACGTGCCATATAAGGGCGCTGCGCCCATCTTGCCCGACCTGATGGCAGGACAGGTGGATGCGACCATGCTGGCCGTGGCCTTCCTCGGCCCCTACATCGTCGACAAGAAGATCAAGGGTCTTGCCGTTTCGGCCGAGCAACGGCCCAAGGCACTGCCCCATGTCCCGACCTTCAAGGAGCTCGGTATCAAGGACGTGCAAGCTGGCTTCTTGATCGGACTGACGGGCCCCAAGGGCTTGCCGCCGGCATTGGCCGTTCGACTGGCGAATGCGGCACGGGCCGTGCTGCAGGAGCAGGACTTCCGCGACAAGTACATCGACCCCTACGCCTACTCGGTGGTGGCCTCCTCCCCCACCGCATTCGCTCTGTACCTCCGTAACGACCGCACGGTGCAGGAGGAACGCGTGCGCGCCTCCGGTGCCACCCTGGATTAAACCATCAACGGCAATTGCCCCCCCTCTGAAAGACTGAGCATGCCTTACCACATCGAAACCTGGGATGACATCGAACGCAGCCACTTGCGGAAGGAGTTGCGCCAAGTCCATCTGGCCTATGTACAGCAGCAAGCCGGCATCGTCCTGGCTGCGGGCGCCAAGCTCAACGACGACGGCACCGATGCCGGCGGCGGTGTCTATATCGTCGATGTGGATACGCGCGAGGAGGCCGAGCGCTTCATCGCCGGCGACCCCTTTCATGCCCACGGGCTGTTCCGCGAAGTGCGCGTGCAGCGCTGGCGCAAAGCCTTTTTCGACCGGCAGTGCCTAGTCTGAGCATACAGATCAAGGACTGTTCTTAGAGCCTGTTTGCGATCTTCCGACCTCAGACAATAGGGGTGTGAAAAGAAAGCAATACCCGAGCGACATCAGCCGAGAGAAGTTTGCCGAGATAGAGCTGTTACTGCGCAGCGTCAGGCGCACGACG
>NZ_JBTNEH010000049.1:0-7425 GCF_054512775.1 Alicycliphilus sp. T452
CGGCTTCCTCGACGGCGATTTCGTCGAAGGGGTTCATGCTCATCTTCACGTTGGCGATGTCTACGCCCGTGCCGTCCGATTTCACCCGGACTTTCACGTTGTAGTCCACCACGCGCTTGACGGGGACCAAGATCTTCATTGCTGCGGCTCCTTCGATGGTTGATTGATTTGACGTTTACGTAGACCGGGGGATTCTATTGCGCACCACATCATGCCTGGCAGTCGCAGTGCCCGCAGCACAGAAGTGAACGGTCGTTCTTTTCGGCGGATTATGCCAGCACGCCCATGGAGCCGGCCACCGGTCAGGGCCGTTTCCAGGCGGGCTGGCGCTTTTCGGCGAACGCGCGCGCGCCCTCCTGCGCGGCCTCGTCCATCATGTTGGCGGCCATGGCCTGCCCGGCGATCTGGTAGGCGGCGTCGATACCCAGCTCGCGCTGCTGGTACACCAGGGCCTTGCCCATGGCCACGGCCGTGCGGGGCTTCTGCAGGATGGAGCGCACCAGCGCCTGCACCTCGGCGTCCAGCGCCTCGGGCGGCGCCACGCGGTTGACCAGCCCCTCGGCGAGAGCGGTGCGCGCGTCGATGAAGTCGCCCGTGAGCAGCATCTCCATGGCCCGCTTGGCCGGCACGTTGCGCACCAGGGGTACGCTGGGCGTGGCGCAGAACAGGCCGTAGTGGATGCCGCTGGTGGCGAAGCTGGCCGCCTCGCTGGCCACGGCCAGGTCGCACTGCGCCACGAGCTGGCAGCCCGCCGCCGTGGCCATGCCGTGCACGCGCGCGATGACCGGCACGGGCAGCCTGTGGATGGCGAGCATCACGCGGCTGCAGCGGGCGAACAGGTCCTGGTACCAGGCCAGGTCGGGGTGCTGCGCCATGTCCTTGAGGTTGTGGCCCGCGCAGAAGGCCTTGCCCGCGGCGGCCAGCACCACCACGCGCGCGCCCTCGTCCTGCGCCACCCCGTCGAGCGCGCGCTGCAGGGCGGCGAGCATTTCATGGCCCAGCGCGTTGAAGCGCGCGGGGTCGTTCAGCGTGAGCGTGACCACGCCGCGCGCGTCGCGCGCCACGTGCACCAGATCAGGGCAATCCGGCATCGTTTTCTCCATCACAGGTCCGCGAGCACGCGCACATGCGCCTCCACGCTGCGCGCCAGCGGCCCCATCACGTAGCCGCCCTCCAGGCAGGAGACGATGCGCTTGCTGGAAAAGCGCCGCGCCACGTCCTTGATGCGCATGGTGATCCAGGCGTAGTCCTGCTCGGTCAGGCCCAGCTGGCCCATGTCGTCCTCGCGGTGCGCGTCGAAGCCCGCGCTGATGAAGATCATCTCGGGCTTGAATTCCTCCAGGCGCGGGATCCACATCATCTCGACGATGTCGCGCACGTCCATGCCCTTGGTGTAGGCGGGCACGGGCACGTTGAGCATGTTGGGCGCGGGGTCCTGGTCGCCGCAGTACGGGTAGAACGGGTGCTGGAAGATGCTGACCATGAGCGCGCGCGGGTCGCCCGCCAGGATGTCCTCCGTGCCGTTGCCATGGTGCACGTCGAAGTCCACCACGGCCACGCGCTTGAGGTTGTGGCGCTGCAGCGCGTACTTGGCGGCGACGGCCACGTTGTTGAAGAAGCAGAAGCCCATGGCCTTGGAGCGCGTGGCGTGGTGGCCCGGCGGGCGCACGCAGCAGAAGGCGTTCTCCAGCTCGCCGGCCAGCACCGCGTCGGTGGCCTCCAGGGCCGCGCCGGCGGCGCGCAGGGCCGCCGTCCAGGTGTAGCGGTTCATGGCGGTGTCGGTATCGAGCTGCGTGAGGGGGGAGCCGCCCGCGTCCTCCTCCTCGATGAGCATGTCGGACAGGCCGCGCAGCGCGGCTATGTGCATGCGGTCGTGCGCCAGCTCGATGTCGGCCAGCGAGGCCAGCGGGGCCTCGCGGTGCTCCAGCGCGTCGGCCACGCCGCTCACCAGCAGGCGGTCCTCGATGGCGTCCAGCCGCCCCGGGCATTCGGGGTGCCCTGGTCCCATTTCGTGCTTGCGGCAATCGCGATGGGTGTAATAGCCCGTCTTGCTCACAGTCATTCCCCTGTGTCTCGTTTGTTTTCGGATAACGTCAGGCCATGCACGCACAGCACAAGATCCAGTCGCTTTTGAATCAGCTTAACACGGTGATCACCGGGAAAAGCTTACAAATCCAGGACTGCGTGACCTGCCTGCTCGCGGGCGGCCACCTGCTGATCGAGGACGTTCCCGGCGTGGGCAAGACCACGCTGGCCCATGCGCTGGCGCGCACCTTCGGACTGTCGTTCACGCGCGTGCAGTTCACGTCCGACCTGATGCCCAGCGACCTCACGGGCGTGTCGGTGTACGAGCGCGGCACGGAGGACTTCCGCTTCCACCCCGGCCCCGTGTTCACGCAGGTGCTGCTGGCCGACGAGATCAACCGCGCCAGCCCCAAGACGCAGAGCGCGCTGCTCGAAGCCATGGAAGAGAAGCAGGTCTCGGTGGAGGGCGCCACGCGCCCCCTGCCCCAGCCCTTCTTCGTGATCGCCACGCAGAACCCGTACGACCAGCTGGGCACCTTCCTGCTGCCCGAGAGCCAGCTCGACCGCTTCCTGATGCGCATCTCGCTGGGCTACCCCGACCGCGCCTCCGAGCGCCTGCTGCTGGCCGGCGGCGACCGCCGCGACATGCTGGCCGGCCTGCCGCCGCTGCTGTCGCTCGATGAACTGGCCGCGCTGCAGCGGCAGGTACTGGCCGTGCACACGGCCGGGCCGCTGCTCGACTACGTGCAGGACCTGGTCGCCGCCACGCGCTCGGGCCGCTGGTTCGTGCAGGGCCTGTCGCCGCGCGCGGGCATCGCCCTGGTGCGCGCAGCCAAGGCCCAGGCGCTCATCGAGGGGCGCGACTACGTGGCGCCCGACGACGTGCAGGCCGTCCTGCCGCAGACCATCGCCCACCGCCTGCTGCCCGTGGGCGAAGCCGGGCGCGGCAGCGTGGAACAGGTGCGCGCCATGGTCGAGTCCATCCCTCTGCCCTGATGCCCCCCACGCTGGAACAGGCCGCGCGCCCCGCGGCCGCCACGCCGCAACCAGCGCCCTGGGCAGGCGCTAAGGAGCGCTGGCGGCGCTGGTGGAGCGCGCGCCTGCCGCGCACCGACACGCTCGCGCTGACCCAGCGCAACGTCTACATCCTGCCCACGGCCGCGGGCTGGATGCTGGCGCTCACGCTGTTCGTGCTGCTGGTGGCCTCCATCAACTTCCAGCTCAACCTGGGGTACCTGCTGACCTTCCTGCTGGCCGGCAGCGCCATGGTCGGCGTGCACCTGTGCCACGCCACGCTGCGCGGCCTGACGCTGCGCCTGCTCGCCCCCGAGCCGCAGTTCCTCGGCGCGGCGGCGCCGCTGCAGGTGCAGCTGAACAGCGGCGCGCGCACGACGCGCTACGGCATAGGCGTGGCCGTGCGCGCGGGCGCCCGGGAGTGGGCCTGGACCGACGTGCCGGCCCAGGGCATCGCCACCGTGCAGGTGGCCTTCCGGCCCGAGCGGCGCGGCCTGCAGGGCGTGCCCACGCTGATGCTGGAGACGCGCTACCCGCTGGGCACCTTCCGCGTCTGGGCGCTGTGGCGGCCCGCGGCACAGGTGCTGGTCTACCCCCGGCCCGAAACCCCCGCGCCGCCGCTGCCGCCGGGCGAGCCGCGCGCGGGCGCGGGCCAGGCCCCGGCGCATGGCATGGGCGAATACGACGGCGCGCGCGCCTACCGGCGCGGCGACCCGCTCAGGCTCGTGCTCTGGAAAAAGGCCGCCCGGTCGATGGCCACGGGCACGCACGGCCTCGTCAGCCGCGACACCCAGGAGGCGCAGCGCCACGCGCTGTGGCTGGACTGGAGCGCCACCGGGCTCGCGGCGCCCGAGGCGCGCCTGTCGCGCCTGACCGCCTGGGTGCTGCAGGCCGACCGCCTGGGCGTGGCCTATGGCCTGCGCCTGCCCGGCCGGCAGATCGCGCCGGACAGCGGCGCCGCGCACCGGCGCCGCTGCCTGGAGGCCCTGGCGCTGTGCTGACCCATTTTTCAACCAGATCGGCCTCAAGCCCAATGCCAGCAAGCGCTAGCAGCTGCATATCGAATAGCGGGGGCCAGCCATGAACCTGGCCGGCCGCCTCGCCCGCCTGCCGCGCGAGGCGCGCGACACGCTGTTCCTGCTGGCCGTCGTGGCCTGCTGCATCGCGCCGCTGGCCGCCCACATACCGCCCTGGGCCAGCGCGATGGCGGCCACGCTGCTGGCCTGGCGCGGCTGGCTGGCCGGCAGCGGGCGGCCCCTGCCCGCGCGCCGGGTCACGGCCGTGCTGCTGGTGCTGGCGGTGCTGCTCACGCTGCTGTCGCACCGGACCATCGTAGGGCGCGACGCGGGTGTGACGCTCATCGTCATGCTGCTGGCGCTCAAGACGCTGGAGCTGCGCGCGCGGCGCGATGCCATGGTGGTGTTCTTCCTGGGCTTTTTCACGCTGCTGGCCAACTTCTTCTTCTCGCAGTCCCTGCCCACGGCCGCCGCCATGCTGGTGGCGCTGCTGGGGCTGCTTACCGCCCTGGTTAACGCCCACATGCCCGTGGGCCGGCCGCCGCTCGCGCTCGCCATGCGCACGGCCGGGCGCATGGCGCTGCTGGGCGCGCCCATCATGGTGCTGCTGTTCGTGCTGTTCCCGCGCATGGCGCCGCTGTGGGGCATGCCCGCGGACAAGCCCGGCGCGCGCAGCGGCCTGTCGGGGCAGATGCGCATCGGCAGCATGGCATCGCTGGTGCTGGACGATTCCGTCGCCCTGCGCGTGCGCTTCGACACGCCCGGGGGAGAGCCCCCGCCGCCGGGCCAGCTGTACTTCCGCGGCCCGGTGCTCACGGCCTTCGACGGGCGCGACTGGTTCGCCCTGTCCCAGCCCGAGGCGCAGGCCATCGCCTGGGCCCGGCCCAGCCCGGCCCAGCTGCGCGTGCAGGGCCCGCCGCTGCGCTACGAGCTCACGCTGGAGCCGCACCAGCGCCCCTGGCTGCTCACGCTGGACGCGGCCAGGGCCGCGCCCGCGCTGCCGCCGGGCCAGTGGGCCCAGATGTCGCCCGAGCTGCAGTGGAGCGCCAGCCGCCCCGTCACCGGCGTGCTGCGCTACCGCGCCGAGAGCCACCTGCGCTTCACCCACGGCCCGCTGCGGCGCACGCCCGAGATGCGCGCCTACGTGCAGCTGCCCGCCGGCCTGAACCCGCGCACCCTGGCCCTGGCGCGGCAGATGCAGGCCGACCGGCAGCTGGCCGGCGGCGGCGCCCAGGCCCTCGTGGACGCCGCCCTGCAGCGGCTACGCACAGGCGGCTACCACTACACGCTGGACCCCGGCGTGTATGGGGGCGAGCACACGGCCGACGAGTTCTGGTTCGACCGCAAGGAGGGCTTCTGCGAGCACATCGCCTCGGCCTTCGTGGTGCTGATGCGCGCCATGGACGTGCCCGCGCGCATCGTCACCGGCTACCAGGGGGGCGAGCTCAACGCCATCGACGGCTACTGGACGGTGCGCCAGAGCGACGCCCACGCCTGGACCGAGGTCTGGATGGAAGGCCGCGGCTGGGTGCGCGTGGACCCCACGGGCGCCGTCTCCCCGGGCCGCATCGGCCAGCTGCAGCGCCTGCAGGCGCCGCGCGGCGTGTTCGGCACGGCCGTGGGCGCGGTCGTCAGCCCCATGCTGCTGCAGGACCTGCGCGCCGTCTGGGAGGCGGTGAACAACGGCTGGAACCAATGGGTGCTCAACTACACCCAGGGGCGCCAGCTCGACCTGCTCAGAGCGCTGGGCCTGCAGTCGCCCGGCTGGCAGGACCTGGTGCGCCTGATGGGCCTGCTGGTCTGCGCGGCCGCCGTCATGGGCCTGGGCTGGGCGCTGTGGGAACGCCGCCGCCAGGACCCCTGGCAGCGCCTGCTGCAGCAGGCGCGCCAGCGCCTTGCGCGCGCCGGCCTGCCCCTGCCGCCCCACCTGCCGCCGCGCGGCATGGCCGCGCAGGCGCGCGCCCGGCTGGGCCCGAGCGCCGAGGACGCCGCGCAGTGGCTGCTGCGCCTGGAGCAGGCCCGCTACGCCCCGCATCCCGCTGCCGCCCTGCCCCGGCTGCGGCGCGAGCTCGCCCGCCTGCGCTGGCCCGCGGCACAATCGCGCGACACAGGCACGCCATGATATCCCTGACCGTAAAAACTATTCTTTTGATAGCTGCAAGCGCTTTATCAATGGGCGCTACAGCCAAAAATGACCACAAGAAACACGTCGCCAAGGCTGCGCCCGCCCAGCACTATGCCCAGCGCGCAGAGGCCATGCGGTTCGCCGACGACCTGGCCGAGCGCCGCGGCCTGGACCGCGAATGGGTGCGCCAGGCCATAGGCCAGGCCCGGCTGCTGCGCGAGGTGCCACGCCTGGTGCTGCCGCCCGCCAAAGGCACACCGAAGAACTGGGCCGCCTACCGCGCGCGCTTCGTCGAGCCCGTGCGCATACGCGCCGGCCTGCGCTTCTGGCAGGACAACGCCGAGACCCTGGAGCGGGCCGAGCGCGAATATGGCGTGCCCGCCGAGATCATCGTCGGCATCATTGGCGTGGAGACCCTCTACGGCCAGCACATGGGCGGCTACCGCGTGATCGACGCGCTGGCCACGCTGAGCTTCGACTTCCCCGACGCCCACCCGCGCGCGGCCGAGCGGCGCGCCTTCTTCCAGCGCGAGCTCGAACAGTTCCTGACCCTCATGGACCGCACCGGCATCGACCCGCACGACCCGCGCGGCAGCTACGCCGGCGCCATGGGCATGGGCCAGTTCATGCCGTCGAGCTGGACGCGCTGGGCCGTGGACTTCGACGGCGACGGCCGCATCGACCTGTGGCGCAGCGCGCAGGACGCCATAGGCTCGGTGGCCAACTACTTCGTGGGCCATGGCTGGACGGCCGGCATGCCCACGCACTACGCCGTGCAGTTCGACACCGCCGGCCTGCAGCTGGACGAACTGCTCGCCCCCGACATCCTGCCCACCTTCAGCGCCGCCGGCATGGCGGCCAAGGGCGCGCAGGTACAGGGCGAAGGCGCACGGCACACGGGCCCGCTGGCCCTGGTGGAGCTGCAGAACGGCGCCGACGCCCCCAGCTACGTGGCCGGCACGGAGAACTTCTACGCCGTCACGCGCTACAACTGGTCGAGCTACTACGCCATGGCGGTGATCGAGCTGGGCAAGACTGTGGCGGCTGCACGCAGGCGCGCAGCGCCACGGGGGACTGTTTCACCTCACGCCTAAGAACCTGTTCAAAGGATGCGCTAGCAGGCCGTTGAAGTACCGCCGATGAACGCGAGTTTCGCCATGGAAGTTCGGCTCGGCAAGGTGATCCAGTGTTCAGGCATGACCCGAACGCGCCCGATGAGCTCTTTGTCAGCCATTGATGCGATAG
>NZ_JBTNEH010000050.1:0-7140 GCF_054512775.1 Alicycliphilus sp. T452
CTTTGCCTGGCTGGAGAAGAACCGCAGGCTGTGGAAGAACTGCGAGCGCCTGCTCAACACCAGCCTGCAGTTCATCCACTTGGCGTTCTTGGCGTTGCTACTCAGGAGATCGTAAACAGGTTCTGAGCGCACGATCTTCAACATGGAGCAGCGCGGGGAGTTTCCGCGCCGGATCGCACTCACCAGCCGAAACGTCGCCTGGGACTTGGCCGAGGTCGAGGAATGGATCGAGGCGCGGAAGTCGTCAGGCACTCAGGCCATGCGCCCTGGCTTCACTCTGTCTGCCGTGGCCGGCGGCTCTGCTGCCCCTTTTAGCGGCTAAAACGCTGCGCCCCTCAAGTGTCAATGAAACCCGAGGCCATGCCTTGATGCTCAGGCGGCGCTGCCTAACCTGCCTTCGTCTGGTTTACGCCTTCGGCCGTCTCAGCGTCCATTCGTCTATCATGTCCGCCCAGTCCTGCAACATCGCCGTGCGCTGCTCGCGGTACTCGGCCTTGTTGTAGACGGCCCTGACGCCCTTCTGTTCGTGCGCCAGGCATTTCTCAATCCAATCGGTGTTGTAGCCGGCCTCGTGCAGCAACGTGCTGGCCGTGCGCCTCAAGTCATGCGGCCCGAATTTGGCAAGCGGCTTCCCTTCCTTCTTTCTGTGCCAGCCGATATGTCAGTGTCAGCACCTGGTTGAGCGTGGCACTGCTCATCGGCGTGTCTGAGTCATACCGCGACGGCAGCACGTAGTCCGATCCACCCGCGAAGGTTTTCAGGGCAATGAAGATGTCCAGCGCCTGGCGGGACAGAAACACCAGGTGCGGATTGCGCCGCTTCATTCGCTCCTTCGGAATCGTCCAAAGCGCGTCGCTGAAACTGATTTCGCTCCACGTCGCCTTTGTCAGCTCGCTCTTGCGAACCATCGTGAGCAACAGCAGCTTGGCCGCCGCCCGGATGGATGGTGTTGTACCGATGCGCTCCATGTACTGGTACATCAAGCCGATCTCGTCGGGCGTCAGCGCGCGATCGCGCGGCTCGAACTTGGCGATGGTCGTCGGCCGCACCAGCTCTGCCGGATTCTCGACCTTCTGCCCGCGCTCGATGGCCCAGCGAAAGACCTGCAACACCACCTCGCGGGCATGCACTGCGGTTGCCGGTGCGCCGCGCTCCACGATGGCGTCGGTCAGCGCGCGCAGATCTTCGTGGGTGATTTCCAGCAGCTTCTGATTGCCGAATTTTGGCTTCAGCTCGCGCTCATAGACTGAGCGACGCATGTCACGGGTGGAATCGGCCATCTGGTAGCCGCGCAGCCACTTTTCCGCCCACGCCCCGAACGTCTCGGCATCTTTGACGCGAGCCTTGTCCCGCGCCTTTTCCTTGGCCGGTGATTTCCCGGCCGCGATCATCTTCTTGGCCTCGCCCAACCGTTCGCGGGCTTCCGAAAGAGTGATGCCGCCAAGACCGTAGCGGCCGAAGGTGATGGTCTCCTGCCGACCGTAGATAGCGTAGTTGTAGCGGAACGAAATCGCCCCGGCCGGCGTGACGGCTACATAGAGGCCGTCACGGTCGTTCACCTTGTAGAGCTTATCCTTCGGCTTGAGGTTGCGCAGCTTGGTATCGGTCAGCATGGCGTTCCTCCTGAGTCATTTCGAATACCATGATCTGCACACCCGCCCACATCGCAGAAAAGTCAATATAAATCAAAGGCTTGTGCACTTTAGATACCATGAACAGCCGCGAAGCGGTTTCATGGTATCGATAGCCTCTCATGGCATCAGAGAGAGATAGTACCACTCACCATGCCATGAAAAGACAGTGCTTAACGGCGCCAGAAGTTGCCAATCTATGCTGAACAACCAGGAAAAAAGTTCAATATTGACAATAGTTTATAGATGATTTGGTGCCAATCGGTGCCAATCGGTGCCAGCCGATGCCAGCCGATGCCAGACGCCCAATCACTCCCACTCAATTGTCAACCGGAACGAAAGCTTGGACTTCTTCGTTCCGTGTTGCACCAATTGAGATAGAACGAGTGATTCGTCCAAGGTCGTCCATACCGTCAGCTTTACCGTCATAGTGTTTTGTCGATTTGGGTGTAGTCCAGAAAAACCCAACGGCACCCTGCCCCGTCCGAACATACAGCAAATTTGACGGCATTTGGTTGTTCATTGAACTCCCATGGATTTGAGTACGTCCGCAACCACGGCATCGCTTTGCGTGGCATTCCCCCTACAGCCGTGCGAACTTGCGCCGGGTCATTGCGCTTTGGGCAAATGTCTCTCAACAAAATCCAGAATATCGCTCCGCGTAATGTCCGTGAACTTGTTGCTGCTGCAGATGGGGAATGGGTTGTACTTGTTGAGCGCCCGAGTGCACACGTTATCTTCCGCCCGACGACCGACACCTCGGGTTGGCGAGTCCCATGCGTGCGTAGCGCCCTCAAAGTTCGTCCACTTCTCGACGCCCTTGAATACTTTGTCCACGTTGCACTGAGACAGCGGTGTGGCGGTATCTGCACTACCAGTAAACGCAATCACAGGTGCCACATAGTTGCCCAGCGGAGGAGCGTCTTCACGATCCGTACTGCCGCTGGGCGCACGACCAAAAATGGACTCTTTCACATAGCAGTTGGGGTAAAGAGACACACCTCCAGCCAACAATGATGTGATTTCGCTTCTGAGGTTGTGGTTTGTGAACGCACGCAGCACCGTCCATCCGCCTTGGCTGTCGCCAATCACGAACGTCTTCTTGGGATCAGCACCTTCGGATCGCGTGAACCGAGCAGCAGCGATCAGATCAAGAACTCGCATGTTGGCCCCAAAGCGAGTCCAACTGAGCCAGTTTTCCGTACGCCCCCGTGACCAATACGAATCGAGAATCAGAATGTTGGCGTCGAGGTTGCGTTTGGCCCACACAGCGGTGTCCAGGTTGCCGGGTGCCACACCATGACCACCATGAACGATGATGATGGTGGGGCGCTCAAACACTCGACCGTTCTGTGCTGTCCAGCTAGAGAACAGCATGCCCTTGCCGTCATAAGACGGAACGTTGGCGGAGAACAGGTTGAGCCCATTGTTCACCAGCGGTCGTTCCATGTTCCAGCCATGGGATGATGCCGGTGGATACTGCTCCACGATGGGTGGTTGGTACTTCTCGATGGGAATCACGTCGTCTGAGGCGGCCCAGGATGAGGTCGATGCCACGCATAGCACTGCGGCACCAAGAAGCGAGCAAAAAGCGGTGCGAGGTTGATTTTTCATTTTTTGTTTTGACTCCTACATAGGTGCTCACTGCAGTGGCAGCGTCCGGCTGTCTATGCTCAGCCCCATCTTTTGAAGCTGCGCGGGGTCGAAGCGGGACACAGCATCACCCTGGCAACGCAGATCAGCAATGCGCTTGCCGCCCTGCTCCACCATCACTCCCTTGCGTCCATTTTCACCGTCACCGGCATAAATGACATAGCGATAGTTGCCCTTGTCGAACGACAGGAAGTTCACAGCAGCGCCATCTTGACCAAGCTGTGAGCCACGCTGGAAAGCTGAAGCCGCAGCAATGCCACCGCTCGGATATTCCATCTCCGCTGCGCCTTCCAGCGGTGCTATCCGGTATGTCAACTGCTCATTGTCACCAGCGCGGCCAGTGCACACCGAGGCGCGCTTCTTGCCGGTGGAACACGCAAAGATCGGGGTCTCAGCAGCCGTGCATAGGTGCGGCACGGTCACAGCCGGAGCTGCAGCCGTCACGTTGGCTTGCGGAGCGACTGGTGCCGCAGCGGGTGCAGTGTTCGTTGGCACTGGCGTAGCTACGGCTGGTGCAGGTTGGGCGACTGGTGAAACCTCTGGTGAAGTTGGCTCCGCTGGTTTGGCCTCGGCTGCTGGCGGAGCTTCACCGGCAATCTTGGCAATCTCCGCTTCGCTCTTGTCGAACACGCGGAGCATCGCCAGATCGTGGAACAACCCCATGAATGCCAAGTGCCCCGTGAGCTTGACCAGTATCTCCTTGCTGTCTTCGGTACGTTGGACGGTGTAGGTCACACTGCCCTTGACGGTATTGCCCTCCAACGCTGCGCCTTGAGGCTCATACGTGCCGCGCAGGTGATTGAGCATCCGTTGATCGGTAGGGATAGCGTCTTGCGGTATCACCGCCGTCAGGACCGCTGAGCAGGCCTTCTTCCCTGTTGATTCGTCGCTGCGAGCGGTGGTGATGGACTCCACCGTGACTTTGGTGTTCTTGCTCGTGATCTGCACGCTGCGCTGGCGCTCAGGACTCATGCTTGCATGCTCTTTGTCAAAGCTCTGCTGGTAAATCTGCTGGACCAGCGACACCGTGGCCGGATCAGCGCAGGACGGCGCTTTGTCACCGCATGCGGCCAGCAAAAACACGGACGTTGCCGCCAAGGTCATAGCGGTAGTTCTTTTGGGGTTCATTTTTTCTTCCTGTTGGTTGTAAAAATTTGTGCCTCTCAAGGAACATTCTGGCATGCGATGTTCCTTATAAGACGTTTCCTTGGTAGGCACATTTCGAGAGCCTGTGGAGCATGTCATGGACTGCTCCACAGAAACAAAGCACTGCCAGCGAGACGCTGGTTCAGCGCCGCCGCAAGGTGCGACTCATACCGAATGCCATCACGTTGGCTGTTGGCGAGAACCTACGAAGCTTCCGTGAAGAGCGCGGCATGACGCAGTTGGAATTGGCAATGAGTGCCGAGGTGGAGCGCACTCGGGTGTCCAAGCTGGAGCTGGGTCTGGTGAATCCGAGTGTTTTGACGCTGGCCACCATCTGCCACGTGCTGGACATCACCTTGGCCGACTTGTTCGGCGGCATTCGGCTGGCACATCCACCCACGACTGAGGGCGGGACACTGCGCCGCGCCAATCAGGCCGTGCTCGACAAAAAGCCTGCAGCCAAGCGCGCCAAAGTGCCGGGTAAAGCTGCCGCCTAGTAGGTGCTGATCAGCTCGTTTCAGCCGCTCACGACCACTGTCAGTCGCAGCTTGTCCACCAAGGCCGAGGCAGGCGCTGCAGCAAACCACAGTTCAGAACAAGCTGCCACCGCGCTATGGAACGCGCTGGATACCGCCTTGCACTGATCCAGATGCAAGCCGGAGCCGCCGCGTAGCACCACGATGACAGTCGATGGGCGCTCTGGTGACACCTGCGGTGCAGTGGCCTCGATGCTGTCATGGATCATGGTTTGCAGGTCGCAGTGATGGCCGGTAACGACATGGCTCCATTTGGACCGCCCCCAACGCTCCATTACCGCGCCCAGATCGCCCCAGTCCAATGCTGGCATCGCTCCTGGCTCAGTCGCCGCCCACAGATCGTCAAGAACCCTTTCTGAGTACACGACCAAAGGGGTTGGCATGCACACCAGAGCCAGCGTCCACAAACATTCGCGTCGGTTCAGTGTCATGACGTTCTCCGCACACGTATGGCTGCAAGCAACCGCACTGCCTCGGGTTGCCAAGACTCAGACTCATGCATCCAGATGATCATCTTCTGCTTGGGCTCTTTGTGCCAACCAGGCTTAGCACGACGGCTACCGGGACCGGCATCTGGCAAACGCAGCCGTGCGTTATGGGCATGGAAACATGGTTCTGCGCCACCACTGTCCAGTAGCAGGATGCGCTGCGGAAAGTGGCTTTGACCGACGACCAAACCCTCCACACCCACCGCGAGAGCCCAGTGCTTGGTGCGGTGATGCTTGACCGAGGCAAATGCGATGGCAACCAGATCGCCTTGCATGAGCCATTTGACGGCGGGGGCATCCACATCGTGCTCGATGCAATAGCGAGCCGTAAGCTCAAGTGGCAGTCCGAGGCTGTTTACTGCATCCGCCCAATCTTTGGGATTGATGCCGGTGAAGTAGTACGGGGACATTGCAGTCCACACTGCGGCGGCGACACCATGCTTGCGCCGTGACATATCGTGTAGTGCTGACGCCTTGGCAAGTCCATGAATCACAAGCAGCATCGCCAGCATGTGAGTCCCGCAAGATGCGTCCAGAACCGATTGCTGCATGAAAACCGGAACCGGCTCTTCGCGCTTTTGTTGAACGGTAAGCGCATGGCCGGTCTGCAGCGCCGCGTGGATGCGCTGAAACGTATATGACGGCTCAGCGCGCTTTGATGAGACGGCTTTGGACATATCAATACTCATCTGGACGAAGTAGCGTAGTCACGCTGCGGTCGGCTTCCGTGATGATCCAAAGCGTTGGCAGTGACGAACGCTTGTCTCTGGGCGTAGCAGCCAGTCGCTCCGCATCGACCAGCCGATAGCAACTCAGAATCCGCAAACGGCGGGTGACGGCAAAGTCGTTTTCTGCGCGGTCTTCGTCGCACAGGTCACCCCAGTCTCCATGAACGTGGCGGCTGACTAGGGCTGCCGCGCTGAAGCCAGTTTCTTGCAGCAGTTCCAAAGCGCCTGGGGTGGCGACGATTTGGCCCAGCGGAAACTTGGCGCTGCTGGAGTAGATGATGGTGGCGACGGTAGGTGCAGACGGAGCCAAACTAGATGTGGATTCGGGTGTAGTGGTCATGGGAATCTCCATAGGTAGGGAACGAAACAAAACTGAAAAACAAACGGGCACGCTTAGTCCTCCGCGAACGATTGGCGGATAGAAGAGAAGCGAGAGAGATCAGCGAGGCCGCAGAACAGCAGCCGATGGGAGACGGGGCCTCAGCGAGAGGCCATCAACGAAACATGCGCTTGGCAGAGCGCGGACAGCAGATCAGAGTCAGAGGCGTATGGCTGCTCGATCAAGTCTGCGAATTTGTCAGTAGCGGACAGCCAGTTGCTCAGAAGTGACGGAGTTTCACCATAGGCACCAATGCCATCCAAAAGGGCCCAGGCGTGCAATCGGCGCGATGCGACGGCGTCACGAACATCACCGACCGGCATCTCGGACAGCATCGCCAGAACTTCGCAACCATGCTCCTGATTGCACAGAGGTACGGTCGGCAAGATTGCACGGCCGAAGCGTCGGACGCAATAGGACCAAAGTATCCACTGAGACTCGAATGGACTGAGTGTTGATTTCCATGCAAAGCTGACCCACCATTTCCATCGAATCTTGACCCACCCTGATTCGTGAACTTCACGCTCACGTTGTGGATAAGTTCTTGGTCGCCTTCTCCTTCTTGGTGGTCTGTGGTGG
>NZ_JBTNEH010000051.1:0-6338 GCF_054512775.1 Alicycliphilus sp. T452
AGGCCACCATACCCGTTTACAAAGCGAACAGGAAAGTCAATGAAATCAACGGTCTACCCAGACCACCCCCGCGCCAGTGCTAGCTTTGCGTACCGTCACTTATTGCACTGAAAACGAGGAGACCCCGAGGAACACGAGCAGTTCCGCGAGCAGGTGCGGCGCTTCTGCGAGAAAGAGGTGGCGCCGAACATCCGCCAGTGGGAGCGCGACGGGGTCACGCCCAAGTCGTTCTGGCGCATGGCGGGCGGGAACGGCATCCTGTGCACCACCATTCCCGAGCAGTATGGCGGCCCCGGCGGCGACTTCCTGCATGCATGCGTGGTGACCGAAGAGCTGGCGCGTATCGGGCTCAACACCGGCATCCCCGTGCATTCGGACATGGTGTCGCCCTACCTGCTGCACTACGGCAGCGAGGCGCTCAAGCAGCGCTTCCTGCCCAGGCTGTGCCGCGGCGAGATCATCGGCTCCATCGGCATGACCGAGCCCGGCACCGGCAGCGACCTGAAGAACATCAAGACCACGGCGGTGCGCGATGGCGACGAGTGGGTCATCAACGGGCAGAAGACCTGGATCACCAACGGCATCAACTGCGGCGTGGTATTGCTCGCCTGCAAGACCGACCCGGCTGCGGGCGCCAGGGGCGTGTCGCTGATCGCCGTCGAGGCGGATACCCCGGGCTTCACCAAGAGCGCCCGGCCGCTGGAGAAGATCGGCCTGCATGCGCAGGACACCGCCGAGCTGTTCTTCGACAACGTGCGCGTGCCGGCCTCGAACCTGCTCGGCGAGCAGAACAAGGGCTTCATCTACCTGATGGAGCAACTGCCGCAGGAGCGCCTGGTGATCGCGCTGCGCTCGGCGATGGTGCTGGAGACCCAGCTCGAAGCCAGCGTCCGCTACACCGGCGAGCGCAGGGTGTTCGGCAACAGCATCCTGGGCTTCCAGAACAGCAAGTTCAAGCTGGCCGAGGCCAAGGCCTACTGCGGCATGCTGCGCGTCTATATCGACGCCCTGGTGCGCCAGCACGTGCAGCAGCGCATCAGCGTCGAGCAGGCGGCCTGCGCCAAGCTGGTGGCCACCGAACTCATGGGCAAGTACCTCGACGAGCTGCTGCAGCTGCACGGCGGCTATGGCTACAGCGCCGAATACGGCATTGGCCGCGCCTGGGTCGATGCCCGCGTGGCCCGTATTGCGGGCGGCGCATCCGAAGTGCTCAAGGACATCATCAGCCGGCAGTGGCACAGCCCGCACTGAGCTCCTGAGCGGCCCGCATCCCCACGGCGTGCGAATACTTCAATAAAGAGAGCTGAAAACGCTTGCTGAGCAAGAGTTTCAGCGTTTTTTGACCAAAATCCTGTGCAGCATGGCGCGCTTCAAGTCTGCACGAGGGCGTTGCACAGCCTGCGTGCCGCCTCCGGGACCTCGTGGTCCCGCGTGGCAACGGCCAGTGTCAGGCAGCCCGTGCTCTCCTTGTTCGTCAGCGAGACGAAGCGCACCTGCTCATTGGTAAAGCGCGTGATGACCCTGGGCACCAGCGCGACGCCCAGGCCGCTCCCGACCAGTCCCACCACCGTGATGGCCTGTGTCGCTTCCTGCGTCACGCGCGGCGTGAAGCCTCCCCCTTTCCGGCAGACTTCGAGGATGGTCGCGCGCAAGTTGGGGACGTGGGTCCTGGAGAACATGATGAAGGTCTCCTCCGCCAGCTGGCCCAGGTCGATGCGCTTGCGCTTCGCCAGCGGATGCGTGGCCGGGAGCACGGCAACCAGGTCATCCTTCTCCGCGGCCTGCATATGAAGCCCCGTGGCGTCATCGATCGGCATGCGGATCACCGCGGCGTCGATCTGGCCGGCGCGCAGCATCTCGACCATGCCCACGGTCGTGCCTTCGCTGAGCTCCAGCGTGACGCTCGGGTGGCGTGCGGCGAAGTCGGGCAGCCGCGAGGGCAGCAGCCGGTAGATGGCCGAGCCCACGAAGCCCAGCCGAACCAGGCCCCATTCGCCCAGCGCCGCCAGGCGGGCACTCTGCCGCGCCTGCTCCGCCTGCATGAGGCAGCACCGCGCCTCGACCAGGAAGGCCTGGCCCGCCGGCGTCAATGTGGCGCCGTGGGCGCCGCGCTCGAACACGCGTGCACCCAGGGCTTCTTCCAGCTTGCGGATGGAAATCGACAACGCGGGTTGCGCGATGAACATGCGCTCGGCCGCTTCACGGTAGCTGCCCGCTTCGGCCACGGCGATGAAATGCGCCATTTGGCGCAGACCGAAATCGAGCATAGGGTTTCTCCGGGAGATTTATATGTTTTATATATCGAACCATAAAAATATCATATTAGTTATTTATCGCCATAAACTCTAACCTTGTTGCGAATATGGAGCTGTACGGAGACAAAAATGCGCCCATTCGCCACAACACTCACATTCGCAATCGCGGCATTCGGCGTTTCCAGCGCCCTGGCTCAGGCGGCGCAGCCGCCCGTCAAGATCGGCGTGCTGGCCGACCTGTCATCCATTTACTCGGCCATCGGCGGCAAGGCCCTGGTGGACGCGGCGCGCATGGCCATCGAGGACTTCGGCGGCAGCGTGCTGGACCAGAAGATCGAGCTGGTCTACACCGATACGCAGAACAAGGCCGACATCGCTTCGACGAAAGCCCGCCAGTGGTTCGATGTCGAGGGCGTTGACATGGTGACCGACCTGCCGGCGTCGGGCCTGGCCCTGGCGGTCAGCAAGCTCGGCGAAGAAAAGAAGAAGATCGTGATCGTGACCAGCGCCGCCACGTCGGAGCTCACCGGCAAGAGCTGCTCGCCCTACACCGTGCACTGGACCTACGACACCTACGCACTGGCGCGCAGCACGGGCGCAGCAGTGGTCAAGGCCGGCGGCGACAGCTGGTACTTCCTTTCCGCCGACTATGCCTTCGGCCAGTCGCTCGAGAAGGACACTTCCGACGTGATCAAGGAACTGGGCGGCAAGGTCCTGGGCAGTTCGCGCCATCCCGTGGGCGCGTCGGAGTTCAGCTCGTTCCTGCTGCAGGCCCAGGGCTCCAAGGCCAAGGTCATCGGCCTGGCCAACGGCGGGCAGGACACGATCAACGCCATCAAGCAGGCCGGCCAGTTCGGCATCACCAAGGGCGGGCAGAAGCTCGCCGCCATGCTGGCTTTCCTGACCGACGTCAAGTCCATCGGATTGCCATTGGCCCAGGGGCTGATGCTGACCGAGGCGTTCTACTGGGACCAGAACGAGGAGACCCGCGCCTGGTCGCAGCGCTTCTACAAGCGCAACGGCGTCATGCCGACGATGACGCAGGCGGGCACGTACGGCGCCGTCACGCATTACCTGAAGGCGATCAAGGCCGTCGGCAGCAAAGACCCGGATAAGGTGATGGCACAGATGCGCGCCACGCCCATCAACGACTTCATGACCACGAACGGCAAGCTGCGCGTCGATGGCCGGGTCGTGCGCGACATGCACCTCTACCAGGTCAAGAGTCCTGCGGAATCCAAAGGCCCGTGGGATCTGTACAAGGTCATCGCCACCACGCCGGGCGAGACCGCGTTCCGCCCGCTGTCGCAGAGCGAATGCCGCCTGGCCAGGTGAGTGGACAGGCCCGGAGGTCCAGCGGTGATCAGCTACCAAGTACATCGGTTCGGCGCGCGGCTCGCGCGCGCAGTGCAGGAGACGCCGCGCCCCGATGGCAGCCAGGTGCTGCTGCGCGTGCAGGCCGCCGGCGTCTGCCACACCGACATCCACACCTGGCAGGGCTGGTACGACATGGGCGGCGGCAAGCGCCTGACGATGGGCGACCGCGGGGTGGGCCTGCCGCTCACGCTGGGCCACGAGGTCGCGGGCCAGGTGGTGGCGGTGGGGCCCCAGGCGGCCGGGGTCGCCGTCGGGCGGCGCTGCCTGGTCTACCCATGGATCGGCTGCGGCGAGTGCAAGGTCTGCCGGCGCGGCGCCGAGCAGCTCTGCCCGGCGCCGCGCTTTCTCGGCATCTTTCGCGCCGGCGGCTACAGCGATCATGTGCTGGTGCCGCACCCGCGCTATCTGATCGACATCGGCGACATGCCGGCGGCCCAGGCGGCGCCCTATGCCTGTTCGGGGCTGACGGCCTACAGTGCGCTGCGCAAGTTCGACCCGGCCGTGCTGCGCGAAGAGCGCGTCGTGATCTTCGGCGCCGGCGGCTTGGGCCTGATGGCGGTGACGTTGCTGCTTGCGCTGGACAGCGTCGGCGCGGTGGTTGTCGAGCCGGACGCAGCGCGGCGCGAGGCCGCGCTCGCCGCAGGTGCATGCGAGGCCATCGACCCCGCGGCCCCCGGCTTCATGGCCCGCGTCAGGAGCGCGGCTGGCGGCAGCGTCTGGGCGGTGCTCGATTGCGTTGGGTCCGCGCAGACCGTGCAGTCGGCGCTGGACCTGCTGACCAAGGGCGGGCAGTTCGTGCAGATCGGCCTGTTCGGGGGGCAGATCGCGTTGCCGACGCCCCTGCTTCCGATCCACGCCCTGAGCTACCACGGCTCCTACGTCGGCAGCCTGGAAGAGCTGCATGCCCTGATGGCGCTGGTGCGCGACCGTGCGCTGCCTCCCATTCCCACCACCTGCCGCTGCCTGGCAGAGGCCGACGCAGCACTCGACGACCTGGAGCATGGCCGCGTGGTCGGCCGCGTCATCCTGCAGCCTGAGCGCCCCGGGCCGGAGGGTTGATGAACCGGCCGCCCGGATGCCAGCGCCATGCGGCGTGCCCGATGCCCCTCCTGCACCACTGACTGCGATGGATTTCCAGCACGACTTCACCATGACCATCGGTGGCCTTCCCGTGGCCGGCGAGTCTTCGTTCCCGGTCGTCAATCCGGCCACGACGGACTGCCTGGCGCAGGCGCCGGAGGCCTCCCGGGCGCAACTCGACGCGGCGGTCGCCGCTGCGCGGCGCGCTTTCGACGGCTGGCAGGCCGTGCCTCTGGCGCAGCGCCAGGCGCTGGTTCATTGCATCGCCGGGCGCCTGGAGGCGCACCACCATGCCTTTGCCAGACTGCTCACGAGCGAGCAGGGCAAGCCGCTGGCCGATGCGCACGCAGAGGTCGCCCGCTGCATCCGCTGGCTGAAGGAAACCGCGTGCATGGGGCTGCCCGACGAGGTGCTGCTCGACACGCCGGAGAGGAAGGTGGTCAAGCGCCACGTGCCGCTGGGCGTGGTCGCCGCCATCGCGCCCTGGAACTTCCCGATGACGCTGGCGGTCTGGAAGATCGCGCCCGCGCTCGTGGCCGGCAACACCATGGTGCTGAAGCCCTCGCCGTTCACGCCGCTGACGTCGCTCAAGCTGGGGGAACTGCTGCGCGATCTGCTGCCGCCTGGCGTGCTGAACGTCGTTTCCGGCACCGACCGGCTGGGCCCCTGGCTGACGGAGCATGCCGGCATCGACAAAATAGCCTTCACCGGCTCCACGCCGACGGGGCGCGCCATCATGCGCAGCGCCTCGGACACGCTCAAGCGCGTGACCCTGGAATTGGGCGGCAACGATCCTGCCATCGTGTTCGACGATGTGGACATCGACGCCTGGGTGCCGCGCATCTTCTGGGGCGCCTTTGCGAACAACGCCCAGTTCTGCCTGGCATCGAA
This sequence comes from Alicycliphilus sp. T452, assembly GCF_054512775.1. Taxonomy (NCBI): domain Bacteria; kingdom Pseudomonadati; phylum Pseudomonadota; class Betaproteobacteria; order Burkholderiales; family Comamonadaceae; genus Alicycliphilus; species Alicycliphilus sp. T452. Next base: position 5,604 of record NZ_JBTNEH010000051.1, read on the forward strand.
GCGCATGTACGTGCATGCGCGCATCTATGAGCGCTTCGCGCAGGCGCTGGCGGCCTATGCCCGCACGGTCAAGATCGGCGACGGCATGGAACCCGGCACACGCATAGGCCCGCTGCAGAATGCGCGGCAGCACGAGCGCATCCGCAGCCTTCTGGCGCAGGCGCGCGCCGGTGGCGTGCGCTTTCTGGCGGGCGGCGATGTGCCGCCGGGCCGCGGCTACTTCGTGCCGGTCGCCATCGCCGACGATCCGCCGGACGATGCCCCCATCGTCACCGAAGAGGCCTTCGGCCCGGTGCTGCCGCTGCTGCGTTTCAGCAGCGAGGATGAAGTGGTCCGCCGCGCCAACCAGGGCCCGTATGGCCTGGGGGCCTCGGTGTGGAGCGCCGACCTTGAACGCGCCGAACGGGTGGCCCGGCGCCTGCAGGCGGGAACGGTATGGGTCAACACCATCCACGAACTCTCGCCGCAGTATCCGCTGGCGGGCCACAAACAGTCCGGCCTGGGGCGGGAGAACGGCCTGGAAGGGCTGCTCGAATACACCAACACGCAGATCCACACCATCAACCGCGGAGCGGTCGCGCTGCCCTGAGTTTCCGCAGGCCCTTCTGCCTCAGAACCTGTTTACGATCTCCTGAGTAGCAACGCCAAGAACGCCAAGTGGATGAACTGCAGGCTGGTGTTGAGCAGGCGCTCGCAGTTCTTCCACAGCCTGCGGTTCTTCTCCAGCCAGGCAAA
>NZ_JBTNEH010000052.1:0-5920 GCF_054512775.1 Alicycliphilus sp. T452
GTTGCGCAGGCGGCCTGGAGCAGTGCCGCGCAGCGGCAATCCGAAGGATCGAGCCGAATAGGCGAGCTGCGGAAAGCGCCCGAAGGGCGCGCGGGCGTCCGGTGACCGCGCAGCGGGCAGCGCCCAGCGTTCAGGGGGTTTGCTGGGCTGCGTGCTTCAGCCGCAGGATTTCAACGGTGCGCGCGGCATCCAGCGCGCGATAGAACACGATGTAGTTTCGATGCACCACGAGTTCGCGCACGCCGGCCGGCAATCCTGGCCGGCCAGGACGGCCCAGTGAAGGATGGTCGGCCAGCGGCAGCGTCTTGTTGCGCAGTTCCAGCCCGAAGGTGCGCGCCCGCAGTGGGTTGTCCTTGGCGATGTAGCGCACGATGGCACGCAAGTCCTCGCGCGCTTTCGGCCGCCATTCAATGCGGTACGGTGTCTGAACAGTAGTCATGGGCAGCGCTCAAGGGCCCTTTCGCTTGGGCAGCTTGGCGCTTCCGGTCATCTCGGCAATGTCGGCATCCATCTCGGCCATCACGTCATCATGAGAGATATTCGGGCGCGGGTCGTCAATCGCGTCCTGCACCTCGGCGGCCAGCCACTGGTTGTAGGCGGCGGCCTGGTGCGCCTTGCGCAGCGCCTCGGCCCGGCCGCGGTTGCCAGGTGTCTCGTCTTTCTCGTCCGGGTTCCACGCGCTGGCGTCGAACTGCCCGACCGTGATGCCAATGTCGCGCAGCACGTTCAACGCGGCCAGAGGGTTTCCGAAGCGGCGCGGCTCGTTGCTGCGAGCCTTGGCGAGCAGCGCGGCAGCGCCGCTGCGCGTGGCGATCTCGACAAGGAACGCGCCGCCCAGGCCCTTGAGGGTCACGCCGGCGACGCCGCCGGCATGGGTGGCCGCGCGCAACTGCTCGATGGTCATGCTTTGCATGGTCGGCTCCTTATGTGTTAGCAAACATTATCTAGTTCCATTGTGCAGGATTTCTAGATCACGTGCATTCACATAGCCCTTGAATACCTCGCAACGAAAGGAAGAGGTTCGGGCTCATTCAGTAATCGTACAGGTACGATTGCTGAATGAGAACAAAAAAAAACCCGCCACTATGGACGGGGTAAGGCTTCAAAAAAACGCGCTTCGAAAACTCCGAAGCGCAGGACAAGTTTAAGGGCCACCTCCTGCCCGACCATCTGGCCAGGTGAAAACGAAATTCCCAGGGTGCTTCACGCGGCGCAGCCAGCCTTCATCCTGAAGGCGCCGGATGTATTCGGCGCCGCCCTCCCCCGTGCATCGCCTGGGCGCATCCATCGCGGCCAGGCGCTCCAGGGCATAGCGCTCGCCCGTCTCTCCGAGCCGCACCTTGGCGAGCGTGCGGTCGGCGAAGCTCGCGCCGCTGGGCGACAGCCACAGCATGCGCGCGCTGGAGCGGCCCCGGTACTGCGCGTTCCCGGCCTTGTAGATGGTGCCCACGTGGCCACGCTTGACCAGTTCGCCGCACTCGTCGCGCCGTTCGATGGGATCGCAGTACGCCACGATTCCCCGCACTTCAGGCAGCGCCTGCCGCAGCAGCCGTCGCATCCTGGCCAGCGCCCAGGTCTCGGCGTTCGCGGCCAGGCTGTCGTCCAGCACGAACCGGCCCAGTTCGACGCCCTCATTGGGCGCGAGTGCCGGAAAGTAGCTGGGGATCACGCGCTGGTTCATCGGCACCGAAAACACGCCGACACCGGCCAATCGCTCACGCTGGAACGGCTCCTTCACGAACACGCCAGCACGAAACCGGGCCGCCGGGTAGGTTCCCGAGTAATGGTGCATCAAGACGAAGTGCTTGGCGTCGCCCTCCTCGATGGGCACCACGGTGCAGCGCGTGGGGTCGAAGGGTTCGCCGGCCGGCCGATAGGACGCCCGGCGTCGATGCCAGCGCTGGCCGAACAGGGCCAGCTGCTCGATCAGCAGATTGGTGGAAGGTGGGTTCATGCTGGCCTCACCTCACGTCCACCGCGCCGGCCGGGAGGCCGGCGCGCGCGTCCAGTGCGTTGTCGTCGGCCTGCAGCTGCTGGGCGAGCCGGATGAAGCGGCGCCGCTGGCCACGGATCACGGTGAAGTCATCGCCGACCACGCCATTGAGCCGCGCCCAGTGATTCCAGGCGAAGCTGCGGCCCAGGCCCACGGTCGTCTTCGTGCTCGGAAAGCTCGGTGCATCGCGCACCATCTCTTCCCAGCTGCTGCCGAAGTCCACTTCATCGAATCGGCTGTGCCGGCCCGTGAGCGCACGCCGCTCCAGTCCAAGGGATTCATCGAGGAGCCCGGGATGGTGTCCGGCCAGCCAGAACAATTCCCACGGTCTGGAAGCCGGGCAGAAGTAGCACGCGGACTTGATCGGCACCATGTCCGGCCCCAGGTCGGCGGCGATAGCGCGCACGCAATCGACGCGCGTCCAGCCGATGAGCTGCAGCGGGTAGACGAAATCGAATGGCCCATCGGCGCGGGCGGCGGCAAAAGATGCGCCCGCCCGGCGCCGGTCGGCCCGGCCGCAGTCGTAGCCGATCAGCTTCACGATCCGCTGGCCCTGCGCCCGCGAGCGCAGCCAGAGCGGATGCGGCGGGCGGCGGTTCGGCCCGCGCGTGACGCCCATCAGGTGCTGGTCCTGCGGCACGTGCTTCCAGCGGATGCTGCAAGACTTCATCCCGAAGGCGAGCGATGGCAAGGTTTCGTTCGTCCAGCAGTTGCCGTACAGGTCGGTGTACGGGGTTTGCGGCTGGGTGCGAACGCGGCACAGTTCGATAGGCGGCCAGTCCCACGCATGCAGGATCTTCTGCATGCGCTCGATGTGGACCAGAGTTTCAGGCTTCTCGCCGCCCGTGTCGGCGAACGTGATCGCATCGGGCCGCAGGCCTGCCGCACGCAAGGCCAGCAGCATCGCCGTGGAGTCCACCCCGGCACCGAAGCAAACCACGATCAGCTTGCCCAGGAGCGCGGCACGCAAGGTGCCGCGCTGGCATGTATTGATTAGACAAGGCATGGCATTCGCCGCGCTCGGGAGCCGAGAAAGGGCCGCAGCGTCATGCTGCGGCCACCTCCATCAGCCCTCGACGCCCTCCGGCAGGGCATCGGCCTCATGCTGGTCTTCGTCTTCCTCATGGGCCTCGTCCTGCTCCACTACCTCCGTGCTTTGCGGATACGGGCGCAGCGTGGATGGCAACCAGCGTCGGCCATCCAGCAGCGCGGCCGTGGCGGCGATGGCCTCGCCCTTCTTCATCTTCTCGATGGGCTTGGCCGCGTCGGCACCGCAGGCCTCCGTGACGGCCTCGATCATCTTGGCCTTCGGAACGTGGCACAGGTAGCGCTCGTTCGTCGGCATCCACCAGTCGGCCATGTTCAAGCCCAATGTCGATTCGATCAGCTGGGCCATGTCGTAGCCGTGCCCGACCTTGCGGTTCGGCTCGCCGGAGAACACCTCATAGGAGTGAGCGATGAACACAGACAGCAGTTGCATCAGTTCGCCAAGCTCCATCGCCATCAGCGCTGCGAACAGGGTTGGCCCGTGCGCGGGAAGCTTGCCGATCCAGCCGGCCGCGTGCTCGAATGCATCCGCTGCCTTGCTGCCGCCGAATTCGCTGGCTTGGTTTCCGATCTGGTGCATGTTGTCGTTGAAGCGCACCTTCACCGGCGACGATTGCCACGGCTCCTTGTCGTTGACGATCAGGGTCATCAGCAGCGCGGCCAGGGCCACTTTCGGCTGCTGGGTCAGCGCGGCGCCGACAGCCGCCGAGCGATGCGCGGTCAGGTTCGCGCAAAGGGTTGCGCTGAACTCGGCCCGAACCTTCTTCGGTGCCTCGGCCATCCCGCCCGCCACGCCCTCGCCGCCTGCGGCCTGCTTGGCCTGCGGAACATCCTCGCGCCGCACCAGACCCTCTGCCAGGACAAGCTGGCCCGCGTTGTCGATGGTCAGCACCACGCCGGAAGTGGCTCGCTGCCTCGGCCCCCACTCGCGCAAAGCCGCCTCCATGTTGTCGCCCAGGTCGTCGAACGCTTCCCATTGCGCCTGAAGCGCCTGATATTCGGCCTCCTGCTCGTCGGTCCACTCGCCTTCCTCGTCGGTTTCTTCGTCGTAGGCGGTCAGGGCTTCCAGTTCGTCCATGCGCTTGCGCAGCGCATCGGCATCTGCGCTCACGCGGTCGATTTCTGCCTTTTCCTCGGTGGTGGGCTTGCGCCGCTTCGGTTCCAGCTTCCCGAAGGCGCTGCGCTCATGGTAGGGAAAGCTCATGCGCGCTTCGACCCACTTCCAGCCTGCGGCCCGGATTTCTTCGGCCTGGGCCTCCAGCTTTTCGAGGGCCAGCCTGTTGAGCAGCGCGCCGTCCTGGATGTAGAACGAGCCTTCCTCCCCCGTGAACAGGTCTGCCCGCACCGCGCCGCCGGCTTCCCGGTAGGCCTCCAGGCCGACGAAACGCGCGATGGCCGATGTACTGCTCACCTCGTCGTTCGTCAGCATCTGCGTGATGTAGTGCGCGGATCGCTGGTACGGCGAAAGCGTATTCCAGACACGCCGCTGTTCTTCATGGTCATCGGTCAGGGCAAGCGCCTGCAGCTGTCCCATTTCGATCTGGTCGGCCCGGTACATATCGAGGAATTCCGGCGCGAGGCGTGCCAGCTTCAACCGGCGCTCGACGGTCAGGGCCGAAAGGTTGTAGGCGGCCGCGATCTGGCCTGCCGTCTTCCCTTCATCCACCAGCCGCTTGAATGCTTCCAGCTGGTCGGCTGGATGCATGGGCTCCTGAGTGGCGTTCTCGACCAAGCTGACGCTCACGCCGCGCTCGGCATCGAACACGCGGCAGCGCACCGGCACATCAGCAGGCACGGCGGCGTGCTCTGCCAGGTAGTGCAGCGCTGCCAGCCGACGCCCACCGGCAACCACCCCGTGGTCGCCCTTGCTGCCCTTGATCTTCTCGGGGATCACCGCAAGCGGATTGAGAAGGCCGCCTTCGGCCATGATCGCTGCCGCCAGTTCCGGGATGGTGCTGGGATCGTGCTTCTTGCGCACGTTGTTGGGCGACAGGTGCAGGCGATTCAGGGGAATGTCGCGTTCCTCGCCGGACAGGATGGATACCAGCTTGCCGTCAATTTCAACAACCGCTGCGTCCTCGCCATTCAACACATTGGATTCTTCGTAAGCCATGATCGCTTCCTCCAATGCTCAGAACGGCAGTTCGTGGTCGGCGACCTTGACGGGGGCGCCCAGCAGTTGGATGCGCGCCCGGTTGTCGGACGCATTGCGGCGGCGGTAGCCGTGGATCGGCAGCGTCGGCGCTTCCTCCCACTCCTGCTCCGTGTACTGGCCCTTGCGAGTAACCGGCAGCAGGCAGATGTAGCCGTGGTAGTCCGGCGCGTTGCGGTGGTTCTTGTGCGATGCCGAGAAGAGCTTGCCGTAGTAGCGCGGGCCATCCTTGAAGCCCACCGTCAGCGCGCAATACAGCACGCCGGTTTCGCGGGCCGACTTGACGAATGCGGCCAGGGGCACGCGCAGCGCTGCATCGTCCAGCTGGATGGTTCCCGTCATCGCCGGCGCGTTGTCGGCACGGTCGGGCGATGGGCGCGACGTGAACAGCGCGCCGGTGAGCATGCTCACCACCGTGACTTCAAACTCGGGAGGCACCTGGGCCGGTGCCGCCGCAGCTTGCGCATGGTCGAAGTCGGACGGCTGGAAATCGGCCGTATCGCGGCCTGCCGCTTCGGCTGCTGCGGCGTTCACCGCATCCAGATCGGCAGGGCCTTGGTTGGGGGTAAGCTCGACGGATTGCGGAGCCAGGGGTTTCTTAGAAGCCATGATGATTTTCCTTATGACCGGCACCGCTTGATTGCTGCACCGTACCTGTATTTTAACCTGTTATACACCTGATAATGCACCTTTTAATGTGCCAGTGTGTAACGGTATTGGGTATGGGC
>NZ_JBTNEH010000053.1:0-5805 GCF_054512775.1 Alicycliphilus sp. T452
TGGCCTCATTACGCCGATCCGAGACTGGCTCCAATACGGCGATCACGCCCTGGCTCCATTACGCCGGTCAGCGGGTGGCGCCTATATGCCGATCATGGAGTGGATCCAATATGCCGGTCGGTGACAACTCCCGCATGAGTCAGGCGGGCATCTACTACACGCTAAACGACGGCCTGAAGTGGACGCGCGCCGCTGCCAAGGGGTTAGGGTCCAAGCTCAACAGCCTGGCTGTGCATCCCACGGACGCCAAAGTCGTTGCGGCCGGCATGGACGACGGGCTGTATCTGTCCCGGAACTCGGCCGAGAGCTTCGAGCGGTTGGTCGGCGACAAGCAGGTACTCGCCGCGAGCTTCGATCTGGACGGGCAGCATCTGTGGTTTGGCAGCTATGCAGGCAAGGCGGCGCTGGCGAGGATCACATTGAAGGCCGGCTCCAAAGCCGAAGAGGTCCCGATCCCGGCACTGACGCAGGATGCTGTGGCATACATCGCGCAGAACCCTGCCCGACGGGCCGAGATCGCCATCGCGACCTTCAAGCGGAGTGTTTTTGTCAGCAAGGACCAGGGGCGCACCTGGACGCAGATCGCGAAGGAAGGAGTGACCCATGAGTGACTCGAGCGGCGGCGTACTTAAGATCGTTGTGATCGTGCTCGCGGTCATCGGAGGCATTGCCATCCTGGGTGTGATCGGCATGGTCGTGATGCATTTCGGCATGATGGGTCGGATGGGCGGTTGGTAGGCGCAGCCGCCGCACTTGAACCCGATCGGAGACTTCCCGCATGAATCAACAAAGACGCCGCATCCTGATGCATTCCGCGACAGCTGTGGCTGTCGCCGCGCTCGGCCTGCCAGAGGTCAGCGCAAGAGCCGGCGGCGAGGAGCCCGCCGCGGCCAACATCGACGTCCACATCGAACTGCACGCGATGCAGGACAGTGTCGCCATCCGCCCGGGGGCACAGACGCAGGTGTGGCGTTACCAGGGCAAGCTGCTGCGCGGCGATGCGAACACGCTTGACGCATCGGCCGGCACTTACCTGGGGCCCATCATCCGCGTGCACCGGGGTCAGCGCGTGCGCATCGACTTGATCAACGAGTTGCCGGAGTCGACCATCATTCATTGGCACGGGCTGCACGTGCCGGAACCCATGGATGGCCATCCGCGCTACGCGATCGCGCCGGGCGCGCGCTACGTCTACGAGTTCACGGTCGTGAACCGGGCCGGCAGCTACTGGTTTCACCCGCACCCCCATGGCCGGACGGGCAAGCAGGTCTACTTCGGCCTGGCAGGCCTGTTCCTGGTCAGCGATGACGAGGAAGCGGCCCTGGAACTTCCCACGGGTTCTTATGACCTCCCGCTGGTCCTGCAGGACCGGACATTCGACGACGACAACCAATTTGTCTACCTGTCGCAGAGCCCGGCCGGCGCGGCCGCGGAGAGCTCGCAAGACCACGGGATGATGGGTGGCGGCGGCATGGGCGGCATGACGGACCGCGGCATGATGGGCGGCATGGGGCAAATGATGGCCCGCATGATGGGCGTGTTCGGAGACCAGATCCTCGTCAATGGCCGCCCCGATGCGAGCATGGCGGTCGAGCGCGACGCCTATCGCCTGCGCTTGTTCAATGCCTCGAACGCGCGCATCTACAAGCTGGCCTGGCATGACGGCTCGCCGCTGACGGTTATCGGGACCGATGGCGGCTTGCTGGCCGCGCCGCTGCAGCGCGACTACGTCATGCTGGCGCCGGCCGAGCGCGTCGACCTGTGGGTGGATTTCGGCCGCTGGCTGGCCGGCACCGAACTGACGCTGCAGAGTCTCGCCTTCGAGGGTGGGATGGCCATGAATGGAATGATGGGCGGCATGATGGACGAATCGGCGTTGCCCGATGGCGCACCGTTCCCTGTTCTCAAGCTGCAGATCCAGCATGGCAGGTATGACAAGCCGACGTTGCCGCCGCAGCGCCTGTCCCAGCTGCCGCGGCCAGAGCCGCGCGTTGCCGTCAACTTCAACCACCCCAAGGTGTTCAACCTCACCATGGGCATGATGACCTGGGGCATCAACGGCCACAGCTTCGACATGCTCGGCGTGAGCCCGCTGGAGACCGTCAAGCTCGGCACCCACGAGGTCTGGGAGTTTCGCAATGACGGGCAAACTGGAATGATGGGCATGGCGATGGCGCACGCGATGCACGTGCACGGGCTGCAGTTCCGGGTGATCGGGCGCTCCGTGGCTGCCGCGTTCTCGCGCCAGCAAGGCACGGTCAAGGCCGGCCTGCTCGACGAAGGCTGGAAAGACACGGTGCTGGTGATGCCCGGAGAGCGCGTGCGCATTCTGCTCGGCTTCAAGGACTACCCGGGGCTGTTCCTCTACCACTGTCACATGCTGGAGCATGAGGACTCCGGTCTGATGCGCAACTACCTCGTCCAGGCGTAGAGGCTGTGTGTGTCGCCCACTTGAATCGACTGGCCACCAGCCCTGCTGGGACCAGCTCAAGGACATCGAGTCGCACATCGATGAATTCCGGGCTCTCGGTGTCGATTCTCTGGTAAGCATCAGCACCGACCCGATCGACGCCCTGAAGGAGAAGGTAAGCAACGAGCGGTTGGCCACTCCCGTGCTTTCGGATCCCGATCTGAGCGTGTCGCGCGCCTACGACGCGAACAGCTACGGCATGATGGGCAAAAGCCACGACGGCCACACGTTCATCCTGCTCGATAAGGACGGAACAATCCTCTGGCGCGCGGACTATGGCGGCGCGCCTAAGTACACCATGTACGTTACCGTCAGGAATCTGGTCGCGGACCTGCGCCAAGGATTGCGAAAGGCACCATAGACATGATCCTGACAAAAAAATAATCCTCTGATCATCTCCTTGTCAGGAATGAAACGAATAATGAATATGACCTGCCCCCCACCAGCCGTACCACAGTAAACGAGAGAAGCCCGTCAACCCAGGAGAATGACGGACATGAAGAAGAGCAGGTTCGGCGACGAACAAATCATTGGCTTCTTGCGACAGGCCGAAGCCGGCATGGGCATCCCCGAGTTGTGCCGCAGCGGCGGCTTCAGCCAGGCCACGTTTTACAAATGGCGTGCCAAGTTCGGCGGCATGCAGGTCTCAGAGACCCAGCGCCTGCGCGAGCTTGAGAGCGAGAACGCAAAGCTCAAGAAACTGCTGGCCGAAGCCCACCTGGACATCCACGCCCTCAAGAGCGTCTTCGGGGTAAAGCGCTAGCCCCACAGGCGCGCCGCGATGCCATCCGGCAGATGATTGAGCAGCATCACCTCTCGGAGCGGCACGCCTGCCGCCTTGTGGGGCTATCCCGAGACAGCTACCGCCACCCACCGCAGCCCAGCGAGCTCAACGCCACCCTGGGTGAACAGATTCGGCAAACGGCCTTGGTGCGCCGCCGATTCGGCTACCGGCGCATCCACGACATGCTGCGCCAGCAGTTTCCGGGGGTGAACCACAAGCGCATCTATCGGCTGTACCGGCAGGCCAACCTGACGGTGAAGAAGCGCCGCAAAGTCAAACGCCCAGCGCAAGAGCGTGTGCCGCTGCAACTGGCCAGGAATATCAACGAGGTGCTGAGCATGGATTTCGTCTCGGACAGTCTGTCCAGTGGACGGCGCATCAAGTGTCTGACGGTGGTGGATGACTTCAGCAAGGAGTCCGTGGACATCACGGTGGACTACGGCATCTCGGGCCAGTACGTCACGCGCGTGCTCGACCAAGTGGCAAGGTTGCGTGGCTACCCGGCAGCAGTGCGAACGGACAATGGCCCGGAGTTCACCAGTCGGGCGTTCCTGGCCTGGACGCACAAGAACGGGATTCGGCACATCCTGATTGAGCCGGGCAAGCCCATGCAGAACGGCTACATCGAGAGCTTCAACGGCAAGTTCAGAGATGAATGCCTCAACGAGCAGTGGTTTGAATCCTTGTCACAGGCCCGGGAGTGCATTGCACATTGGCGGCGGGATTACAACGAGGTCAGGCCGCACAGCAGTTTGGGACGCATCCCGCCGGCACGATTCGCCCAGCAGCACCGCCAGCGCGCTGGCGGTGCTGCTGGCAGTGAGCAGAAACAAAACTTCGATTAACCTTCAACCCCGGACTTCTCCAATCTGTTGGCACGGTCAATGGGGGCAGGTCAAATAAGCAATACATGCAATCGACTTCGAGGGATTGATCCATGGAATTGCGACACCTTCGTTACTTTGTAGCCTTGGCGGAAGAGTTGCATTTCACGCGGGCCGCCGAGCGCCTGCATATCGAGCAGCCTCCGCTGTCCCGAGCCATTAAAGAACTTGAGGATGAATTGGGGGTGGTGCTCTTCGATCGAAATCGAAGAGGAACCCTGCTGACCTCCGCGGGTGTCGCCTTCCTGCAGGACGTTCGCAGATTGTTCACTGTCTTGGAGCAAGCGCGGGAGAATGTCAAAGCGGTAGCAGCAGGCTCGCAAGGGAGGCTGCGCATCGCCGTATCCGACGGCGCGATTGATCCTCGGCTGTCGGCGTTCCTTGCCCGTTGCCGCGAGGAAGAACCAGAAATCGAGATACGCCTGTCTGAAGTGCCGTTGGCCGAGCAGGTGCGCGGACTGCGATCAGGCGACTTCACCATCGGATTCTCACACGCCGCCGACGTGGGCGAAGGCATAGTGTCCGAACCGATCTGGCAGGACCCACTGGTGGTCGCCATGCCTCCCCGGCACCCGCTGCTGTCGCACAAGAAGGTTCCTCTGCATGAACTCGCGTGCCATCCTCTGGTGCTATGTGACCCGCAGGTATGCGAAGGCTACTGCCGCGAGCTGGCCCGGCTGTTGCGGCCGCTGGAGCGCGAGCCCAATGTCGCCGAGCATGTGACTTCGCTGGACATGATGCTCACCCTGGTTGGCGCAGGCTATGGTGTCGGCTTCACCACGGCGGCCAGGATCGCGGTCAGCCAGCGTCCAGACGTGGTAATCCGTCCCTTGGCCGTTGATTCAGCGGTTATCACCACCTACCTGCTTCGGCCCGACAGCGACGACTTGTCGGAGTCGCTGGAGCGATTTATCGTTCGCCTGCGCGCGCAATCAGGCGACTGCTGCTGAGGCCCTCCAGGAGGGTCAGCTCACGTATCGATTTTAGTACGGAGGTTTTGCTCTGTTGCTGCCATCAGTTCGGCCGCACTGAGCCTGAGCGCCACGGAAATTCTCAGTATCAGGGGGAGCGTGGGCACATGCTCTCCACGCTCGATCTTGCCCATATGTGAGCGCGAGATATCCGCCATGGCCGCGAACTCGTCCTGAGCGATGCCTTGAGCCATGCGTGCGTCGCGCACAGCCCGCCCGAACGCCAAGGCCGGCTCGGCTTCATAGGTAGTCGTGCCAGGAGGTCGGCCGGGTTGAACAGTACGCTTCTGCATCAATAGAAGCGTCCTTCAATCCATCAAGATTAACCACGTTAAAGTTCACTCTTGACTTATGATGTTGGCTCACCTTTCCGATCTAATGTCGTTTTCCGTTAAAGACCGGAATCTTCCCGTTGAAGGCGGAATCGCCCGTTGAATTCTGGAATGAGAAGGTGAGGAGCCGGGGATGCCAGATGAGTGTCGAGCTAGGATTTTCGCTTTGATGAGAAGGGGTTGCCCAGCCCTTGGAGGTGTGAAAGCTGATGCGATGCGCCCAGGTAAGCCACCCAACTGAACAGCCCCGGATTTCGAGGAGGCACCAACTCTTGAGAAGATGGAGCCATGAACAAGTCACCGAAGTTCTCCCCGGAAGTCCGCGAGCGCGCCGTTCGCATGGTGCAGGAGCACCGAGCCGACT
>NZ_JBTNEH010000054.1:0-5543 GCF_054512775.1 Alicycliphilus sp. T452
TTTGGGCTGTAAGAGCCTGACGATGACCTACTTTCACACGGGGACCCGCACTATCATCGGCGCGAAGTCGTTTCACTGTCCTGTTCGGGATGGGAAGGAGTGGTACCGACTTGCTATGGTCATCAGGCATAACTGGTTGCTGTGCAGGTTTTGGGTCTGCACGGCGGATTCATAGAGTCGACTCGGTATTTGATTGCGTGCTTGGCATAACAGTCTTGAGCTGCGGTTGGCAGTCAAAGTTATAGGGTCAAGCCGCACGGGCAATTAGTACTGGTTAGCTTAAACGCTTGCACGTCTTCCACACCCAGCCTATCAACGTCGTGGTCTACAACGACCCTTCAGGGGGCTCAAGGCCCCGGCAGATCTCATCTTGAAACGAGTTTCCCGCTTAGATGCTTTCAGCGGTTATCTCTTCCACACTTAGCTACTCGGCAATGCCACTGGCGTGACAACCGATACACCAGAGGTGTGTCCACTCCGGTCCTCTCGTACTAGGAGCAGGCTTCCTCAAATCTGCAGCGCCCACGGAAGATAGGGACCAAACTGTCTCACGACGTTTTAAACCCAGCTCACGTACCTCTTTAAATGGCGAACAGCCATACCCTTGGGACCGACTACAGCCCCAGGATGAGATGAGCCGACATCGAGGTGCCAAACACCGCCGTCGATATGAACTCTTGGGCGGTATCAGCCTGTTATCCCCAGAGTACCTTTTATCCGTTGAGCGATGGCCCTTCCATACAGAACCACCGGATCACTATGTCCTGCTTTCGCATCTGCTCGACTTGTCAGTCTCGCAGTTAAGCACGCTTATGCCATTGCACTATCGTCACGATGTCCGACCGTAACTAGCGTACCTTCGAACTCCTCCGTTACGCTTTGGGAGGAGACCGCCCCAGTCAAACTGCCTACCATGCACTGTCCCCGATCCCGGTAAGGGACCTAGGTTAGAACCTCAAACGCACCAGGGTGGTATTTCAACGTTGGCTCCACGAGATCTAGCGACCTCGCTTCAAAGCCTCCCACCTATCCTACACAGATCCGTTCAAAGTCCAATACAAAGCTACAGTAAAGGTTCATGGGGTCTTTCCGTCTTTCCGCGGGGAGATTGCATCATCACAAACATTTCAACTTCGCTGAGTCTCAGGAGGAGACAGCGTGGCCATCGTTACGCCATTCGTGCAGGTCGGAACTTACCCGACAAGGAATTTCGCTACCTTAGGACCGTTATAGTTACGGCCGCCGTTTACTGGGACTTCAATCAAGAGCTTGCACCCCATCATTTAATCTTCCAGCACCGGGCAGGCGTCACACCCTATACGTCCACTTTCGTGTTTGCAGAGTGCTGTGTTTTTATTAAACAGTCGCAGCCACCGATTTTTTGCAACCGCTTTGGGCTCCCTTTGTACAAGTTCACCTACTTGCGGCATACCTTCTCCCGAAGTTACGGTATCAATTTGCCGAGTTCCTTCTCCTGAGTTCTCTCAAGCGCCTTAGAATACTCATCTCGCGCACCAGTGTCGGTTTGCGGTACGGTCGTCAATAGCTGAAGCTTAGTGGCTTTTCCTGGAAGCAGGGTATCACTCACTTCGTCTGCAAGCAGACTCGTTATCACCCCTCATCTTAGCCCGGCGGATTTGCCTACCAGGCACGACTACAGGCTTGAACCAACATATCCAACAGTTGGCTGAGCTAACCTTCTCCGTCCCCACATCGCACTATTGATCGGTACAGGAATATTGACCTGTTTCCCATCAGCTACGCATCTCTGCCTCGCCTTAGGGGCCGACTCACCCTACGCCGATGAACGTTGCGTAGGAAACCTTGCGCTTACGGCGAGCGGGCTTTTCACCCGCTTTAACGCTACTCATGTCAGCATTCGCACTTGTGATACCTCCAGCATCCGTTACCAGACACCTTCACAGGCTTACACAACGCTCTCCTACCACGTGCAATAAATTGCACATCCGCAGCTTCGGTAACTGGCTTAGCCCCGTTACATCTTCCGCGCAGGACGACTCGATCAGTGAGCTATTACGCTTTCTTTAAATGATGGCTGCTTCTAAGCCAACATCCTGACTGTTTTAGCCTTCCCACTTCGTTTCCCACTTAGCCAATTTTAGGGACCTTAGCTGGCGGTCTGGGTTGTTTCCCTCTTGAGTCCGGACGTTAGCACCCGGTGCTCTGTCTCCCAAGCTGTACTCTGCAGTATTCGGAGTTTGCCTTGGTTTGGTAAGTCGCCATGACCCCCTAGCCAAAACAGTGCTCTACCCCCGCAGGTAATACTTGAGGCACTACCTAAATAGTTTTCGGAGAGAACCAGCTATTTCCAAGTTTGTTTAGCCTTTCACCCCTATCCACAGCTCATCCGCTAGTTTTGCAACACTAGTCGGTTCGGACCTCCAGTACCTGTTACGGCACCTTCATCCTGGCCATGGATAGATCACTTGGTTTCGGGTCTACACCCAGCGACTGAATCGCCCTATTCGGACTCGATTTCTCTACGCCTCCCCTATTCGGTTAAGCTCGCCACTGAATGTAAGTCGCTGACCCATTATACAAAAGGTACGCCGTCACCCCTTTCGAGGCTCCGACTTTTTGTAAGCATGCGGTTTCAGGATCTATTTCACTCCCCTCCCGGGGTTCTTTTCGCCTTTCCCTCACGGTACTGGTTCACTATCGGTCGATGATGAGTATTTAGCCTTGGAGGATGGTCCCCCCATGTTCAGACAGGGTTTCTCGTGCCCCGCCCTACTTTTCTCTAGCTCAGTACCACCGGTCAGTTTTCGCATACGGGGCTATCACCCACTATGGCCGGCCTTTCCATGCCGCTTTGCTAACTGTCCGACTATCACTAGAAGGCTTCTCCGATTTCGCTCGCCACTACTTTCGGAATCTCGGTTGATGTCTTTTCCTCGAGCTACTTAGATGTTTCAGTTCACTCGGTTCGCCTCGCACTCCTATGTATTCAGAGTGCGATACCCTTGCGGGTGGGTTTCCCCATTCAGATACCTCCGGATCAATGCTTATTTGCCAGCTCCCCGAAGCTTTTCGCAGGCTATCACGTCTTTCGTCGCCTATCATCGCCAAGGCATCCACCACATGCTCTTAGTCACTTGACCCTATAACTTTGACTTCTCTTTCAAGAAATCGCCATTTCGAGTTCAAAGACTTGCGAGGTCTCGCACCTCGCGCGTTATGCCGTAATGTGAATGTTTCTTCGGCACCATCATTTTCACAATGGTGTCTTAGAGAACGATTCGTCATTACTTGAACAAAATTGCTTTCGTTCGTTTTGACGCAATCAAATTTAGGTTGCTGATGGCACGGTCACCGTGCTTGTGCACGGTGTTTCCATCAGCAACGCTGATTCGACTCTATGAATTTTTAAAGAACAGCCAATCAATCGATCTATCTCGATCAACAACAAAACAGCCTCGCTAAAAGCCGCTTTGGTGTTGAACTGCCATTGTAGGTGGTGGAGGATGACGGGATCGAACCGACGACCCCCTGCTTGCAAAGCAGGTGCTCTCCCAGCTGAGCTAATCCCCCAGGGGTGTTTCGCGCTCTTGGCTCGGCGGAAACCGTGGTGGGTCTAGTTGGGCTCGAACCAACGACCCCCGCCTTATCAAGACGGTGCTCTAACCAGCTGAGCTACAGACCCTTCGTGCCAGTTTGCACCAGCAGTTTTTTCCGCTGTCATTCCAACAACCGATAAGTGTGGGCGTTCAATCTTGAATGCTGTTTTCCAGAAAGGAGGTGATCCAGCCGCACCTTCCGATACGGCTACCTTGTTACGACTTCACCCCAGTCACGAACCCCGCCGTGGTAAGCGCCCTCCTTGCGGTTAGGCTACCCACTTCTGGCGAGACCCGCTCCCATGGTGTGACGGGCGGTGTGTACAAGACCCGGGAACGTATTCACCGCGACATTCTGATCCGCGATTACTAGCGATTCCGACTTCACGCAGTCGAGTTGCAGACTGCGATCCGGACTACGACTGGCTTTGTGGGATTGGCTCCCCCTCGCGGGTTGGCTACCCTCTGTACCAGCCATTGTATGACGTGTGTAGCCCCACCTATAAGGGCCATGAGGACTTGACGTCATCCCCACCTTCCTCCGGTTTGTCACCGGCAGTCCCATTAGAGTGCCCTTTCGTAGCAACTAATGGCAAGGGTTGCGCTCGTTGCGGGACTTAACCCAACATCTCACGACACGAGCTGACGACAGCCATGCAGCACCTGTGTTACGGCTCTCTTTCGAGCACTCCTCTATCTCTAAAGGATTCCGTACATGTCAAAGGTGGGTAAGGTTTTTCGCGTTGCATCGAATTAAACCACATCATCCACCGCTTGTGCGGGTCCCCGTCAATTCCTTTGAGTTTCAACCTTGCGGCCGTACTCCCCAGGCGGTCAACTTCACGCGTTAGCTTCGTTACTGAAGAAATTAATCCCCAACAACCAGTTGACATCGTTTAGGGCGTGGACTACCAGGGTATCTAATCCTGTTTGCTCCCCACGCTTTCGTGCATGAGCGTCAGTGCAGGCCCAGGGGATTGCCTTCGCCATCGGTGTTCCTCCGCATATCTACGCATTTCACTGCTACACGCGGAATTCCATCCCCCTCTGCCGCACTCCAGCCTTGCAGTCACAAAGGCAGTTCCCAGGTTGAGCCCGGGGATTTCACCTCTGTCTTACAAAACCGCCTGCGCACGCTTTACGCCCAGTAATTCCGATTAACGCTTGCACCCTACGTATTACCGCGGCTGCTGGCACGTAGTTAGCCGGTGCTTATTCTTACGGTACCGTCATGAGCGCCCTTTATTAGAAGGCACCTTTTCGTTCCGTACAAAAGCAGTTTACAACCCGAAGGCCTTCATCCTGCACGCGGCATGGCTGGATCAGGCTTGCGCCCATTGTCCAAAATTCCCCACTGCTGCCTCCCGTAGGAGTCTGGGCCGTGTCTCAGTCCCAGTGTGGCTGATCATCCTCTCAGACCAGCTACAGATCGTCGGCTTGGTAGGCTTTTATCCCACCAACTACCTAATCTGCCATCGGCCGCTCCGTCCGCGCGAGGCCCGAGGGTCCCCCGCTTTCATCCGTAGATCGTATGCGGTATTAGCAAAGCTTTCGCTCCGTTATCCCCCACGATCGGGCACGTTCCGATGTATTACTCACCCGTTCGCCACTCGTCAGCATCCGAAGACCTGTTACCGTTCGACTTGCATGTGTAAGGCATGCCGCCAGCGTTCAATCTGAGCCAGGATCAAACTCTACAGTTCGATCTTGAATTTTTCGAAGCCTTTCGGCTTCACACTCATAAAACGGAATTGAAGTGAACTTCACTTCTCTTCTCATGAGCGTTTGTTAGTTCCGAAGAACTTGGCATTCGCCACCAAACGCCCACGCTTATCGGCTGTATGTTTTTAACGATCCGGGAAGCCAAAATCTCTTTCAACTTCCAAACTTCGCTGCGATCAGCGAAGCCTTGAATTATGACACGTTTTTTAAAGACCTGTCAAACTTTGTGGTCTTTCGACCCCC
>NZ_JBTNEH010000055.1:0-5145 GCF_054512775.1 Alicycliphilus sp. T452
TCACACTCACCGACCTGCAGCGCAAAGTGCTCGCGCTGCTCGGCGTCCCCGCAAGCACGTTCTAGGCACCTCGAAACGCAGCCCGGAAATTACGCGCAAATGCGTCTGCTGACCCGCGGAAAGTAAGGCACGCGACCCCTCGGACGCCATAAGCCCCACCTCGCACACGCAGTGACCCTCTGGCCGAGCTGCGCACTTTGGCGGGAAAAAGAAGCTTGCGCGTCTCTCGTACACACACCAAGCTCGCGGCGAACGCGCAAGGATGGGATCGCGAAATTTTACTGTTGCGCACTACGAATGTGTAAGCAGCCGTTGTGCCGCCCCCCCGGTACCCGCAAAAATTATGGTCAGCGATCCGCACCTAAGCAGCAAGCATGTTGACTTCCTTGCCTGTCTCGATCTATGATCCTCCGAGACTGCAAATATTGCGTTTCGCAATTATTACTCAGTGCTCGCGCATTCTCACCACTCCACCTCTCTGCGAAAACCATATGACCGAAGCTCCTCTGCCTCATCCGTCAGTGTTCCTGGGCCAACAACGGCTGAAGGTGATCCGCGGTTACCGTGTCCACGAGCAGCGCACGCCGAGCCAAGACATTCATGTGATCACACCTTCGCAAACAATTGGCCCGTTCTTCGGGGTCGGCTTGGTCCGCCCGGGTGACGAGGACCTGGCATGCAAGCAGCCCAGAGGCGCGCGCGCTGAAGGAACGCCCATCATTATCCAGGGGCAGGTGATGGACGAGAACGGCAAGCCGGTGCGCAAGGCGTTAATCGAGGTCTGGCAGGCGAACCGGTGGGGCAAGTACGAGCACCCGGACGACACGACGCAGGCGCCGCTGGACCCGAACTTCAAGGGGTGGGGTCGCGCGCTGACAGACTCGCAGGGGCGCTATACCTTCCGCTCCATCAAGCCGGGTGCGTATCCCAACCCGGGCTACGACAACTGGATGCGACCGCCGCACGTGCATTTCTCCCTGTTCGCGGCCGGGCTGATGCAGCGCCTCATTACGCAGATGTACTTCCCCGGCGAGGAGTACAACGATATTGATCCAATCCTTAACGGGGTGGAGGACCTGCGCGCGCGTGCCTCGCTGATCGCGCGCCGGATGCCCGACGAGCCGGAGGGCACACAGGTGTACCAGTTCGACATCGTGCTGCGCGGTAGCCAGGAAACGCCGTTCTTCGTGGAAGGAAAATGAGTGTGCGATCGGCGGGCGAGATCTTCGGCGAGGCCGAGACTCTGGCCCTGTACCTCGGAATCGAGGTGGCGCTCGCGCATGCGCAAGCCGAAGTCGGCGTCATCCCCGAAGATGCGGCGCGCGAAATCGAGCGGGGTGCGACACTGGACGCCATCGACGTTCCGCGCGTGCGGCAGGAGGCTCAGCGCACCGGCTACGCTGTAGCTCCCCTGGTGCGGCAGCTCACGGAGGCGTGCGGAGATGCGGGCCGGTTCGTGCACTGGGGCGCCACGACACAGGACATCGTCAACACCGCACTTGCACTGCAAGTCGACGAGGCATTCAGAGGCGTGCTGGAGCGGGTGGAGCGGCTGGCGCGAGCGCTGGCTGCGCTGGTGCGGTCGCATCGTCACAGTGTGATGGCCGGGCGGACTTTCGGCGGCCACGCACTGCCCATCACATTCGGCTTCAAGGCGGCGGTGTGGCTGTCGTCCGTGCTGCGCCATGCGGAGCGCGTCCGCGCGGCCGTCGCGCGCCCCATCCCGGGGGAGTTTGCAGGCGCGGCGGGAACGCTGGCGTCGCTGCAGGAGCAAGGCTTGGCCGTGAGGCGCGCGTTCATGCGGCGTCTGCGCCTGCCCGAACCGACGATCACCTGGGCCGCGATGCGCGACGAGGTGTTCGTTCGGGTGGCAGCCCTTGCGGGATTGACCAACAGCCTGGCAAAGATCGCGCAGGATATTGCGGAACTTGGCAGCACCGAGATCGGAGAAGTGGCGGAGCCCCACGCCGGTGGCAAGGACACCAGCAGCACGCTGCCACTGAAGGCGAATCCCATTCTGTGCGCGCACACCGTCGCCGCGGCGACGCTGGTCGGCCAGAATGCGATGAGTGTCCTGCTGGCCGGCCGACAGCGGCAGGAACGCAGCGGCGAGGCCCTGCTCGAGCTGCAGGTGGTCGGGCCCGCGTTCATCGCAGCCGAGCGATGCCTGGACTTGGCCGTCCTGCTGCTGGAGGATCTGCAGGTATTCCCTAGCCGCATGCGGCGCAACCTGGACGGCACGCGGGGCGTCATGCTGGGCGAACGCTTCATGATGGCGCTTGCGCCGCGGCTCGGTCGCTTGCAGGCGCACGACCTGGTGCACGAGGCCTGCCGCGCAGCGATAGAGCGAGATGTCCCGCTCGAATCCGTCCTGGCGGAAATTCCAGCGGTAGTAGAGGTGCTTTCGAACGCTGAACTGCAGGCGCTGGCGGATCCGGCCACCTATCTGGGCAGCGCCGACGCCATGTGTGCCGCGGTGCTGCAGCAGGCCAGTTCGGTCATTCCGGAGGCAGCCCATGAGTGAGCAACCGATCCCTGATTGCCTGGGTCCGCGGCCTGTGACGGCGCGCCCTGCATGGCATGTGCCTCACGGATCATGGGACACGCACTTTCACGCCCTGGGGCCGCAACTTCGCTTTCCGTATGGAGCGAAGCGCAAGTACACGCCGCCCGACGCACCGGTGGAGCAGTGCCTTCGCCTGCACGAGGCCCTTGGATTCGCACGCGGCTGGGTGGTGCACGCGAACACGCACGGGTTCGACAACGCGGTCGACCTGGATGCCGTGGCGCGCTCCGACGGCCGTTATGTAGCCGTGGTCCGCCTGGATGCGTCCGCCTCACCCGCGTCGTGCGCCGAGCTGCACGCGCGCGGCGCACGCGGCGTGCGCTTCGCCTTCAACCCGCAGCACGGCGGCTCGTTGGACCTGACCGTATTCAATCATGTGGTGCGCTGCATTGCGCCCCTGGGCTGGTTCGTCGAGCTTCATTTCGATGGTGCCGACATCGCGCGCCTGCAAGAGTGGCTCGAGGCCATTCCGGTGCAGGTTGTCATTGACCATTTGGGCCGGGTGGACCCAGCAGGAGGTGTCGCACAGGAGCCGTTCCAGATCCTGCTCGCGCTGCTTGCGCGCGGCAACTTCTGGATCAAGCTCAGCGGCGCAGACCGCATCTCGCGGCAGGGGGCGCCGTATGCCGATGTAGCGCCGTTGGCGCAGGCGCTGGTGAGCGCCCGTCCCGACCGCTTGTTGTGGGGAACAGATTGGCCGCACACGGGCTACTTCGATGCCGCCAGGGTGCCGGAGGACACCGCGCTGGTGGATGCCTTGGCCACCTTCGTTCCCGAGGCGCCGGAGCGGGAAGCTATCCTGGTCCACAACCCGCTGCGCCTGCTGGCATTGGCGGCCTGAATCTCGTTTGCACGCGCTGCGTAGGTCGTCAGCGCTGACGTCCCCTCGACAGGAGGTGGCTGGAAGGCAGCTTCGGGTGGAGCACCTTGCGCACCGCATTGATGCAGACCACAGGCAGTTTGTCCGGATCGAGCAGCCCGATCTGCACCAGAAACGAGGGCTGATCCCAGTAGATATGTCCATGTGCGATCTTGCCGACGCGGAAGGTGATAATGCGGATCAGTGCCACCTCGCGTGACGGTCGGCTGGCGGGATGCCGGGGAGCATCCACGCGATCTCCGGGTCGGGGGTGAAGCAAAGCAGCCTTCCTGACTATATCTTGTAATCGACCATTGGCCGCGTGGCCAGTCGTGCAGTTGTTGCGTCAGCGGCTTGGTCTGCGCCTGCCGCACTTTGAGCCGGCGGTCCGGGTCGGCGAGCGCCCCCACCGAGATCCAGTCGCACCTCGAGTCGGCCCGCGGCAGTGGGCATCGTGCCGAGCGCGCCCGATCGACAAACGGCGCCGCCGTCACTGCGCCCGGCTTCGGCGCGTCCCCCCCTCGGCGACTTGGTCGCCGCCGTCGACGCTTGCTCGTCCAAACGGGCCTTCCAGCGCCGATAGCTTGCGCGCTCACCCCCTCGCGCCGGCAGAACGTGCCGATCGGCTCTCCGCTTTCCGCATGCCGCCGAAACAGTTCCTGCCATGCTTGGCTGCCCAAACGCCGTCGCTTGATGCCTTCCAGTTCGCCTGCTCCGCATTCGTTGAAGATGCAGGCATTCGGCCGCGCACGCACCGACGGTGTTGCCGAAGTCTCCGCTGGGAGAGGCGTTCGGCTACGCGCTGAGCAACTGGGTGGCGTTGAACACCTTCGTGGAGCACGGCATCCTGGAGGCCGACAACAACTGGGGCGAACGCGCCTTGAAGCCGGTGGTGATGGCCTGCTCATAGTGCCCGCTTTCGTTAAGTGCTTGAAAACATTGGAATCTGATTCCCGCCATCGATGCGACACGGGCGAGCTGTTCGCGCGGCAGCCTCGATGACGCGCTGATCGAGCAGATCGTCGGCGCGGATCTGGTACGGCGCTCTCGCGACGACCTGTTCGGCGGGCAGCAGCCCTGCCTTGATCAGGCGCCGGATGCAGTGATTCGTGACACCGAGCTTGGCTGCAGCCTCCGACATCGTCAACCATTCGCCATCCTGATGCGCGGAGCGGTAGGCACGAATGTCATTGACCATTCGCACCGAGGCAACGCGATGCGCGGTCCAGGTCTTGCCCTGACCCGTCGGAAGCGTCATGCGGTTGAGCGACGCGGCGATGTGCTCGCCCACTTGCCGGCCATGCTGCGCATGACGGCCAGCGCCTCTTCGGGCGTGCGGCAGCCATGCAATGGGAGGTGATGCTCAAGGTCCTTCACGAGGGTGCGCAGCAGCTGCTGGCGCGTTCGCATCGTGACATGCGGCGAATTCCACGCTGCGGCGAGATCGTCAGCTAGGCCGGCCAGATCCGGTGCAGGTGCCGAGGTCTGCGCCTGATCGCTTGCGGTAGCGGATCGGCGTCCAGTCGAAGCTGACCATCTTCTTGCCGTCTGAGGGCCGCGGGAAGTGCACGCCATCAGCTGCCAGCGACAGCAGGGGTCTCCTCGTTTTCAGTGCAATAAGTGACGGTACGCAAAGCTAGCACTGGCGCGGGGGTGGTCTGGGTAGACCGTTGATTTCATTGACTTTCCTGTTCGCTTTGTAAACGGGTATGGTGGCCTC
>NZ_JBTNEH010000056.1:0-4124 GCF_054512775.1 Alicycliphilus sp. T452
ACCACTACAAGGCCCGCTTCTACGATCCCCGCCTGGGGCGGTTCCTGCAGACCGATCCGATTGGGACGCAGGACGACTTGAACCTGTATGCCTATGTGGGAAACAATCCCATCAATCGCAGGGATCCAACCGGTCTATTTGATCTGGTTTATTCTGCAGGACCCCTGAATGAAAACAATCCAGTTATTACAAATCAAAATCAGCCTGGAATGAACTATTTGGTCTCCGATGGTCATGGAACCAACTATCCAATGGGAGCTGGAACTTACCAACGAACTGTGATAGAGGGCCGTCCGTTTGACGCCGTTTTTGATCAATCCCAAACTTCTAGCATTATTAACTGGGGGGCCTCGCATATCTCCAGTTCTCGCCTATTTGGCGCTACAGGATCCCCTTCAATGCTCGAAATCGCAATACAGTCCCTTCCGGGGCAATCCTGGGATACTAAGCAGTATTTACCTTGGACAAGTGTTTATATAATTAACAATCAAGCTGAGCAGCGGGACTATGTCGGCAATGCTATTTGGGGCGCTGCGCTCAATGGCATGGGTATTAGTAAGGATGTTGCACTTTTGGGGGCTAGAGTTCAGGGCTTTTTTTCTGGAATTGGCCGGGAGGATCAGCGAGATCAACAAGCAATTCAATTTGGCTATGGCATATCATCATCTCCCTTCAGCACCTCGCCTAAAACTTCTAAGTAATTAGGAGCCTACAATGTCGAAATCCTGGTGTGGACCGTATATAGTAGGGTTGGCCTTCTTGGTCCCATTGTTGACTCTGATTGCGTCGAATGTCGCTCTGTGCAATCGACCATGGTATGCATATTGGCCATTATGGGTTGCGACTGCGATTGTTCCGTGCATTTGGTTGCTCCTAAGAAAAATTCCTTCTTTTTTCTCTTCGGCAGTCGTTCAGTTCGCGGTGATTGTCTGGTTTAATTGGCTGCAATGCAGTAATCACGTTTTGGGAAATTTCGGAGAGTCCGCATTTGTTGGGGGATTAGGGGTGCTCTATGTTTTGATAGTATCGATAACGCTTGGGTTGATTGTAGGAGGTATCATTGCCCTTATTTTTTGGAACAATGGTCGATCAAAGTAGCTCTATTGCTACGGGCCCTACGGCGAGCCCAACACCGCGGCGGGCCAGCGCTTCAGGTACACGGGCCAGCAGCTCATGGGCGATCTGGGCCTCTACTACTACAAGGCCCGGTTCTACTCGCCCGCCCTGGGGCGGTTCCTGCAGACCGATCCCATCGGGACTGCCGATGACTTGAACCTCTATGCCTATGTGGGGAACAATCCAACGAATCGGATTGACCCAAGAGGGTTGTCGTCTGAACAGGCGAGTGTGCTTCGAGGAGTGCTGCTCGCTGGCGGAACGGCAGCGGTTTTGAGTGAGCAGTTTGGGGAGTTCGGCGAGGCGATTGCAAGAGGGGCGCAGTGGCTTCGCCCATCACCCATTGGAATTGGTCTGGGTTTGTTGACCTTTCCCAGCTCGGTGGCCGATGGGACGCTCACGGGCAATGGGTGGGTGTTTAACGAAGGTGCAGAAAGTTCAGAGAATGCAGCCAGACCACCTCCTGACTCCAAACCTATCGATGGCACCAAATGGTCAGGTGACCATAATGAGATAAAAGGCCAAAGTGGCGCCGGGCCAAGAGACAATGTGCGGATAACACCATCGGGCGAAGTTTGGGTGCAACGTCCTGGAGGCACTTGGGAAAACACGGGGAACGCGGCCGACATGATCGGTGGAAGCGAAGCAAGTGGCCGCCGTGGTAAAGATCGTGAGCCTCCTTGGAAAAGATAGTTAAATTAAGGCCTCGGAGAAAAACTTGATGAGCAAAGATCAATTTGACCAAGAGCCAGCGTTGCAGTGGCTATATGGCATTCGTGTGCTTATTCGGCATCCAACATTATCAGTTAAAGATATTAATGCATGTCTAAACGCACAACCTACCTATTCATGGAATTTTGATGATCCTGGGAAATCGGACACCATGTGGTCTCTTGTAAATTGGACGGAGGGTGGACGTTACTTTTTTGAGGAAATAGACCATGTGCTCGGATGGCTGGAAGACAAGGTGGCGTTTGTTCAGGATGTTCGCGCCGCAGTAGGCGGGAAAATTGTCATAATCGCGCAACTCTCCGGGGAGGTCAACATTGGAGACGAGTTGAGCCTTAAAACCATGGGGCGTGCCGTGGCGCTGGGTGTGAATATTGGGGTTGAAGTGTTTCCGAATCTTCGAAAGAAGTAGAGGCAGATAACACACTTGTCAATATCGATCTAAGAATAATTATAGTTGGATTCTAATTAATTGCCATGCACAGCTGTAGCTGCGGGTGCCGTTGGTGGCGTTGCCTGGCACGCACGACGCCAACGGCAACCTGACGGGCGACGGCACCTGGAGCTACGGCTACGACGAGAACAACCGGCTCAGGAGCGCCAGCAAGGCCGGCACGAGCGCCACGCTCGCCTACGACGCCGAAGGGCGGCTGCGCCAGAGCGTGGTGGCGGGCGCCACGCTGGACAAGGCCTACGACGGGGTGGCCCTGGTGGCCGAGTACGACGGCGCGGGCGCCATGCAGAGCCGATGGGTGCACGGGCCGGGCGTCGACGAGCCCATCGTGGCCTATAGCGGCGCCACCACGGCCAACAAGAGCTGGCTGTATGCGGACCACCTGGGCTCCATCGTGGCCACGGCGGACGCCACGGGCGCGGGCACGGCGCTCTACGGCTACGGGCCGTACGGCGAGTCCAACACCACGGCGGGCCAGCGCTTCAGGTACACGGGCCAGCAGTTCATGGGCGATCTGGGCCTCTACCACTACAAGGCCCGCTTCTACGATCCCCGCCTGGGGCGGTTCCTGCAGACCGATCCGATTGGGACGCAGGACGACTTGAACCTGTATGCCTATGTGGGAAACAATCCCATCAATCGGAATGATCCAAGAGGGCTGAGTAGTCAAGAGGCTGCGTACCTTAATAGCAGCTTGACTGATTCTAGTGGCAGCGTTCAGGTGGCACAGCTCTTGCCGGTGCCCTTGTATCTGAACCCGTGGACGGCAGTCCCGGCCGTTCTCGGGACTGGTTGCATGCTCTCCTCTGGATGTCGGAATCTGATTCTTAATCAGAGTGAAGGAGACAAAGATCCGAGTACGCCGACTGGTCAGCGCGGATCACCAATGGACGTGACAGATGGTACGAATGAGCCGGCGACTATTGGCGGACGAGATTATACTGGTCACTCCCTCGATCAAATGCAAGGACGTGGCGTTACACCGACACCTGTCGAAGATGTCATACAAAATGGCAATCAGACACCGGGTAACAAGCCGGGCAGAATTGTGCATACTAGCTCTGATGGACGACTCTCGGTGGTTACTGAAGATGGAAAGGTTATCACAGTTATAACGAAATAAAGGGTTGCAATAATGAACGATTTTAAAAAACGCCAAATCACGCAAATGCGCCTTGTTATTTCTGACTTCCGTGAGGGTAAAGTATCTCTTGGGGGGCTTCTATCCAAGCTGGAAGGCGCCGCTCGCGCATTTGATCAGAATTTTTGGGAGCATGAGGTTTTTGCAATCGTCTTGGAACTCGAACAGATTAATGTTGATATAGTGGAAGAGCGTAGGGGATTGACGGATTCTGAACGCTTGAAAGTTGAAGAGCTAATATTTGGGCTGGAGAAAAAATTGATTAAACCTGGGCCTTACTAAGCGCTGGAAATGAAGATTCCTGTTGCAATTAGCTATAGAGCGTGCTATGAACTTCTCGTCACGGCTAGCGCCAAGGCGACCACCAATAGTATAAGTACGGCAAACACTAGAAAATACAGGCTACTCGGGGCTTTGGTCAAGCGCTCGTAGTTTCGCGAGAGGCGACAGAATCCCAAACTTCTATCCGTCACTGGTAGCAGCACAAAGCCATCTCGACGCGTTCAACCGCCCGACGGCCCTCAAGGAGAACGGCAGCGCCAATCTGGCCAGCTACACCTACGACGACCTGAGCCGGCGCACCACGGTGACGCTGGGCAACGGCACCAGCACCAGCTACGGCTATGACACCCAGGCGAATCTCTCCAGCCTGGCGCACAACCTGGCGGGCACCGCGCACGACCA
>NZ_JBTNEH010000057.1:0-3756 GCF_054512775.1 Alicycliphilus sp. T452
CACCACAGACCACCAAGAAGGAGAAGGCGACCAAGAACTTATCCACAACGTGAGCGTGAAGTTCACGAATCAGGGTGGGTCAAGATTCGATGGAAATGGTGGGTCAGCTTTGCATGGAAATCAACACACAGCAACGCAGGTGGGCTCCAAGTGGATTTTGAACGGCACCAAGCATTTCATCACCAATTCGCCAATCGCCGACTTCTACATCATCTTCGCCGTCACCGATCCGGACCTAAAGATTCGCGGCGGCATTACTGCTTTCCTTGTCGATCGCGACAATCCAGGCCTGCGTCACGGCAAGGAGCAGTTGTTCCTCGGCGCCAAGGGATCACCAACCGGTGAAATCATTCTGGAAAACTGCGAAGTGGACAACAGCATGGTCTGCGGAGAGCTGGGCCACGGTTTTGCTGTTGCGCTGCAATCCATCGACTACTCCCGTCTGACCATCGGTGCACGCCACACCCACAGCGCTGAGCTGCTGCTGGCCATGAGCGTGGACTGGGCGCACGAACGCAAGTCGTTCGGTAAATCGCTGGCCGACCATCAAGTAATCCAGTTCAAGCTGGCAGACATGGCCACAGAAATCCATCTCGCCAAACTCCTTGCACTGGATACTGCTCATAAATACGACCAAGGTATTGGCGTCAATGCCGAATGCTCCATGGTCAAGATGTATTGCATGGAAATGGCAGGCCGCGTCGTGGACTCGGCGTTACAGATCCATGGTGGGTTTGGGTACTCGGTGGATCTCCCGATCGAACGTTTCTACCGCGACCTGCGCGGCCCACGTATCTGGGACGGCAGCATGGAAATGCAGCGCCATGTGATCGCCAAGCGTGTTCTGTCCGGCCGCGCCACATCGTCAGCTGCCGCGCCTCGAACCATCATGGATGGTTTCCGCGCAGACTGAGTGTTGATTTCGGAGCTGAACCTGCAATCAGTGCAAATTTCGGCTCCGGTGCCGCGATGGTGATGGCGTGTTATGAGGCATAAGCCACAGCGCACGCCAGCTCACCAAAGAAGGTAGAAAAGGAGACAACCATGCAACGAAAAGACTTTCTGAAACTGGCCGTATTGTCTATCACAACGCCACTCGTACATCAATATTCCCTTGCTCAGACTAACTACCCCAACAAGCCCATCACGATGGTCGTCGGTTTTGCTCCGGGAGGAATGACAGACATCGTCGGAAGATTGCTGGCAGCGGAGCTGGGCAAAGGGCTCAAGCAAAGCGTCATTGTGGAGAACAAGCCAGGCGCTGCAGGTCAACTCGCTACGGAGTATGTTGCGCGCAAGTCGCCAGATGGCTACACCTTGCAGCTCAGTGCAGCTGGACATGTCATTGCTCCGGCAACTCAGAAAACCGTACGCTACGATCCAGTCAAGGATTTTGAAGCCATTGCCATGGTTGCAAATGCGCCGATTGTTCTTGTGGTTCACCCACAACTACCCGTTCAGTCCGTTGCGGAATTCATCAACTGGGCCAAATCTCAACCAACGGTGCCCTATGGCTCTGCAGGAGTTGGAGGTTCATCGCATCTGGCGGGTGAGCTGTTCAGGCACGTCACGGGCACTCCGCTGACGCACGTTGCATACCGTGGTGGCGCTCCAGCCATCAGCGATTTGGTCGCGGGCCAGATCAATGTGGCCTTCATGGACTCGGTTAGCGTGGCCAGTTTCATCCGCGCCGGGAAAATCAAGCTTCTGGCAGTTGCCGCCAAATCGCGCAGCAACCTGTTCCCCGATACGCCCACTATTACCGAAGCTGGCTACAAAGATGTGGATACGTCGTCGTGGCTGGGCCTGTATGCTCCGGCTGGTACGGCTGTTAAAGATGTCTCGCTGCTCAATCAGCAAGTTAATCGTGTCATGAACTCTCTGGAAGTTATTGAACGACTCAAACAGCAGAATTGCGAGCCTGGAACTCAGTTCAATCTCGACCAAATGAGGAAGTTCGTCGCAGAAGAAACTGCTAAGTGGAAAAACATCGTCCGAATAACCGGTGTGAGAATAGAATGAAAGCCGTCGTTTGCGTCCAATATTGCGAGCCCGAGGCATTGCAATTGCAAGACCTGTCAGAGCGTGGCTTGGAGTCTGGCGAGGTACGCATTACCATCAAGGCTGCAGGCATCAATTTCGCCGATTACCTGAAAATCGGCGGAAAGTATCAGGAAAAGCCTGCCCTGCCATGGATTCCCGGAACCGAGCTGAGTGGTGTGATCTCAGAAATTGGGAGTGGAGTCACCGATCTCCACATCGGTCAACGAGTGATGGGCGTATCCGACATTCGCGGCGGAGGATTCGCAGAATCGATGGTTCTCCCGTCAGAACGAGTTCTTCCACTTCCCGATGCCGTCACTTTTGAGCAAGCTGCCGCACTTCCCGTGGTCTACGGTACGGCCATGTATGCATTGGTGGAAAAAGCGGGTTTGAAAGCTGGTAGCTACTTGCTGGTGATGGGGGCTGCTGGTGGGGCCGGATTAGCTGCTGTAGAAATTGCAAGCGTAATGGGAGCTCACGTAATCGCGGTAGCCAGCTCGGAAGCAAAACGCCGCCTCGCGCTGAAAGCAGGAGCCACCCATGCGATTGACTACACGCTGCCTGATTGGTCTCGCCATCTGAGAAACGTAGTCCCATCGAGCCGCGTGGATGTCGTGTTCGACCCGGTAGGTGGTGCAGCGTTTTCCGAAGCGGAGAAATGCATAGGATGGGAAGGCAAATACTTGCTGGTCGGTTTCGCGTCTGGCGAAATTCCCAGTGTCGCTTTGAACAAGCCCCTTGTGAAGGGCTATGACTTGTTGGGGGTGAGATACGACGTATGGCGAGACCGCAATTGGAGCAAAGCACGCAGGAGCTTGCAGCAAGTCCTCGCTTATGTCGCTGATGGAGCGATTAAACCCCAAGTATCTGCAACGCTGCCACTGCATCAAACCGGCTTGGCAATCAGGCAGGTATCTGAGCGGGGAGGCTTGGGCAAGCTCGTGATAAGGATTGATGAGTCCTGCTAAACAAGCAAGTCTGGCTTAATGCAATGGAGTGGCATATCAGTGTTTCCATTTGCAGCCAAAGCAGTCGCTGGTGTCTATCCCGCAAATTGGCTGCTTTGGGTTGGTTGCTGCCGGTGGTCTTGTTAAGTACGCTGGTCAGTTCCGACGACGAAGTCGAACGTGGGCGAATCCGGATTTTTGTGTAAACGGTTCGGACTTCAGTTGATGGAGATGCGGTCTCCGAACTGAATGGTAAATCGGGTCAGCGCGGTTTTCCAGTCCCGAATCGGCATGGTCCATTTTTGGTTGATGTTGCGCAGGGCCAGATAGAACAGCTTGGTCAGCGTCTCGTCGCAGGGGAACGAGCCACGGTTCTTGGTCAGCTTCCTCAGGCTCATGTTCATCGACTCGATGGCGTTGGTGGTGTAGATGTTGGCTCGTTTGAAGTTCAGGATCGCCTTGAGGTCGTCGGCGCGGATGTCTTTCATTAGCAGGCCGTTGAAATACCTATCGACGCGCCACCCTGTGTAGCCGAACATCGGGCCGTTGCCCAAGAAGGAGCCGGCCGAGCATGCGAGGAGCAGACAGCTACAACGAGAGCTTGTTCACCACGGTGAGGTTGGAGAGCTTTGTGCCGGTCAACCACCCGTTGCGCTCGATCCGCGCCTGGCTCAATGACGCGTTGACCAAGATGGACGCCAGGTTCTCGGCGATGTACGAGGCCGACATCAAGGGCGGGCGCCCAAGCATCGCCCCCGAGAAACTG
>NZ_JBTNEH010000058.1:0-3295 GCF_054512775.1 Alicycliphilus sp. T452
GGCCACCATACCCGTTTACAAAGCGAACAGGAAAGTCAATGAAATCAACGGTCTACCCAGACCACCCCCGCGCCAGTGCTAGCTTTGCGTACCGTCACTTATTGCACTGAAAACGAGGAGACCCCAGGTAGAAACGAGTGTGGCACTCAAGGCACCACAGCACCGCGTTCTCGACGGCGGCATGGTTGTCGGTAAACGCTCGAGCGGCAGCCAGGACCTCAGCGTTGGCGTCCATCTCAGCCGGCGGGAACAGTCCGTGGCAGCACGCGCAGCGGTAGAGAATCTTGTTCTCCGCTGCTCGTTGGGCGCGCAGCTGGCGGGCGGATGGCTTCCGGTCGTTGAAGAGCATCCGGGCCCGGTTGCCTGGTCATCCGCGATGGCCCGGATCACGTTAACAAATGAAATTTACTCCGCATATTTGATTTGTATGTGTGCATACTATATGATTGGAGATAGAATCAATTATGTGATTTGCGCAAGCCAATCCGACAGTATGCCCGCCGCCTGCTGCCCACTATATGCTGCACCATTATTAACAGGAGATCTGCATGACAGCTGATGCTGACCCGTCCGGAGAATTCATACAGCGGAACCCCGCGGTACATCCTCCAGCCCATACGCCAAACTACAGGTTTACCGTGCTGCGCTCCCCACGCAATGCGCTCATTACGCTGCATAACTCGCTGTCGGAGGTCACTGCCCCGTCGTTCCGCCGCGAGGATCTCGGAGCGATTGATAACGACCTGATCATGAACTATGCGAAAGACGGCCTGCCGATCGGAGAACGCATCATCGTGCACGGCTATGTGCTCGACGAACTTGGTCGACCAGTTCGAAATTCGCTCGTCGAGGTATGGCAGGCCAATGCCGGCGGACGCTACCGACACAAGAAAGATCAATATATCGCACCGATCGACCCGAATTTTGGCGGATGTGGCAGGGTGCTCACAGATGCGAACGGCTACTACTTCTTCCGCACGATCAAGCCCGGCCCCTACCCAGTGCGAAGCGGCAGCACAACAGACTGGCGGCCTGCGCACATCCACTTCTCACTATCCGGTGATGGCTGGGCTCAGCGTCTCATTACCCAGATGTACTTCGAAGGTGATCCCTTGATCGCCACCTGTCCAATTGTGCAAACTGTTCCCAGCGAAGAACAAGTCCGCGGGCTGATTGCGTTACAAGATCCGAGTGCTTTTGTCACGCTTGACAGCCGGGCCTATCGCTTTGATGTCGTATTGCGCGGCCGTCGGGCCACATGGTTCGAAAACCGTATTCAAGGAGCTAAGTGATGCCACGGCAAATAAAAATGCTTGCTGAAACCGCTTCGCAAACAGCCGGTCCGTATCTACATATTGGACTAGCCCCGCAGCAGGCTGGTTTCGATATTTTCGAGAAAAACTTCGACAACGTGCTGGTCTCACCGCAGTCCAAGGGCGAACGCATTCGGGTCGAGTGCAGGGTGTTTGACGGTTTGCGCACGCCGGTGCGCGACGCGCTCATCGAAATCTGGCAGGCAAATGCCGCTGGACGCTACGCGCACCCTGGCGACAAGCAAGACAAGGCCGCCGATCCACACTTTCATGGGTGGGGAAGAGGCTGCACTGACTTCGATACCGGTCTCTGTACCTTCGATACCGTCAAGCCCGGGGCGGTAGTTGGCCGTAACGGCAGGTTGATGGCCCCGCACATCAACCTTTGGATTGTGGCACGTGGCATCAACATCGGCTTGAATACCCGCATGTACTTCTCCGATGAGGAAGAGGCTAATGCGAATGATCCGGTGCTCAACGGCATCGAGTGGGAAGTGCGGCGCAAGACCCTTATCGGCCAACGCGAAGCAAGCGCCAGCCAGGTGGTATATCGATTCGACATTTACCTGCAAGGACCAGAAGAAACCGTGTTCTTCGACATTTGATGCACCTGCTGCGCCGTTGTTCTTGATCGCCTTCGCCCCGATCGAGAACGACGGATTTCAGGGAGAGCAGGGACGATCAGCGCGAGGTCGGGAAGACTGACGTCGTGCTAACCTGAAGTTCCAGTAAGCGAAGAGCGAGTTTTCTCTGTATTTTCAAACGCTTGGCTTGAAATTCGCCTTTCGCTTTCTGTCTACACTTTGATCTGCCGTAGCAGTTCGATCGCACGCTGTTGCTTCGCGTTGGGGCTCGTGAGGACTTCGAAGGTAGGCACGCTTTTCGCGGCCTGTGGTGTGCGGCAGGTATTGCGCACGATGGTGGCAAGTTCAGCCATCAAAGTGCCAAAGCTGTGCACTGGGGTGTCGTCGTCGAGGGTGTCGCGGGCGACCTTGGTCAGCGCTGCCTGAGAGCGCCTGGCCGGCATCGGCAAACATGAGCTCACGCCAGGCTTCGCGCATGTGCCACTCGACATAGTACGCGAGCATGCACAGGAAGATGTGTGAGCGTACCCGATCGGCCAGACGGTGATGAATCGGGCGCACCTTGAGGTCGATGGTTTTGAACGAGCGGAAGGCGCGCTCGACGTTGGCCAGTGACTTGTAGTTGCGCACGCAATCTGCCGCCGCCATGTGCGTAGCCGGCACCGAGGTGCGAACGATGTAAATGCCATCCAGCGCGGCTTGCGCAGTGATACTGGCGGGCGTGCGCCGGAACACGAACGCCGCATCCTCAATGACGAGTTCGAAGTGCTTGGCGACCTTGTACTGGTTGATAATTTTGCCCACGCGCACGCCGATTTCATCCTTGCCGGCGAGCTTGGCGGCATCCACTCTGGCCTTGATCTTCTGTAAGCGCGAATTTCCCTGCACATAGCGTAACGATGTGAATGAGTGGAGCATAGGTGTCCACGTATGGAGGTGGACACCTATGCAAGAGAATCGGAATGACTCAGAGTTAGGGCTGGTGGTGACCAGCACACGGCGCGATGGCCGGCGGCGCTATGATTCACAATCGAAACGTCGGCTGGCCCAGGCATGCCTGCAGCCGGGCGTATCGCTGGCGGGAATGGCCCTCAAACATGGCGTGAACGCCAACCTGTTGCGCAAATGGGTCGTGAATTATCAGCGCGCGAGCACTTCTGCAGCGCCGCAGGCTGTCAGGGCGCGCTGCACCGCATCGGCGAAGATGTCAGTGAACAGTTGCATATTCCACCCCAGACGCCGTGGGTCTGGCAGCATGTCCGGTTCAAATAGGGGTCTCCTCGTTTTCAGTGCAATAAGTGACGGTACGAAAAGCTAGCACTGGCGCGGAGGTGGTGTTGGTAGATCGTTGATTTCATTGACTTTCCTGTTCACTTTCAAATCTGCGATTCGTGGCGT
>NZ_JBTNEH010000059.1:0-3198 GCF_054512775.1 Alicycliphilus sp. T452
GTCCTGCCGACTCGCACCAACTCCACCATCTGCTCTCGGAACTCCGCCGGATACGGCAGCCTTGTCTTGCCCATCTCGAACTCCTTGCTTTACAGCGTAAGGTGTCCGTCAAACCGGGGCAACTTCAAGTTCAGAGCTCGACTTCAGCCGACCAAGCAAGCCCACCGACAACGCCGCCGTAGAGAGCTTCAACGGCAGGCTTCGCCAGGAGTGCCTGAACGCACATTGGTTCTTGTCGTTGGCTGACGCACAGGCCAAGATTGGGGCTTGGCGCCAAGACTACAACGAGAGTCGTCCCCACTCTGCGCTGGGGTGGTCCACACCCGCTGATTTCGCCCGCCGATGCTGGCTGCAGCCAGCATCGGCGAATCCCGAGGAGCCGGAAGTTTCTACTTCTGAGCGGTACTGATTCGGGTACAGGGTCAGTCAATCTACTTACCGGGGAACGATGGCCCAGGTAGGATTGTTGAGGAAGTCTTTATCTATCGATGGTGTCTTCGCTTTCCATAGGGCATATGCACTGGCTGCATTGGGCACGCCCAGGTTCGATGCGGTGGCAAGCATTGCACGGGCGTTGGCCGCGTATCCGCCCGCTGATGTTGGGTAACTGCCAGGTTCGATGTCAAGGGCGCTATTACAGGCAATGCCAGGGAAGTTGACCTGTGCAAGCTCGCTCCAACTGGTGATCCACTTCCCGCTAGCATTTTTGAGTTGCAGGTAGTAGGCGGGGGCCTTTGCGAGGCAGAATCCCTGCGCTTCGTTTAGGAAGCGCCCCACTCCAAACTTGCTCACCCAATTCAGGAGATCTTTAGCCTTTGGTTCGTCAGCGTCTGCATGCTGAGCCATGACGATGGTCCAAAAGTCATTCTGCCAAGGTCCCACTTGGTCCATAGCGTACGGGTTCACGGGAGAGCCCATGGGCGAAACGTCTGCTAGGGGAGAGACAACCCAATTCTGGTAGAACCATTCAAGGTTGTTGGAAAGTCGGCGCTGAAAATAGGTTTTCATGGCGTGCGAATCAGGGATAATGCGGGAGGCTTCTCCCAGTGCGCGCATGGTCCATGCCTGCCCACGAACCTGATCTTCCCAAAGCAGACCCTGACCATACCCACGGTATCCAGGGCTCATTGCGGTCAGATTCCAAGCTGCCCAGAACGTCATTTCCTCTTGAAAGAATGCATCGCCGGTGATTAGGTACGGCACGTAGGCATATGAGGCTTGATGTGCAGTATCCGGATCCCAAATGGTGGTGCCATTGACAACGGCTGGCAGCATAGGTTGTGAAGTGCCACGCAGTGTCGATACATTCGGATAGCGATCCAGATCCAGAGGTTGATTTGATGATTCATCGCGATAGTGAATCGGGACGGCGCCCGCGACATCCGCATGGGCAAGCATCACTTCCTTCATGCGTTCGTCTTGAGAAACTAAGTAGAAAGCCGTCCATTGGGGCACTGGGCCGATTTCGGCTCGGCCACCTGTGGTGCCAAAAGCTGGCGTTAGCAGCAGGTTGGCCATCGGTCCCAGGTTGGCTTGGTTTATTTTGCTTTGTGTGTATTGGCTATAGAACGCAGAGAGTACGGACTCTGGAATGCTCAAGCTGAGGTCATAGTTCCAAATTGCCCTGCTCGCCATGAAGTACGGCATGCTATGGCGCACGCGTACCTGCGGCTCGGCCGTGGCCCCGGTCCACAGCACCTTGTGCCAGCGGGCGTGGTGGTAGTGGGTGAACTTGGGCTGGGTGTAGATGGTGCTGCCGTTGCGCTTGACGGCGAACGAATAGGTAATGTTGCCAGGGTTGGCCGTCCAGGTGCGGGTGTTTTCCATCACCACGTCGGTGCGGATGCGTTGGCCACCGTCCATCAGGCGGGCATGCAGCCTGGCTGTCAGGTGCGGGTGTGTGGCGCCGGTGGCCTTGTTCTTGAAGGGCAGGGCTACGGTGTATTCGTTGGCTACTGCGCCGGACAGGCGACGGCCCGCATTGCTGGCGATTTGTTTGACGAGATCGGCCTGGGGCTGCGCCACCAAGGTGGTGATGCTGCCGTTGGCGTCATACACCTGGGCTTCGAGTTCCAGGTTCCAGTCGGGATTGCTGGGAACGCTGGAGGTACCTGCGGATTTGGCGCCGGTATAGAGGTTGATGATTTTGCTTTGGCCAGGCTGCAGGTTGCTCAGTTGGGCGCTGAGGACGGCGAAGCGGGCTGAGCCGTCACGGTGGGAGGAGATTTCGTCTACCTGCAGTGGGATGGTGGCGCCGTCCACCTTGGCCACAAGTCCTTGGGTGGTGAACCGCCAGTCTCCAGCCTTGAACGGTTGTCCGAATGTGACGGGTACGGAGGCCTGAGGCTGGGAACTGGTGGATGCGACCTCCACGCAGGTGAACGCATCGGCCGCGCAGCTAAAGGGCGCCTTGGGGATAGGAGTGGGCGCGGGCGGTAGTGAGGGGGCCGTAGGGGCTGTGGTTGGCTGTGATGGCTTCGATGACGAAGACGAAGACGACGCTACGGGCTTGAAAGTAATCGACGTAGACGCTGCGTTCGTTGTGACCGGCGACATTGCTTCCGCAGCTAACTCGCTGCCGCTGCTGCCGCCCCCGCAGCCCGACAAAGTGGCTAGAACCAATAGGCCCGACAATGGCTGGCGGTAGCGGCTCTTGGAAAACTGGTTTCGCATCAGTGAAGCTTTCATATGTGGCTTTTGGCACTCGGTGTGGAGGCGTTCAGGTATCTATCGGCATGCGTTTCAACCGCTGTAGCCGTAATGCAGGGTACTAAGAGATAGGTATGGGGGTGGTTTCCCTAGGGTAGAACCGCTCAATGAGCGATTGCAGAATGGCTGTGGCTACGAACAAGGCGGAGCCCGGCCCAGGGAGCGACGCATTGTCTGGGCAGGCGCAACGCAAGGCGTAACTGGTTGTCGCGACAAAGAATTGCTGGGATTTCCGATGCTGCTCGGGCCGTAGCTTGGCCTAAGTCGGATGATGCGAGAACATAATTTTTACTATTGAAACGGCTGTACGCATTTAAGATGGCCCGCTGTATTTCAGGCACGGATCCAGCGGAAAGGGCTGTGTGTCACCGACCGGCATATTGGATCCACTCCATGATCGGCATATAGGCGCCACCCGCTGACCGGCGTAATGGAGCCAGGGCGTGATCGCCGTATTGGAGCCAGTCTCGGATCGGCGTAATGAGGCCA
>NZ_JBTNEH010000060.1:0-2501 GCF_054512775.1 Alicycliphilus sp. T452
TGTTGATTTCCATGCAAAGCTGACCCACCATTTCCATCGAATCTTGACCCACCCTGATTCGTGAACTTCACGCTCACGTTGTGGATAAGTTCTTGGTCGCCTTCTCCTTCTTGGTGGTCTGTGGTGGTTGCTGTGCGGAGCTATTCTTGAACCGGTAGCTGTCATTGCCGGTCTCAAGAATATGGCAGTGATGCGTGAGCCGGTCGAGCAATGCCGTGGTCATCTTGGCATCCCCGAACACACTGGCCCACTCGCTGAAGCTCAGGTTGGTGGTGATCACGACGCTGGTGCGCTCGTAGAGTTTGGACAGCAGGTGGAACAGCAAGGCGCCTCCTGATGCACTGAACGGCAGGTAGCCCAGCTCATCCAGGATCACCAGATCCACATATGCAAGCCGGTGGGCCATCTGCCCTGTCTTGCCTTGGGCCTTCTCTTCTTCCAGCGCATTGACCAACTCTACCGTGGAGAAGAACCGCACCCTTCGGTGATGGTGTTCAATGGCTTGCACTCCGAGGGCTGTGGCAATGTGGGTCTTGCCTGTGCCCGGCCCGCCCACCAGCACCACGTTGTTGGCATCCTCCAGGAACTCACACCGGTGCAACTGGCGCACCAGGGCTTCGTTCACCTCGCTGTGGCTGAAGTCGAAGCCTGCCAGGTCCCGGTACGCGGGGAACCTGGCCACCTTCAATTGGTAAGCCACCGAGCGCACCTCCCGCTCGGCGGTCTCAGCCTTGAGCAGTTGGGACAGGATGGGCTGCGCTGCCTCGAAGGCTGGCGCACCTTGCTCAGCCAGTTCCGCAACTGCCTGGGCCATGCCGTGCATCTTGAGCTCGCGCAGCATGATCACGATGGAAGCGATGGCGGGGTCATGACGCATAGCGCACCTCTCTCAATTGGTCATAGCGAAGCACGTTGGCCTGGGGTTCCACAGACAGCTTGAGGGCCTGGGGCGATGTGACCGGTGCTGGAGCGGGCTTGCCGTCCAGCAGCCGGTGCAGCACGTTCAGGATATGGGTCTTGCTGGCAGCCCCAGACTCCAGGGCCAGTTCCACTGCGGCGAGCACGGCCTGCTCGTCGTGATGCAGCACCAGTGCCAGCACCTCCACCATCTCCCGGTCGCCACCGGGCTGCTTCAAGAGGGCGGTCTGCAGCCGTTTGAAGGCCACTGGCAGTTCCAGGAACGGAGCACCATTGCGCAAAGCGCCGGGCTTGCGCTGCAGCACCGCCAGATAGTGTCGCCAGTCGTAGACGGTCTGGCCGGCACCGTGATGATTGCGCTCGATCAGGCGCTGGTGTTCACAGACGATCTGGCCTTCGGCCGCGACCACCAGGCGATCCGCGTAGACCCGCAGGCTCACAGGCCGATTGGCATACGGCGCTGGCACGCTGTAGCGGTTGCGCTCGAAGTGAATCAAGCAGGTGGGCGAGACGCGCTTGGTGTGCTCCACAAAGCCATCGAACGGACGTGGCACCGGCATCAGGGTTGAACGTTCCTGGGCCCAGACATCCGCGACGGTGCCCGGCAGCTTGCTGTGCTCGATCTCGTGCCACAGCGCCACGCAGCGCTCCTCAAGCCAGGCATTGAGATCGGGCAGGCTTGGGAATGGCGGCACCACCTGCCACAGGCGATGGCGGGCATCGCGCACGTTCTTCTCCACCTGGCCCTTCTCCCAGCCCGAGGCCGGGTTGCAGAACTCGGCCTCGAACAGGAAGTGACTCACCATGGCCGCAAAGCGCGCATTGACGTCGCGCTCCTTGCCACGGCGCACCCGGTCTACAGCGGTGCGCATGTTGTCGTAGATGCCTCGGCGGGGCACACCGCCCAGCACGACGAACGCATGGTTGTGGGCATCGAACAGCATCTCGTGCGTCTGCAGAAGATAGGCGCGCAGGTAGAACGCCCTGCTGTGACTGAGTTTGAAGTGAGCCACCTGCAGCTTGGTGCGCACACCTGCGAGCACTGCCCAGTCCTCGCTCCAATCGAATTGGAACGCCTCGCCGGGGCCGAAGGCCAAAGGCACAAAGGTGCCGCGGCCGGTGGTCTGCTGGGCCACCAGGCGTTGTTCTTGCCAGAGGCGGACAAAGGCCGCGACCCGGTTGTAGGAGCCGGTATAGCCCAGCGCCTGCAGATCGGCGTATATCTGCTTGACGGTACGCCGCTGCTTACGGGATCGGCCAGCTTCCGTCTTGAGCCAGCCCGAGAGCTTCAAGGCAAAGGGATCGAGCTTGGAAGGGCTGACCCGCTTGGCATAGTGCGGCTCGGCCTCGCCTGCGCGCAGGTACTTGCGGATGGTGTTGCGCGAGAGGCCCGTGCGGCGGGCGATCTCCCTGATGGACAGCTGCTCTCGCAGGGCCCAGCGCCTGATGACACTCAGTGTTGCCACGTCTATCACTCCTGGTCTCCTGCTGCTCAACAAAGCAGCAGGTTAGGGTTAGTACGTGGGTCAGATTTAGATGGAAATCCTGGGGGTTAGTGGGTCACTTCTGCGTGGAAATCAACA
>NZ_JBTNEH010000061.1:0-2299 GCF_054512775.1 Alicycliphilus sp. T452
CCTCAAGACGTTCCCATTGGTGATCTGTCAGTTCGTAGCGGCTCGGGCGAGACATTCAGGCTGGTTTCCTCCTACCTGTATCGTCTCATTTCCCATGCGCGTCGCTCTGAATGTCGATTCGCCCTAGGCCGCAGCCTGCCGGATGCGGCATGGAGCGCACACATAAAGGAGACGCTCATGTTTTTCATCCACAAGCTGGCGCTGCGCCAAAAATTGCTGTTCCTGGTGGGCGTGCTGATGCTCATCGTCGTCATCCTCGGCGCGACGGAATGGAAGCTGAGCCAGGCCAACGACGCCCTCGTCCGCGCCTACCAAAGCCGCTACGCCTCCTACATGCTGGCCGACGAGTTGCGCCAGAGCTCGGATGACCTGACGCGCCTGGTGCGCACCTATGTGGACACGGGCGACACACGCTGGGAGAAGCAATACAACGAGGTGGTGGACATCCGCGCG
The DNA here is from genome assembly GCF_054512775.1 of Alicycliphilus sp. T452. Taxonomy (NCBI): domain Bacteria; kingdom Pseudomonadati; phylum Pseudomonadota; class Betaproteobacteria; order Burkholderiales; family Comamonadaceae; genus Alicycliphilus; species Alicycliphilus sp. T452. The sequence continues at coordinate 454 of NZ_JBTNEH010000061.1, forward strand.
GGCAAGCAGCCGCGCCCGGCGGGCTATGAGGGTATTTACTGGGATTTCCGCGCGGCCGATATCGCCGTGCCCGGCCAAAGCGGCCCGGCCGTGGCCCTGCTGGACCTGATGAAGCAGGCCGGCTTTTCCGAGGCCGAACTGGCCAAGCTGGCCGAGGCCAATGGCAAGTCTGGCGCGCTCATCAACACCGAGGTGCTGGCCATGAACCTGGTCAAGGGGCTGGTGCCCGACGGCAAGGGCGGCTGGGCCAAGGGCGAGCCCGATCTGGCCAAGGCGCGCGAGCTGGTCAACAACGCCGAGTACCACCGCAACAAGGCCCAGATCATGGGGCCCGTGAACGACTTCTTCAAGCTGCTGGACGCACGCACCAGCGGCATCATTGCAGCGGCGCAGGCGCAGGCCTCGCGCTGGCTCGTGGTGCAGCTGGCCAGCATGGCGGTGATGCTCAGCCTGTTCCTGTTCCTGCTGTACAGCATTTTCAGCAACATCATCGCGTCCATGCGCCAGGCGGTACAGATCTCCGACGGGGTGGCGCATGGCGACCTGACGCAGGACATCCGGGCGACGGGGCACGACGAGGTGGCCCAGCTCATGAACGCCCTGGAGCGCATGCAGCAAGGCCTGGTGCGGGTGGTGTCCACCGTGCGCCAGGGCAGCGATTCGGTGGCCACGGCCAGCGCCGAGATCGCCCAGGGCAACCAGGACCTGAGCGCGCGCACCGAGTCCCAGGCCGGCGCGCTGGAGGAAACGGCTGCGTCCATGGAGCAGCTGTCGTCCACGGTGCGCCAGAACGCCGACAACGCGCGCCAGGCCAACCAGCTGGCGCAAAGCGCGTCTTCCGTGGCGACCCAGGGCGGGCAGGTGATGACCCAGGTGGTGCAGACCATGGAGGGCATCAGCGACAGCTCCAAGAAGATCGCCGACATCATCAACGTGATCGACAGCATTGCCTTCCAGACGAACATCCTGGCCCTCAATGCCGCGGTCGAGGCCGCGCGCGCGGGCGAGCAGGGGCGCGGCTTCGCCGTGGTTGCCGGCGAGGTGCGCAACCTGGCCGGCCGCGCCGCCGAGGCGGCCAAGGAAATCAAGCTGCTCATCACCGAGAGCGTGAACCGGGTCGACGCAGGCACGCAGCTCGTCGGCCGGGCGGGCTCCACCATGGACGAGGTGGTCACCAGCATCCGCAGGGTGACCGACATCATGGGCGAGATCAGCGCCGCCAGCAGCGAGCAGAGCTCGGGCGTGAGCCAGGTGGGCGAGGCCGTGACGCAGATGGACCAGGCCACGCAGCAAAACGCCGCCCTGGTCGAGGAAATGGCGGCCGCCGCGAGCAGCCTGCGCGGCCAGGCGCAGGAGCTGGTGCAGGCGGTGGCCGTGTTCAAGCTGCACCCGGACGCCTCCTTCGTGGTGCAGGGCCTGGACAAGCCGGCGCCCGCAGCGCAAGCCAGGCCGGCGCCGGCGCCCGTGGCAAGGCCGGCCGCAAAAGTCACGGCGCCCAGGAAGGCGCCGCCGCCTGCCGCCAGCAAGCCGGCAGCCCTTCCCAAGGCCGTGGCGGCGGGCGACGAGGGCGATTGGGAATCCTTTTAAGGAGGCTCTGCACGAGTCGCCGCGCCGCGTGCATCTGCGGCCTCGGGCGGTCTGCGGTGTTGCAAATGCCCGCAATGGCTACGGCCATTGCTGCGCTTTGCGCCTGCCCGATCCGCAGCGCCCGCTTGCCGCTAGCAGGCCGTTGAAATACCTATCGACGCGCCACCCTGTGTAGCCGAACATCGGGCCGTTGCCCAAGAAGGAGCCGGCCGAGCATGCGAGGAGCAGACAGCTACAACGAGAGCTTGTTCACCACGGT
>NZ_JBTNEH010000062.1:0-2230 GCF_054512775.1 Alicycliphilus sp. T452
CTTACTTTCCGCGGGTCAGCAGACGCATTTGCGCGTAATTTCCGGGCTGCGTTTCGAGGTGCCTAGAACGTGCTTGCGGGGACGCCGAGCAGCGCGAGCACTTTGCGCTGCAGGTCGGTGAGTGTGAGGTTGAATGCCTGAACGGTGCGGCCGTGTTGACGCAGTTGATGGCGCTCGGCCAGGCTGAACAGGCGCAGCACCTGCTCGGTGGTGGGATGCGCGCACTGGCGCTGCTCGGGGTAGATGGGCAGTTCCTCGATGGCTTCGTGCGCCATGGCCTGGCGCAGCTCGCGCTCGATGAGGGCCTGCACCAGCAGTGCGATCGCGTACAGGGTGAACAGTGCCTCGATGCGACCCTCGTCCTTGAGGAACACCGGGGCGATCTGGTGTACGGTCTTGATCTGCTCGAAGCGCTTCTCGATCATGGGCTGGCCTTTGTGGGCCTGCAGGACCTGTGCGGCGCTGAGCTTGCGGTCGTTCGTCATCAACGGGTACATGCCGTCGCTTCGCCGGTCGTAGGCGATGGCCTGCTCGTCGGTGCTCCATTGCACGTCGAAGCGTCGCTTGGTGATCTTGCGGTAGGCCGTGTCGGGGCCCGGGCGGCCACGGCGGGTTTGCTTGAAGACGTGCTCTTCGCGAACGACGCGGCGAACCTTGAGGTAGCGACCCACATGGTGCCTGTCCACGATGAGCTTGATCTGCAGGTCGATCTCGGGGGCGCCGCGCAGCCGGGTCTTGGCGGAGGCCAGGCGCTGGCGCAACCGCTCGAACTCTTCGATGGCAGCGGCGATGTTGCGTAGCCGCCGGGCATGCTGGCGCAGCGTCAGCAGCGTGCTCCAGACCCACACGATGGACCAGGCTTCCATGGAGGGTAGCGGCGCCCGATGGACGTACCAGCAGTCGCGCGGCCCGTCGCTGTAGCGCGGGTTGGGCCGATCCCACACCAGGGACCACTCGGGCGTGTGGGTTTGCAGCCATTCGCGAAACTGCGCATCCTCAAGCCGGCTGCGTGGCATCACGGTGACGAAGCGGCCCCCTGCGCGGTCGATGTGATCCATGTTCTCGCGCGAACACAGTTTGCTGTCGGCCACGTACAGGAAGTCGCTCCTGCCGGCCACCGCCCTGAGCGTCTCCCAGGTCTGCACGTGGGTGACCGAGTCGCTGGTGTTGCCGTCGGTGCAGCGAAACGCCACCGGCACGTTGCCGTCGGCGCTCATGGTCAGAATGAACAGCAGTTGCTTGAGGTCCGGCCTGTGCGCCTTCGAATGCCCGAAGGTGATCGCGGGCGCGGTGCGAGCGCGAATCTGGCGGCCTCGGGCGCGGCGGTAGCCGCCGCAGAAGCTGATCGATGTGGAGTCGTTGTGGAACTCCTCGAAACGCACCCCGAAGCGCTGCCCAACGGCCAACACGAGCTCAGTCAGCAACGCCGTGCGATCGGCATCGAACAGCCGGTCCAAGGCGCGCCCGAGGCGGTCGTCGCTCAGGTGCTCCATCTCCTGGGCACTGATGCCGAACATGCCATCGGCGAAGCCGTGCACGGTCTCGTGCTGGCGGTAGATCGGTTCGCGCTCCACGATGATCGATCGCAGCAGCACGCCCAGCGCGCTGGCATGGGTGATGCTGCAGCGAGCGTCCGAGGGGATGTGGCGCGACAGGGTGTCGTGCAGGCCGATGCGCTCGATGAAGTGGTTGATCAGGGGCAGCGGGCCCAGGCGCTCGGTGTGAAGAGTGAAGCCTGCCGCCTCCTTGGTGGAAGTCGGGGCTTGCGAGCTTGGCATTCTGGCGCTACTATTAACGACAGAATCGCAAAAGTCAAGCACTCATGCCGCGTTCACTCGCACAAAACATCAAGCAGGTCCGAGACAAGATCGGCGGCGTCCGGGCGGCCCTGGCCGACATCGAGTACCTGTGCTCGGGCACGTTGCACATGCGCATGAAGGTGTGCGGCAAGCCCGGGTGCCGTTGCGCCCAGGATCCGCAGGCCCGTCATGGCCCGTACTACGAATGGGGGCACATGATCGGCGGCAAGCTCGTGCATCGCATGGTCACGCCAGCGCAGGCCGAGCTTCTACAACACGCGATCGACAACCACCGCCGTGCCAAGCAGCTTATGCGTGAGTGGGAGGAGCAGACCGAGCGTCTCATCGACTTGGAAGTACCGCGCCAACCTTGACCTTCCCGCGACCGGGAAATTACGCGCAAATGCGTCTGGCGACCTGCGGAAAGTAAG
>NZ_JBTNEH010000063.1:0-2141 GCF_054512775.1 Alicycliphilus sp. T452
TCATCATGTCAGAAGATGCCAAATCGGACCGCCCCCAGGTGGCGGCAATCGGGTGTCGCTGCATGAATTCCAGCACAGCCTGGCAGGCCTGGCTCAGACGCCGTTCGTCCCGCGCCCAGCGCATGGCCTGGCGAATGCTGGTGGCAGACAATTGCGGAATCATGCGCGCGCATTCGACCGCAGTCAGACTGGTGCCGTGGGCCATGATGCCGGCATAGACCATCAGCAGCTCGTCGGTAGAGCGCGGCTCACGTCCGAGCATGATCCAGCTAAAGCGCACCTGGGCGTCAACGGCCAGAATCACTTCCGGCAATTGAACCTCACCGATGCGGTGATCCAAAGCCGCGCGCAGCTTGGTCACTTCTGGGTCTTCGTCCTCTGCGGGCAATGGCGACAAATGGAGTTCATCATCCACGCGCAGTACGCCACTGCGGGCTGCAGCGGCCACCGCATCGACACCGGCAGTTACTCTGGCCAGCAAAGGCTTCAAGAAAGTGGCAGCCTTGCTGGGTAACGATAGACGGGCATAGTGTTTCTTGGACTCTGCCTGCCAACGCTCGTCCGTGAAGAACAAGCGCGCACGACCCCGAAAGCTCAGGCTGTGCTCAATCCAGACCGAGCCATTGCGCACCGCGCGGCGCAGGGCAAACAGGGTGGCCACCTCCAACGCCTGAAACGCCCGTTCCCGGTCTGGGCTGGAGATCGAAACCTGCCAGATCATTCCCAGACTTGGTGCCACCACTTCAACTGGCAGCTTTCTGGATCCTTTGAGATATAAAGCTTGCAGCTTGGCAAGGTACTCGATGGCAGGATGCTCGCCGGTGGCCTGCCAGGGCAGCTTTGCAATGGCGACGAGCAACGACCGCACGGGGCGAATTCCATCAATCAATCCCTCGCGGACCAGGGAGGCCCTGCTCGGTGGTTTGCGTTTCTGGGTTTCGGTGATCAAGGCTTCAAGACGGGCACGCAACTCAGCATCTGGCACCGCACCTTGCGCGCTCAAGGCAACAAGTTCGCCGAGCAGCGTTTTGTACATTGCGGCCCAATTGACGGTAGCGGGGACATCGGCGGCAGCCTGACGCCACAGATCGGCGATCCGGCGCTGCACCATAAGGATCAACTGGTCTGTGGTGGTGAACAGGCAATACCGAAGAAAGCATGCGACCTCCACGGTGCGCGCTGGCTCTTTGATCTTGGCTCCGGCTGAGGGCGGCCTGGAGACAAGTCGGCGCGCGTAGCGGCGCAAGATGAGATCGGGGATGTCTGCCAGGTGCTTATGAACGTCCAGCGTGTAAAGCAGGTCGATGCGCTCCAGTACCTCGCTGATTTGGCGGGTTGAGTGTTTCGCCGGTGCAGCCCATAGCCAACTCTGCTGGGTTTGTCCATCTGGGCGCAGCTCTGAAACTGAGGCTCGCCAGCGATCAAGTGTTGCTGGATCAACGCTGGCGGCGATGGCGGTGCCTGTTTCAACTTCAAGCTGGGCAAGTGCCGCCGCAATCAGTGTCCGAATTGCCCGCTCGTGCACGATCACCAGCTTGTTCTTGTACAGCCATTGACGCGCCCGCACGAGTAGCTGATCGCGGTCGGCGCAGCGCGCCACTTCGTCGCGCAGTTCACGTACCAGTGAGCGGCGCTGGTGCTCGCTCATCCACTGGAATCCAAGGACCGTGCAGGCTACTTGTTGGTGATCGAATAGCGTGCGCCCGCGTTCATACATGGCTCTCAGCGAGGCGACTTCTGGTGCTGCAATGCCAAGCTCGTTGCCAAGGTGGCGCCACAAGGCTACTGGAATTACCCGAAAGGCACCGAGCAAACGCCCACTCATGCGCAGGAAACCAATATGGAGCGCCAGACCAAGCTTGTGGGAATCACCTCGGCGTGCATTGATTGCGTCGCGCTCGGCACCATCGAAGGTGAAAAATGCCTTCATCTCGAAGTCGCTGATATCGCGGGGGAGCCCACGCATCCCCAAAAACGTTGTGTGCCAACCCTGCATCGTGAACCTCAAAAGTGGGAGGCCACCATACCCGTTTACAAAGCGAACAGGAAAGTCAATGAAATCAACGGTCTACCCAGACCACCCCCGCGCCAGTGCTAGCTTTGCGTACCGTCACTTATTGCACTGAAAACGAGGAGACCCC
>NZ_JBTNEH010000064.1:0-2090 GCF_054512775.1 Alicycliphilus sp. T452
CGGACGGCTCAAGCAGTTCCGACGCATCGCCACGCGCTACGACCGCAAGGCCGCCCACTTCATGGCCTTCCTCTGCCTCGCTGCAAGTCTGGCTTGGCTGACAGATTGAATGTCGATTCAACCTAGGGCCTGCAGCAGAACGGCGTGGTCGAGCGCGTGATCAGAACGCTCAAAGACCGATAACTGTTCCACAAGCGGCCATATGATCGTCTGGGATGCGACACTTATGTTTTAGCGGCCTGATCTGTGTAGAAACCGCTGGGTCAATACACACTGACATGCAGCATTTTGTTTATTTAACCGAGGAGTGACCATGGGCTGGGACACAGTCAGAACCGACGGGAGAAACGGAACCGGGGATTGGAACGGATTTGACATCCCGCTTGAGAGGATCTATGCTGCCGCAGATAAATGGAGAGTTGCAGTTGGGAGCGAAAAAAAGCTGTGGCTTTGCTGGAACATCTCGCATAACTGGTCCCTGCTGCAACAGCGCATGGTGGCCGCTGTTGGATGGACTCCAGTAGTGGGGTTTGACCCAAATTGCCAGCCGAAGTCGCTCGATGTAATTTCCGAGGCTATATTCTTGGATTTCAATGCCGACCTCGGTCTCAAGGTTATGTGGCCGCATTTTCCATTGGAATTTGCGTTCCTGTGGGCTGATCGCCTTGCTTTCTGGCACGCCGATCTGGTGATGTCCATGCCGCAGCTAATAGACATTGCGCACCAATTTGCGGAACTGCCCGACGGGGGGATCGCTGCAGTGTATTCTACCGGCGGACTACGCAACGTGTTCCGGATCAAACAGCACCGCTACTGGGAACTCCTTGGTTGCACTACGGCTGGTGCCAGCCGCCACCAATTTGAGCACGGCTGTGGGTGGTGGCGGAATTTTGAATCCCATCCTAAAACTCCTCTCGCCGAACGAGCTGAGCGCGCTACCTACTACTATGACAGCGGCGTGGGTGTTAGGTATTGGGAAAAGCGTTATCAAAAAAAAATATTGCGCCTTGAGGAGAAGAAATACCTCAGCGGCCACTGTAGCGAGATCGGATACCCTGGCTACTATAAAAAATCGAACCATAAGGGCGAAGAGCTTGATCTCAATTTTGATCTTGAGCAAGTGGCCGAACGGTTCCAGCTCACACCGTTGTTACATTCATCTTGATACTGACCTAACCCTGTCTCAGGATTTCGAACCGTTCGGTAACAGAACGACCGGCATGATGAAGGCCCTTTTTGGGGCAGGAGCATGTCGTGAAGAAGAGCAAGTTCACTGAGGATCAGATCGCCTTTGCGTTGAAACAGGCCGAGTTGGGCACGAGCGTTGAGGCGGTGTGAATCGCCCCGGGGATTGAACTGCCCCCCAGAAGTTGGACGAACTTCAAGGGGTTTCATGAAGAAGTACGAAACAGAGTTCAAGCTGGAAGTGGTCCAAAGCTTCTTGGCAGGCGAAGGCGGCGCGAAGCTTTTGGCTCGGCGGTGGTCGGTTCCCGAGGAGAAGGTCCGCACGTGGGTGAGCCACTACCGCCTGCACGGCATCGACGGTTTGCGCCCCAAGCGCAGCGCGTACAGTGCGCAGTTCAAGTTGCAGGTGCTGGCTCATCAGGATCGCGAGCAGCTTTCCAGCCGTCAGGTCGCGGCGCTCTATGACATCCGCAATCCCAACCAGATCGTGGTCTGGCGGCGCAATCTCGATCAAGGCCGCCTACAGGCGCGCGAGAGCGGGAAAGAAGAACAGCCCAAGATGAAGCCAAAACGACGCTCTGCAGCACCGTCGAGCACGGTCGTTGCCGATGCGGAGAAAACCCTGCGGGAAGAGAACGACCGACTGCGCGCGGAGGTCGCGTACCAAAAAAATTGCAGGCCTTGATCCGGTCGAAGAGGTCAGCTGCGCCGACAAAGCGCGTCTGATTGCCGGGTTGAGGCATGACCATAAATTGGCGGACCTGTTGCAGGTAGCGGGCCTAGGTTGAATCGACATTCAATCTGTCAGCCAAGCCAGACTTGCAGCGAGGCAGAGGAAGGCCATGAAGTGGGCGGCCTTGCGGTCGTAGCGCGTGGCGATGCGTCGGAACTGCTTGAGCCGTCCG
>NZ_JBTNEH010000065.1:0-1853 GCF_054512775.1 Alicycliphilus sp. T452
GTAAGCGCGCGGCGATCCCATATTGACCTTTGCCGGCCACCCGGGTATCGCTCAAGCGCTCGAAGCCTGCCAGCGATGCGGTAGCAGCTCTTCCACCCGGCTGGCCCTGTGCGTGGGCAGCCGCGTGAGCACATCCCTGAGGTAGGCATAGGGGTCGTGCCCGTTCATCCGGGCTGACTGAACCAAGCTCATCACCGCCGCCGCACGCTGACCCGCGCGCAAGCTGCCGGCGAATAGCCAGTTGTTCCTGCCAATGGCAATCGGCCGGATCTGGTTCTCGATCCAGTTGTTGTCCACGGGCAGTTGCCCGTCATCGACGAAGCGCGTCAATGCAGTCCAGCGCCGCAGGCTGTAATCCAGTGCCCTGGCCGTGGCGGAGCTGTCCGGCAGCTTCTGCCGCTGCAATATCATCCACTGGTGCAGCGCATCGAGCACGGGCTTGGTGTGCTGCTGGCGAATGGCTTGACGCTGATCGGCGTTCAGTTCCTTAACCTCGCGCTCGATGTCGTAAACCTTGGCAAACTGCTCCAGCGCGAACCCGGCAAGCTGGCTTTTGTTGGCTGCATGCAGGTCGAAGAACTTGCGCCGCGCGTGCGCCAGGCAGCCAGCTTCCGTGATGCCATTGGCAAACCCTGCCTTGTAGCCAGCGAAGTCGTCGCAGACCAGCGCTCCCCTCCAGTCGCCCAGGAAGTTGCGCGCATGTTCGCCGGCCCTGGACTCGCAGAAGTCGTAGACCACGGCCTTCATATCTTCGAAGGCGCCTGGGGCGTAGGCCCAGAGGTAAGCCCGGTGCGTCGCTCCTTTGCCAGGCCGGAGCATCTGCACCGGCGTCTCGTCTGCGTGCAGCACACTGCAGCTGAGTATCTGGGCCTTGAGCGCATCGACCAGCGGCTGCAGCCGCACCCCGCAGGTGCCAACCCACTGCGCCAGAGTCGAGCGCGGAATGGCCAGACCGGCGCGGGCAAAGATGGTTTCCTGCCGGTACAACGGCAGGTGGTCGGCGTACTTGGCCACCAGCACCTGGGCCAGCAGGCCGCTGGTGGGAATGCCCTTGTCGATCACATGAGCAGCCACCGGCACTTGGGTGATGGTCTCGCACTGCGTGCAGGCCCACTTGCCACGGACGTGGCGCTCCACCGTGAACACGCCGGGAACATAGTCGAGCTTCTCGGCGACGTCTTCGCCAATGCGTTTCATCGCACAGCCACAGGTGCAGGTGGTGGAGTCGGGCTCGTGGCGGATCTCGCGCCGGGGCAGGTGGGCTGGCAGCGGCTGGCGTTTGGGTTGTTGTTTGACCTGGGGCCCAGCCGCTGGGGGCTGTAGTTGCTTGATCTCCAGGGATACCGCCGCCAGATCGGCCTCGATCTCGTCTTCGAGCAGGCTGCGCTGCTCGGCGTTGAAGCGCTCAGATTGCGCAGCGAACTTCATGCGCTTCAAAAGCGCGTTCTCGTGGGTGAGTTTGGCATTGAGCGCCTGGCTGTGGCGCAGCTCGGCCAGCAGCCGCCCGGTCATATCGCGCAGCTGCTGTGCGCTCAGATCATCCAGGGATTGCGGCTGCATCAACATGACAGGCAGTGTGCCAAGCAGGCGCCTTGGCTGGCATGCGCAGATTCACGGATTGCATGCTGGCAGGCATGCCGCGCAGACTTCAGACCATGGTGATGATGCCGGCGTCTCCCAGTCGTTGCCAGGGCAGACCCAGCACCAGGGCGTCGAGCTGGGCAGATTCCAACGGCCAATGGTCATTGCCGGGCGCCGGCCAAAGAAACGAGCCCTGGTGCAGGCGCCGAGCGGCCAGCCAGATGCCGATGCCGTCATGCACCAGCACCTTCATGCGGTTGGCACGCCGGTTG
>NZ_JBTNEH010000066.1:0-1822 GCF_054512775.1 Alicycliphilus sp. T452
ACCACTACAAGGCCCGCTTCTACGATCCCCGCCTGGGGCGGTTCCTGCAGACCGATCCGATTGGGACGCAGGACGACTTGAACCTGTATGCCTATGTGGGAAACAATCCCATCAATCGCAGGGATCCGACAGGGCTATATTGGTTTAGGCAGCCTTGGCAAACGGAATACGCTGTTGGGCGTGAGGACACTCCAATCGCGCCTGGTGGCTTAGTCAGTCGGCTTATTGAGGACTATGTGCCAGCGGGGCGCACGTTTGGAGAAACGCATGACAGTCTCGTGGATGCACTTCACGCAGGCGGGGTTCCGGACTTGTTGGCTAATGTTCCCTCGATGATTCCTGCATTTGTTATGGCGGTAGGCATAGAAGCGTTGAGAACTTTGGGAATTATCGATCAACCAACACCCACGGCACCCATGGCACAACCAACTACTAAATTTCCTGATAAATAACGAAGCATGATTAGAATCCAACCTCGCCATACGGCATGTACGGCAGTGGTGATGCATCAGAAGGAAGTGAAGGCTTTATATTTTATATGCATATGAACAAGCTCAATGGTGCAATAGTGCGCGCCAGCGTTGCGTTTACGCTATTCGCCCTGATTGGCGCCATCTTCTGCAGCCCAAGTTACGCCGAAGAGTTACAGCCTGGGAGCCGATACAAGATCATTGGCCCCGTGTATTTGGCCGGTATATATCTGGACCTTGACAAGCGACAACTCAAGAGAGGGTTGGCGGTTGAGGATTTGACTGCGGTGCAATTTAAGGGTCCCGAGGTGGCCTTTCAACGTAGAGTGCCAGTAGGAACCATCATGACCATCATTGGTCCTGCACCAAAACGTGTATGGTGGCTTCCCTTCTCGGCAAAGGAGTACTTTGTCCGGCTTGACCCTAAAGATCCGCCAAGCGAGCTCGACGTTACTCTTGAGCTTAATCGCGGGATTGAGGGCAGTCTAGATGGGTTGAATCCAGAATTGTTTGAAAGATTCGATGGTGTTAAATAGAAAAATGCGTGATTTTGAAAAATCAGAATGTGGCATTTTCTGGGTCTGGGGTGGTCCTTTTGAGAGAATCGGAAGGCCTTTGGGCGGTCGCGGTAAAGGGGTATTTAGGTCTTGGGGACGGAGCTGTTGTCAGTTATAGGTGCTACCCATGAGGTAGTTGGGCGCTTGGTGGTTGGGCTAGGGGCAGACGTTCAAATTGATCCTCAAGAGACGGTGTCGCAGCATGCGATGCCAAGAGGATCGGACTATATTGCAAGAACATTCTTAAGCGCCCAAGTTGGAGGAAGAATTGGATCTGTAGGATTTTTCAGTGGAGTGAAATTCAGGCTTGGTAATGCTGTGACCACGTCAGTTGGTGAGGGGTATTTTAAATATTTCGCAAAAGTTATTCTGCGCTCAATGATTTTGATAAACTATATTTATTCTTTCGGGCGAGTGTAAATTATGGCATTGAAGTTGGGGGTTGTGGCAATGACCTCGGATCTCTTGTGAATGGGTTTGCGGGTAGATAAATCAGATCCTGGAAAATGCTTTATAAAAAGCACTGCACGTCTTTTAAAAGATGATGAAGAAACACGGCAGCCGCCGGCAGCACCATCACGCACGACGCCAACGGCGACCTGACGGGGGACGGCATCTGGACCTACGGCTACGACGAGAACAACCGGCTCAGGAGCGCGAGCAAGGCCGGCGCTAGGGCGAATCGACATTCAGAGCGACGCGCATGGGAAATGAGACGATACAGGTAGGAGGAAACCAGCCTGAATGTCTCGCCCGAGCCGCTACGAACTGACAGATCACCAATGGGAACGTCTT
>NZ_JBTNEH010000067.1:0-1320 GCF_054512775.1 Alicycliphilus sp. T452
CTGAACAGCCCCGGATTTCGAGGAGGCACCAACTCTTGAGAAGATGGAGCCATGAACAAGTCACCGAAGTTCTCCCCGGAAGTCCGCGAGCGCGCCGTTCGCATGGTGCAGGAGCACCGAGCCGACTACCCGTCGCTGTGGGCAGCCATTGAATCGATTGCGCCCAAGATTGGCTGCGTGCCGCAGACCTTGAATGACTGGGTCAAGAAGGCCGAGGTCGACAGCGGCCAGCGCCCCGGCACCACCACGGCAGACGCCCAGCGCATCAAGGAACTGGAGCGTGAGGTCAAAGAGCTGCGCCGGGCCAACGACATCCTGAAGACGGCCAGCGCGTTTTTCGCGCAGGCGGAGCTCGACCGCCGATTGAAGTCTTGAAGAACTACATCGACCGCCACCGTGATGACTACGGGGTCGAGCCCATCTGCCGGGTGCTGCAGATGGCCCCGTCGTGTTACTGGCGCCACGCAGCCCGGCAACGCAACCCGCAACTGCGCAGTCAACGCGTCCAGCGTGACGAGGGTTTGAAAGCCGACATCCAGCGCGTGTGGCACGCCAACTGGCAGGTCTACGGGGCCGATAAGGTCTGGCTGCAGATGAACCGCGAGGGCATCGCAGTGGCGCGCTGCACGGTCGAGCGCCTGATGCGTGCCATGGGCTTGCAAGGAGCACGCCGTGGCAAGACAGTGCGCACCACCACGCCGGACACATCGGCACCGTGCCCGCTGGACCACGTCAACCGGCAATTCAAGGCCAGCCGGCCCAACGAGCTGTGGGTGTCGGACTTCACCTACGTCTCCACCTGGCAGGGCTGGTTGTACGTGGCCTTCGTGGTGGACGTGTACGCCCGGCGCATCGTGGGCTGGCGGGTCAGCCGCAGCATGCAAACGGACTTCGTGCTGGATGCGCTGGAGCAGGCGCTGTATGACCGCCAGCCAGCAGCCCATGCCTTGACGCACCATTCCGACAGGGGCAGTCAATACGTTTCCATACGCTACACCGAACGCTTGGACCAGGCGGGTATCCAGCCATCAGTGGGCAGCCGGGGTGACAGCTACGACAACGCACTGGCCGAGACCATCAACGGGCTGTACAAGGCCGAGCTGATTCACCGCCGGGGACCCTGGAAGACCAGGGAATCCGTGGAGCTGGCCACCCTGCAGTGGGTGCACTGGTTCAATCACGTCCGACTGCTCACGCCGATTGGGGGCATCCCTCCGGCAGAAGCTGAGGCAAACTACTGGAGGCAACTCGCCGTCAGCGACACCTCGACAGAGGTGTCAACTTAAACCAATCGGCCTCCTTGAAAGCCGGGGCGGTTCA
>NZ_JBTNEH010000068.1:0-1237 GCF_054512775.1 Alicycliphilus sp. T452
CTCCGTTGCCGGACGCACCTCAGCGACGATGCGGCTCTCGAACTCCACGGGTGAGTGGTAGCCCAGCGCAGAGTGACGCCGGCGCGGGTTGTACCAACCCTCGATGTAGCTGAACAGCGCGGCCTTCGCCTCAGCCTTTGATCGGAAGCTGCGACGCTCAATCAGCTCGCACTCGAGCGTGGCGAAGAAGCTCTCGGCCATGGCGTTATCGTACGCGTCACCCACGCTGCCCATTGACGGGCGCACGCCCATCTCGGCGCACCGTTGCCCGAACGCCAAGCTGGTGTACTGGCTTCCCTGATCCGAGTGGTGGATGACGTCTTGGGGCTTGCGCTGGGCCAATGCCATGTTCAGCGCCGCCAACACAAGCTCCGCGGTCATCCGCTCGCCCATCGACCAGCCGACGATGCGCCGGCTGAAGACGTCCATCACCACAGCCAGGTAGATGAAGCCTGCCCACGTCGGCACGTAGGTCATATCGGCCACCCAGAGCTGGTTCACACGTTCGGCGCGGAAGCGTCGCCTCACGAGGTCAGCCGCTGGACGTTCGCGCGGATCACGCCGGGTCGTCACGGTGGATGCCCGTCGTTTGCTGATCCCCTGGAGGCCGGCTCGGCGCATGAGGCGGGCGATCCGCTTTCCTCCGACGCGCACGCCCTGTGCCGCCAACTCGGCCCTCACACGTGGCCGGCCGTAGGTCTCACGGGAATTAGCGTGCACCTGCCTAATCCGCTCGGTGAGCACCATGTCGTCCATCGCGCGCTGGCTGGGTGCCCGGTGCTGCCAGTCGTAGAAGCCGCTGTGGGACACGCCCAGTACCCGGCACATCGTTCGAACGGGGAAGTCGGCCTGGTTCGTGTTCATGAGTTCGAAGACGGTGTGAACGTCTTGTCGCTCTTGGCGGCGAACCAGGCCGTAGCCTTTGCCAAGATGTCGCGCTCCATCTGGACTTGCCGCAGTTGCCGACGCAGCCTCGCGAGTTCCTCGCGTTCGGCCCCGCTGAGCGCGCCCGTCGTAGCCTGATTACGTGACGCTTGGCCACCAGCGGCGCCAACCCAGTTGGCGATGGTCTGCGCAGTCACATCGAACTCACGCGCCAGCTCTGCTGGCGTCCTGCCGACTCGCACCAACTCCACCATCTGCTCTCGGAACTCCGCCGGATACGGCAGCCTTGTCTTGCCCATCTCGAACTCCTTGCTTTACAGCGTAAGGTGTCCGTCAAACCGGGGCAACTTCA
>NZ_JBTNEH010000069.1:0-1185 GCF_054512775.1 Alicycliphilus sp. T452
CAACCACCCGTTGCGCTCGATCCGCGCCTGGCTCAATGACGCGTTGACCAAGATGGACGCCAGGTTCTCGGCGATGTACGAGGCCGACATCAAGGGCGGGCGCCCAAGCATCGCCCCCGAGAAACTGATGCGCGCCATGCTGCTGCAGGTGCTGTACAGCGTGCGCAGCGAGCGGCAACTTGTCGAGCAGATCCAATACAACTTGCTGTTCCGCTGGTTCGTCGGGCTGGCCATCGAGGACGCCGTGTGGAACCACTCGGTGTTCAGCAAGAATCGCGACCGACTCATCGAACACGACGCGGTCACCGAGTTGTTCAACGCGACGGTGGAGATGGCCGAGCAACGCGGCCTACTGTCGGGTGAGCACTTCAGCGTGGACGGCACGCTGATCCAGGCCTGGGCCAGCCACAAGAGCATGCGGCGCAAGGACGGATCGGACGATGGCCGTCCGCCTGAGAACTGGCACGGCGAACCGCGCAGCAATGCTACGCACGAATCCAAAAGCGACCCTGAGTCGCGGCTGTACCGCAAGAGCAATGCAACGCCTGCGCTGCCCAGCTACCTGGGCCACGTGCTGACGGACAACCGCCACGGCCTGGTGGTCAACGTGCAAGCCAGCACCTCCGATGGAACAGCCGAGCGCACGGTGGCCGCGCAGATGCTGGCCGACGTGGCGGCTCCAGGCAACAAGCGTGTGACGGTCGGGGCGGACAAGGCGTACGACACCAAGGGCTTCGTCAAGGCGTGCCGGGCCATCCACGTCACGCCCCACGTGGCGCAGAACACCAAGCGTAACGGTGGCAGCGCCATCGACGCGCGCACCACCCGACACGCTGGCTACGAAGTCAGCCAGCGCAAGAGAAAACGCATCGAGCAGTGCTTCGGTTGGGGCAAGGTGATCGGTCCGATCCGCCAAGTCATGGTGCAAGGCCTTGCCAAAGTCGATCAGCTGCTGACGCTGACCATGGCTGCCTACAACCTCACGCGGCTGCGCACCTTGGCGCAACTACGTCCGCAGCGCACCCAATGAGCACTGCGAGCGTCGAAATGGTCGCTTCCTATCGCATCAATGGCTGACAAAGAGCTCATCGGGCGCGTTCGGGTCATGCCTGAACACTGGATCACCTTGCCGAGCCGAACTTCCATGGCGAAACTCGCGTTCATCGGCGGTACTTCAACGGCCTG
>NZ_JBTNEH010000070.1:0-1166 GCF_054512775.1 Alicycliphilus sp. T452
AATGTGCTCACGTTGATCACTCCTGCTCCCCCGTGCTGAAAAATTCAGCACGATAGAGCGGCAACGTGGCTCAGATTTCAACGTGAACGCGTCCCGAAATGGCCCAGATTTGGAAATGAATCAACAGATATGCTTCGAGATGCGTCCGTGTCCCCAGTGCCGTGCTGACCCGTAGCGGCGAGCTGGATGTCTTGAATCAGCACCTGGGCCCTCTCGTGCCGACGGTTGTCATCTACACGCCGCGTTGCCTGGCTCGGCATGCCGTCGCGCTTGCATGCACTGAACCGTCTGTGTGGAACGAGCACTCGCACGACCTCCAGTCAGCCGGCACCTATCTGTCGTGGGTGGCCGGACCGTATGACCTCGTCTTGCCTGAGGACGTTGTGCATGACTTCGTCAACGAGCAATACAGCTACCGACCTGCAGTAGAGCTGGCCGACGGCGAGATGCAGCCAGAGTGCGTTCACCAGGGCCACATCGCTTTTGTATTCGTGACCCCAAACCGCACAGCCATCCAGTTGCTCAGCATGGATGAGGACCTTATCAGCGTCTTGCAGTGCGCCGGCATGAGTTCTGGATGCAATTACCGCCCTTTGCGCGAGTACACCGAGGAGAAGCTCACCGAAGCGGCGCACAATGGCCCGGGTTACTTCCGCAGCATCTACGACTACAACGGCCGTGTGCGACTGGAGCTGGCTGTTCACGAGTACCGCCTCGGCGCTCGCTAACTCGGTCGCCCGAGACATGACGCTGGAAATGATCCAGCGTGAATAGCCCGCATGCGCGGGCTTTTCTGCATTGGCGCCGCAGGCCAGGGGAGCCGCTGCTGTTAAGCAGCGGGGCCAGTGCGTTCAGCACAGCGCCCCCGGGCGCAGCTCGTCGGCCTACCGATGACCAGACGGGCTGGGGGAGCCAGGCCCGAGCCGCTGTCCAAGCGGCGACCGCGCCCCAGCGCGGACGGACAGGGACACGGTGAGCGAAGCCGAACCTGCCCCGGAGCCTGGGGGTGAAACCCCGCCCCCCGGTACCGGAGGCCGGGGTGTCACCGACCGCCGTAATGGAGCCACCGATGTTCGGCGTAATGGAGCCAGCAACAGGTGGGTAAAACGACGCCCCGAGGGGGTTAAGACTGGGTCGATTTTGCAGCCTTTTGCGGGCTGGCTTTG
>NZ_JBTNEH010000071.1:0-1112 GCF_054512775.1 Alicycliphilus sp. T452
CGATTCGCCCTAGCGCGCAGCACGTTCTACTACCAGTGCCAGGCGACCCAGCGCGCCGACCAGCAATGCGTCATGGAAGCCAGAATTCGCACTGTCTATGACGAGCACAAGGGCCGCTACGGATACCGGCGGATCACGGCAGCGCTGTGCAATTCAATGGCCGAGCCGGTCAACCACAAGTGGGTGCAGCGTCTGATGCAAAAGATGGGGCTGCGTGCGTTGATCCGGGCGAAGAAGCGCTCCTGGCATGTCCCGGGCACGAGCGATGCGCACGTACCCAACGTTCTGCAGCGCGACTTCTGCGCGACCGCGCCGAACCAGAAATGGGCAACCGATGTCACCGAGTTCAATGTAAGCGGCCACAAGCTCTACCTGTCGGCCTGCATGGACCTGTACAACGGCGAGATCGTCGCGTACCGCATGGCAAGGCGGCCGGTCTTCGAGATGGTTTCCAGCATGCTTGAGGCCGCGCTCTCGCGGACCAGTTGCGCTGCCGGCCTGATCGTGCATTCCGACCAAGGTTGGCACTACAAGATGCAGCCCTACCGAGCGATGCGTCGTGCGACGCGGAGTCAAGCAAAGCATGAGCCGCAAGGGCAACTGCTTCGACAACGCGGCGATTGAAAACTTCTTCGGCACCCTGAAAGCCGAGTACTTCCATCTCGAAAGGCCCGACAGCATTGATACGCTCGAAGCGGGTGTGCATGATTACGTCCACTACTACAACCACGAGCGCATCAAGCTCGGGCTGCAGGGGCTCAGTCCGGTGGAGTACCGATTGAGAAGCCCCGCCTGATCGGCGGAATCGTGACCGTCCAGCTTCTGGGGGGCAGTTCACTTTCGCGGAGGCTCCCTCGTTTGAGAACGATGGAGCCATCATGAGGAAGTCCGTGAAGTTTTCGCCGGAGGTTCGCGAGCGAGCGGTGCGCATGGTGTTCGAGCACCGAGCTTCTCACATCCTCGGGGAGACTTTGAACAGGCTCTAAGAACCTGTTTACGATCTCCTGAGTAGCAACGCCAAGAACGCCAAGTGGATGAACTGCAGGCTGGTGTTGAGCAGGCGCTCGCAGTTCTTCCACAGCCTGCGGTTCTTCTCCAGCCAGGCAAAGCTG
>NZ_JBTNEH010000072.1:0-1111 GCF_054512775.1 Alicycliphilus sp. T452
GACTTTGGTGATGTCGCTGATCTGCGCCACGTCGAGCCTGGCGGCCACGCGCGGGGCCGCGTTCTTGCCGCCGGCCGTGGCGGGGAAGAGGATGTGGCTGTAGTTGCCGGCGATCTGCAGGATCTGGGCGGCGAGGTTTTCCGCCAGGCTGTCCTTGAGGCTGGCGCCGTCGGCGTGGATGACTTTGGCGACGCCGGCGATTTGCGCCGCGGCCTGGGCTGCGCCCTGGGCGTTTTCCCCGGCGACGAGCACGTGCACGTCGGCGCCGCAGGCGGCGGCCGCGGTGACGGTGTTGAGGGTGGCGGCCTTGATGCCGGCGTTGTCGTGTTCGGCGATGACGAGTGCGGTCATGTGCGTGTTCTCCTTCGGGCCTTTAGATGACCTTGGCTTCGTTCCTGAGTTTGGCCACGAGGGTGGCGACGTCGGGCACTTTGATGCCGGCGCCGCGCTTCGGGGGTTCTGCCACTTTGAGGGTTTTCAGGCGCGGGGCGACGTCCACGCCCAGGTCTTCGGGCTTGACGGTTTCCAGCGGCTTTTTCTTGGCCTTCATGATGTTGGGCAGCGTGACGTAGCGCGGTTCGTTCAGGCGCAGGTCGGTCGTGACCACGGCAGGCAAGCTGAGCGCCAGGGTTTCGAGGCCGCCGTCGATTTCGCGCGTGACGTTGACTTTGTCGCCCGCCAGTTCGACTTTGCTGGCGAAGGTGGCCTGGGGCAGGTCGGCCAGGGCGGCGAGCATCTGGCCGGTCTGGTTGGCGTCGTCGTCGATGGCCTGTTTGCCCAGGATGACGAGGCCGGGCTGTTCCTTGTCCACCAGGGCCTTCAGGAGCTTGGCCACGGCCAGCGGCTGCAGTTCGGCGTCGGTTTCCACAAGAACGGCGCGGTCGGCGCCGATGGCCATGGCGGTGCGCAGGGTTTCCTGGCATTGCGCCACGCCGCAGCTGACGGCAATGACTTCGGTGGCCACGCCTTTTTCCTTCAGGCGCACGGCTTCCTCGACGGCGATTTCGTCGAAGGGGTTCATGCTCATCTTCACGTTGGCGATGTCTACGCCCGTGCCGTCCGATTTCACCCGGACTTTCACGTTGTAGTCCACCACGCGCTTGACGGGGAC
>NZ_JBTNEH010000073.1:0-1062 GCF_054512775.1 Alicycliphilus sp. T452
CATGGAGACCACCAAACGGGTGTGGCAAGCCCGGCTTGATCCTCGGCGCAACACACCTTCCATTGGAATCTACTCCCATGTAAAAGACCGGTGGGGCATCTTCCATGCGCAGCCCTTTGTGCTCAATGAGCGCCAGGCGGGCGTGGCCATTGAAGGTGTCATCCGCCAAGAAAAGCTGGAGACCAGCCAGCTTGCTGTGGATACCCATGGCTACACCGACTTTGCCATGTCACATGCCCGTTTGCTTGGTTTTGATCTTTGCCCGCGGTTGAAGGAACTCAAACAGCGCCACCTCTTTGTGCCACGCGGCACCAAAGTGCCCGCAGAAATCGCTGCGGTGTGCGAAGCCAATGTCGACGTCGCTTTGATCGAAAAGCATTGGGATAGTCTGGTGCACCTGGCAGCCTCGGTCATGAGCGGACATGCCAGTGCGGTGGCAGCTCTTGCGCGGTTCGGTTCTGCCGCCCAGGGCGATCCAATCTATGAGGCTGGCGTGCAATTGGGGCGGTTGCTGCGTACGGCGTTTTTGGCTGACTACTTTGTCAAGGACGCTTTCAGGAACGAGTTGCGCCGGGTGCTCAATCGGGGCGAGGCTGTTAACGCCCTCAAGCGCGCCATTTATACCGGCCGGATCAGCCCGGCGCAGGCCAAACGTGTCGATGAAATGCAGGCTGTGGCCGATGCGTTGAGCCTGATGGCCAACATCGTGATGGCGTGGAATACCTCACAGATGCAGGCGGTCCTGGATCGCTGGTCGAACCGCCGCCAGGTCATTCCACCGGAACTGATCGGGAAGATTGCGCCCACCAGGCTGGAGAGCATCAACTTGCGGGGTGTGTTTCGCTTCCCGGTTGACCGCTATGCTGACCAAATCCTGCCTTCGCGGCCAAATGCATCGATAACTGGCACCAATGGATGAAACCGACCACGGTTTGACGCCACGAATCGCAGATTTGAAAGTGAACAGGAAAGTCAATGAAATCAACGATCTACCAACACCACCTCCGCGCCAGTGCTAGCTTTTCGTACCGTCACTTATTGCACTGAAAACGAGGAGACCCC
>NZ_JBTNEH010000074.1:0-890 GCF_054512775.1 Alicycliphilus sp. T452
CCGAGCACGCGACAATGGCCCGCACCCCAGTCACGCAAACGACAGACCATGGACGAACCCATTCTTACCATCGACGAACGCGAGGCGATCAATGGCGGTCGCTGGTTTTCCTCCCTCTCCCCTTCCTTGCGCCACGACATACTGCGATGCGCTACCGTGAAACGCTACAAGGACGGCGCCCTCATCGCCGCGCGCGGCGATCCGCCCGAGGAGTGGATTGCCTGCGCCCGCGGCGCCGTGCGCGTGAGTTCCACCAGCCTCTCGGGCAAGCAGATCACGCTGACCTATGTGGAGCCGGGCATCTGGTTCGGCGACGTGGCCATCTTCGACGGCGACCGGCGCACCCACGATGCCTATGCCCATGGCGATTCCACCATCCTGTGCGTGACGCGCGCCGATTTCAAGAAGATCCTGGCCGCGCACACCGAGCTGTACGAGGCCATGCTGCGCCTGCATGCGCGGCGCATCCGCCAGCTTTTCGGGCTGGTGGAGGATCTCAACACCCTGCCCCTGCGCTCGCGCCTGGCCAAGCAGATCCTGCATCTGGTGCGCAGCTATGGCGTGCCCAGCCTGCACGATGGCAGCGAGATCCGCATCGGCCTGCAGCTGGCGCAGGAGGAGCTGGCGCAGTTGCTGGGCGCCTCGCGCCAGCGCGTGAACCAGGAGCTCAAGGCCATGGAGCGCGAGGGGGCGATCCGTATCGAGCCCGGCGGCCTGGTGGTGCGCGACCGCGCGGCGCTGATGCGCGTTGCCGAGGCCGACGATTGATCCGCTGTTTCGTTTTTCCTTTCGAGTGGGCCCGCACATGAGCACGTTTGATCAATTCATGGGCACGCGCCCCGTTTCTGGGCCGCATGCTTTCGATGCCGATGCCCTGGCCGCGTGGATGT
>NZ_JBTNEH010000075.1:0-852 GCF_054512775.1 Alicycliphilus sp. T452
CTTAGAGCCTGTTCAAAGTCTCCCCGAGGGTATGAGAATCTCGGGGAGTGAGAAAGAACTATCCGAGCGACATCAGTCGCGAACAATTCGAGACCATCAAGCCACTCTTGGAGAGCGCGCGCAGGAAGACTGCGCCGCGCAGAGTGGAACTTTACGAGGTGTTCTGTGCAGTGCTGTACCTGCTCAGAAGCGGTTGCCAGTGGCGCATGCTGCCCGAGGATTTTCCCAAGTGGCGCACGGTGCATGCGTACTTTGCCATCTGGAGCGAGCCGCGCGAAGGCGGTAGCCTGCTGGAGCAGGCCTTAAAAAAATCAGGTTGGCGTGGCCCGCGAGAGACTGGGGCGCAACGCCTCAAGCGCGTTCTTGATAGTGGACGCGCAGAGCGTGAAGAACACGGACACGGCGGCTTCGAAGGGCTATGACGCGGGCAAGAAGGTCTCGGGCATCAAGCGCCACATTGCAGTGGACACCCAAGGGCTGCCGCATGCCATTGAGGTGACCACGGCAGAAGTGACAGATCGCAAAGGGGCGCTACAGGCACTGCAGCGCTGCACACCTGCTTTGGGCCGGGTGCAAGGTCTGCTGTGTGACAGCGGCTATGTGGGTAAACCGTTCGCCCAGGGCGTCCAAGACATTCTGGGCGGACACGTCAGCGTGCAAATTGCCAAGCGCAGTGAACTGCATACGTTCAAGGTGATGCCCCAGCGCTGGGTGGTCGAGCGCAGTTTCGCGTGGCTGGAGAAGAACAGGCGGTTGTGGAAGAACTGCGAGAGACGGCTCAACACCAGCCTGCAGTTCATCCACTTGGCGTTCTTGGCTCTACTGCTCAAAAGACTTTGAACAGGCTCTTAG
>NZ_JBTNEH010000076.1:0-812 GCF_054512775.1 Alicycliphilus sp. T452
GGTTGTGTCGCAATAAGCGGAACCGCTAGGATTTGATAATGCAAGCGTTGTCATTCCAGCTCCAGAATTCGGTCCTGCGTGGGGTCCTCAAACGGCTGCACTATCCGCTGGAAGTGATGCTGGTATGTGTGCGCTGGTACGCGGCCTACCCGTTGAGCCTGCGCAACCTGGAAGAGATGATGGCTGAACGCGGCATCCAGGTCGATCACGCCACGGTTCACCGCTGGGCACTGAAGATGTTGCCGGTGCTGGCCAAGGTGTTTCGCCGGCGCCAGCGTCCGGTGGGGCGCTCCTGGCGAGTCGATGAAACGTATATCCAGGTCGGCGGTCAGTGGAAGTATCTATACCGCGCCGTCGACAAGCTCGGGTACACCGTGGACTTCTTGCTCACCGCTCGGCGCGATGTAGCGGCGGCCCGCCGATTCTTCGAGCGTGCCATTGACTTGCATGACGTCCCCGAAAAGATCACGATTGACAAGAGCGGCGCCAACACCGCAGCTGTGCGAGGCTTGATCGCCGACAGCGGCGTGGCAATTGAACTGCGCCAGTCGAAGTACCTCAACAACATCGTCGAGCAGGACCACCGGGCGATCAAGCGACGAACCCGACCGATGATGGGGTTCAAGTCTTTCTGGTCCGCCAGACGCATCATCGCCGGCATCGAGACCATGCACATGATCAAGAAAGGGCAGCAGCGCTGCCCGAGTGGCAACACCATGTCCGCCGCCGACCAGTTTTACAGCTTGGCTCATTGAAACCGATCGACATCAACGGCCATTTGCCGCCTCGGCGCCGCTATTGCGACACAACCA
>NZ_JBTNEH010000077.1:0-808 GCF_054512775.1 Alicycliphilus sp. T452
ATCGGATCGGTCTGCAGGAACCGCCCCAGGCGGGGATCGTAGAAGCGGGCCTTGTAGTGGTAGAGGCCCAGATCGCCCATGAACTGCTGGCCCGTGTACCTGAAGCGCTGGCCCGCCGTGGTGTTGGGCTCGCCGTACGGCCCGTAGCCGTAGAGCGCCGTGCCCGCGCCCGTGGCGTCCGCCGTGGCCACGATGGAGCCCAGGTGGTCCGCATACAGCCAGCTCTTGTTGGCCGTGGTGACGCCGGTGTAGGCCACGATGGGCTCGTCGACACCCGGCCCGTGCACCCATCGGCCCTGCATGGCACCGCCCGCGTCGTACTCGGCCACCAGGGCCACCCCGTCGTAGGCCTTGTCCAGCGTGGCGCCCGCCACCACGCTCTGGCGCAGCCGCCCTTCAGCGTCGTAGGAGAGCGTGGCGCTGGTGCCGGCCTTGCTGGCGCTCCTGAGCCGGTTGTTCTCGTCATAGCCGTAGGTCCAGGTGCCGTCGCCCGTCAGGTTGCCGTTGGCGTCGTGCGTGAGCGTTGCGCCGGCGGCGGCCGTGTACTGGTTCAGCCCGTTGGCGCTGTAGCTGCGGGTGCCATTGGTGGCGTTGCCCGGCACGCCCGCCCATTGGTACAGGTCGTTGCTCCAGCTGTGCGTGGCGATCTCGCGTGCCTGGTTGCGCGTGTAGCCGTAGGTCTGGTCGTGCGCGGTGCCCGCCAGGTTGTGCGCCAGGCTGGAGAGATTCGCCTGGGTGTCATAGCCGTAGCTGGTGCTGGTGCCGTTGCCCAGCGTCACCGTGGTGCGCCGGCTCAGGTCGTCGTAGG
>NZ_JBTNEH010000078.1:0-807 GCF_054512775.1 Alicycliphilus sp. T452
CAGAACTCCGGCTCGAACAGGTAGTGCCCGGTCATGGCCTCGAAACGCGCATTGACGCTGCGCTGCTTGCCCTGGCCGACCTTGTCGACCGCGGTCTTCATGTTGTCGTAGATGCCCCGGCGGGGCACGCCACCGAAGAGGGCGAACGCCCGTGCGTGGGCATCGAACAGCATCTCGTGCGCCTGGCTGTAGTAGGCCACCAGACAGAAGGCGCGACTGGCCGCCAGCTTGGTGTGTGCCACCTCCAGGCGGCGGCGCAGACCGCCGATGAAGAGGTACTCGCAGCTCCAGTCGAACTGGAATGCCTCGCCCAACTCGAAGCTCAGCGGCACGAACCCCGCGCCGCGTGACGCGTTGCCTTGCTCTTGCTGCCAGCGCTGGGCAAAGGCGTACACCGGCCCCCGACTGCCGCTGTAGCCCTGCGCCCGCAGCGCTTCAAACATCGCCTTGATCCCGCGCCGATCGCGTTTGCTGCGATGGCTATCGGCCTTGAGCCATTGGCCCAACTGTTCCTTGTACGGTTCCAGGATGCTGGGGCCTGACACCCGCTGCGGGTATCGGGGTTCGGCCATCTGCCCGTCTTTGAGCCACTTGGTGGCTGTATTGCGCGAGATGCCCAGCCTGCGGCTGGCCTCGCGCACCGACACGTCCTGCCTCAGCACGAGGCGGCGCAACTTGCTCAATGTGCTCACGTTGATCACTCCTGCTCCCCCGTGCTGAAAAATTCAGCACGATAGAGCGGCAACGTGGCTCAGATTTCAACGTGAACGCGTCCCGAAATGGCCCAGATTTGGAAATGAATCAACA
>NZ_JBTNEH010000079.1:0-718 GCF_054512775.1 Alicycliphilus sp. T452
GTGCGCCTGACGCTGCGCAGTAACAGCTCTATCTCGGCAAACTTCTCTCGGCTGATGTCGCTCGGGTATTGCTTTCTTTTCACACCCCTATTGTCTGAGGTCGGAAGATCGCAAACAGGCTCTTAGAGCGGCTAACAAAACGACGGGAGCGAGCGCAGACAGATGACACAACATGCCAGCGAAAGCAAGGCGACATGAATGTCGATGCGACGCTCGAAGCGGGTGCGCAGCTTGCCGAAGGCGGCCAGCTAGGCGTGTGTGCGCTCGACGACCCAGCGATGACGCCCGAGTCGGTCGTTGCGCTCGACGCCCTTGCGGGCGATGCGGTCCTGGATACCACGGCGCTTGAGGTGCGCGCGGCATCGCGCGTAGTCGTAACCCTTGTCCGCGTGCAGCTTGCCGGGCCAGCGGCGTGGCCTGCCACGCTTGCCCGCAATCGACGGCAAGGCGTCGACCAGTTCGTCGAACACCTGAGATAGTCCCCCGATTCCCCGGCCCCGTCCTGTCGCTTATCTTTGGAGATAGGAACAGGACTGTGCATATGACTAGGCATACGGAGTCAGTAGAGGTGGTAGTGAAGGACCAGTGCAGTTGAAGTTGCCCCGGTTTGACGGACACCTTACGCTGTAAAGCAAGGAGTTCGAGATGGGCAAGACAAGGCTGCCGTATCCGGCGGAGTTCCGAGAGCAGATGGTGGAGTTGGTGCGAGTCGGCAGGA
>NZ_JBTNEH010000080.1:0-663 GCF_054512775.1 Alicycliphilus sp. T452
ATTGATCCGCTGTTTCGTTTTTCCTTTCGAGTGGGCCCGCACATGAGCACGTTTGATCAATTCATGGGCACGCGCCCCGTTTCTGGGCCGCATGCTTTCGATGCCGATGCCCTGGCCGCGTGGATGTTGCGGCATGTGCAGGGTTTTGCCGGGCCGCTTTCCGTGGAGATGTTCAAGGGGGGCCAGTCCAATCCGACCTACCGGCTCGTCACGCCCGCGTGCAGCTATGTGATGCGTTCCAAGCCGGGGCCGGTGGCCAGGCTGCTGCCTTCGGCCCACGCGATCGAGCGCGAGTACGCGGTCATGCGCGCCCTGGCGGGCTCCGAGGTTCCGGTGCCGCGCATGCTGGCGCTGTGCGAGGATGAGTCGGTCATCGGCCGGGCTTTTTATCTCATGGAGTTCCTGCAGGGCCGCGTGCTGTGGGATCAGTCGCTGCCCGGCATGCGGCCGCAGGAGCGCGCCGCGGTCTATGACGAGATGAATCGCGTGATCGCCGCGCTGCACCGGGTGGATTTTGCGGCCCGGGGCCTGGCGGACTATGGCAGGCCGGGCAATTATTTCGAGCGCCAGATCGGGCGCTGGAGCAAGCAGTATCTGGCGTCGGTCACCGAGCCGATCGCCGAGATGGATTGGCTCATGCAGTGGCTGCCCGCGCACATGCCC
>NZ_JBTNEH010000081.1:0-649 GCF_054512775.1 Alicycliphilus sp. T452
CTTAGAGCGGCTAACAAAACGGTGCAAGATGGCGAACGCAGATGATGCAGCAAGCCAGAGAAAGCAGCGCGAGATGAATGTCGATGCGGCGCTCAAAGCGAGTCCGCAGCTTGCCCAAGGCAGCCAACCAGGCGTGCGTGCGCTCGACCACCCAACAATGACGCCCGAGCCTGTCATTGCGCTCGACGCCACGCCGGGCAATACGCGCCGTGATGCCCAGCTTGCGCAGGTGGGCGCGGCAACGCGCAAAGTCATAGCCCTTGTCGGCATGCAACTTGTGCGGCCAGCGTCTGGGCCGGCCACGACAGCCGCGCACCGTCGGCAAGGCATCGGCCAGTTGCTCGAACACGACCGAGTCATGCCGATCAGTCACGCAGACGCCGCCAGCAGGTCATGCCGCTGCCGAAGCCCAGCTCCTGGGGTAGCTCTTCCCAGGGAATGCCGGTGCGCAGCACAAACAGGATGCCGTTGAGGGCCATCTCGTCGCTCACCCGTGGACGACCGCCCTTGGCCGAGGCGACGACTACTGGCAACAGCGGCGCGACCTTCTTGAACAGCGCGGCGCTGATCTCTTTGTTCTTGTTTCGACCCATGCAGCGTCAAACGCCGATCAGGTGCTTCACGATGACATGGTTTTGTTAGCCGCTCT
>NZ_JBTNEH010000082.1:0-586 GCF_054512775.1 Alicycliphilus sp. T452
CTATGGCAGGCCGGGCAATTATTTCGAGCGCCAGATCGGGCGCTGGAGCAAGCAGTATCTGGCGTCGGTCACCGAGCCGATCGCCGAGATGGATTGGCTCATGCAGTGGCTGCCCGCGCACATGCCCGACAGCGCCAGGGACGAGGGCCGCGTGTCCATCGTGCATGGCGATTACCGGCTCGACAATCTCATGTTCCATCCCACCGAGCCGCGCGTGATCGCGGTGCTCGATTGGGAGCTGTCCACGCTGGGCCACCCGCTGGCCGATTTTGCCTACCACTGCATGGGCTGGCATATTCCCGCCTCGCTCAGCCGCGGCATCGGCGGGCTGGATCTGGCGGCCCTGGGTATCCCGGGCGAGCGCGATTACATCGCCCGCTATTGCGAGCGCACCGGCATCGCGGACAACGCGCAGCTGCACGCGGACTGGAGCTTTTACCTGGCCTACAACATGTTCCGCATCGCCGCCATCCTGCAGGGCATCGCCAAGCGCGTGGAGGATGGCACCGCCGCCAGCGCCCAGGCAAAGGCCGCCGGCGCCACGGCGCGGCCCATGGCGCAGCTCGCGTGGTCTTTCGCGCTGCGC
>NZ_JBTNEH010000083.1:0-547 GCF_054512775.1 Alicycliphilus sp. T452
TGTCACCGACCGGCATATTGGATCCACTCCATGATCGGCATATAGGCGCCACCCGCTGACCGGCGTAATGGAGCCAGGGCGTGATCGCCGTATTGGAGCCAGTCTCGGATCGGCGTAATGAGGCCACTGGCCTAGCAGCAGGCGTTGAACGACACCCCGAATTGACCGCCGCCATCTCTACCCTTTGGGCCTTTGCCCGGAGGCTCAGCGATGGCGCGCAGGAGATTCGAGATGCATCACTACCGACAGGCCTTGCTGCGAATGCGCCAGGGCGAGTCCGACCGGGAGATCGCGGCGGCCCGTCTCATGGGCCGGCGCAAGGCGGCGCAATGGCGTGAACTGGCCACCGCTCGCGGCTGGCTCAATGTCCAGCAGCCGTTGCCCGACGACGAGGCCATCGCCACCGCCCTGGGTGAACCCCGGCGCGCCAGCACCACCATCTCCACCCTGGAGCCGCACCGGGCCCTGCTCAGCGCCTGGGTCGAGCAAGGCGTCTCGGGCGCTGCCATCCACGCCGCCCTGAAGCGCCAACACGCCTGGGCCGGCA
>NZ_JBTNEH010000084.1:0-488 GCF_054512775.1 Alicycliphilus sp. T452
CGTTCGGCCAGCGCCTCGCCCTCGCGGGTCTCGACCGAGCCGCAGCCGACGAACGTCAGCCGGTTGCCATCGCTGTCGATGACCCCCCAGCCGGTGCGGCGCAGGCCCGGATCGATGCCCAGAATGCGAATCGGTGCGCGAAACATGCGCCGATGATAACCCAAACTACAACAGCGTGCCGCGCAGGATGACCAGCGCCACGCTGAAATAGATCATCAGCCCGGTGACATCGACCAGCGTGGCGACGAACGGCGCCGAGGCGCTGGCCGGATCGAACCCGGCGCGTTGCAGCACGAACGGCAGCATCGAGCCGACCACCGAGCCGAACGTCACGACGCCGACCAGCGCCGCCGCCACCGTCAGGCCGACCAGCAGCCAGTGCTCGCCATAGTCGTAAAGGCCGAGGTTCTGCCACAGCACGACGCGCGTGAGGCCGATCAGGCCGAGAATGCCGCCGAGGATCAGTCCGGTTGGCAGTTCGCGCAGCG
>NZ_JBTNEH010000085.1:0-486 GCF_054512775.1 Alicycliphilus sp. T452
CTGGGCGCTGCCCGCTGCGCGGTCACCGGACGCCCGCGCGCCCTTCGGGCGCTTTCCGCAGCTCGCCTATTCGGCTCGATCCTTCGGATTGCCGCTGCGCGGCACTGCTCCAGGCCGCCTGCGCAACGCTCATTGGGGGAAGTGCCTGCGGCACATCCCCCAGCCGCTGGGCTGACCCCCTGGGGTGAAGGCTACTGGCCGTGGGCCAGCAGCCTGGAGCGTGCCACGCTGCGCGCGGAGTGCCTGGCCAGCGGCGCCGCAGGCGCCGAGATCCACCAAGGGGAGGGCGTTTCTCGGGGAGAAACGCCAGGAGGCGCTGCGCCCTGGACCTGCACCTGCAGGTGATCCAAGGCCGAATCTGTTCATCAGGGCGCGAGGCAGGTTGTGTGCCAGCCAAGGCCGCGCCACGCGCTCGGGCGGCGGTGGCGTGCGACGGCTTCGGGAGCCCTCAGCGACGACCAACGAGGCCGCGCCCTGGGCCAGCTT
>NZ_JBTNEH010000086.1:0-482 GCF_054512775.1 Alicycliphilus sp. T452
CCAGATCCTGCAGATCGCCGGCAACTACAGCCACATCCTCTTCCCCGCCACGGCCGGCGGCAAGAACGCGGCCCCGCGCGTGGCCGCCAGGCTCGACGTGGCGCAGATCAGCGACATCACCAAAGTCATCTCCGCCGACACCTACGAGCGCCCCATCTACGCCGGCAACGCCATCGCCACCGTGCAAAGCGGCGACAGCGTCAAAGTCATCACCGTGCGCACCACGGGCTTCGACGCTGCGGCCGCCACGGGCGGCGCGGCGCAGGTCGAAACCACGGCCGCCGTGGCCGACAGCGGCAAAAGCAGCTTCGTGGGCAGCGAAATCGCCAAGAGCGACCGGCCCGAACTCACGGCTGCCAAGATCATCGTCTCGGGCGGTCGGGCGCTGGGCAGCAGCGAGAAATTCCAGGAAGTCATCACCCCGCTGGCCGACAAGCTGGGCGCGGCCATCGGCGCGAGCCGCGCGGCTGTGGACGCGGGCT
>NZ_JBTNEH010000087.1:0-439 GCF_054512775.1 Alicycliphilus sp. T452
GAAGGGCTATGACGCGGGCAAGAGGGTCTCGGGCATCAAGCGTCACATTGCGGTGGATACGCAGGGCTTGCCACACGCGGTGACGGTGACCACGGCCGAGGTGACGGATCGCAAAGGAGCGCTGCAGGCACTGCAGCGATGCAGGCCCAGGCTCAGTCGGGTGCAAAGCCTGCTGTGCGACAGCGGCTACGTGGGCCAGCCCTTTGCGCAGGGTGTGCAGAAGATTCTGGGCGGACACGTGACGGTGCAGATCGCTAGGAGGAGTGAGTTACACACCTTCAAGGTGATGCCCAAGCGCTGGGTGGTCGAGCGCAGCTTTGCCTGGCTGGAGAAGAACCGCAGGCTGTGGAAGAACTGCGAGCGCCTGCTCAACACCAGCCTGCAGTTCATCCACTTGGCGTTCTTGGCGTTGCTACTCAGGAGATCGTAAACAGGTTCT
>NZ_JBTNEH010000088.1:0-432 GCF_054512775.1 Alicycliphilus sp. T452
CCAAGAATCCGGCTCTGGGGCGTTCCCGAGGTGGGCTGAGCACAAAGATCCACATGGCCTGCGATGCTCAGGGCAGAGCCTTGAAGTTGATCCTCACGCCTGGGCAAGTCAACGACATCACCCAGGCTCCAGAGTTGCTCAAAGGTCTCAGGCCAACGCATGTGCTTGCCGACAAGGGCTATGACAGCCGCGCCTTTGTGGCGCAGATCGAGGCGGCAGGCGCTCAAGCCGTGATTCCGCCGCGCAGTTGCCAGCAGCCGCGGCCCTTCGATGCCAAGCTATACCGGGCTCGCAATGCGATCGAGCGATGCTTCGGACGGCTCAAGCAGTTCCGACGCATCGCCACGCGCTACGACCGCAAGGCCGCCCACTTCATGGCCTTCCTCTGCCTCGCTGCAAGTCTGGCTTGGCTGACAGATTGAATGTCGATTC
>NZ_JBTNEH010000089.1:0-410 GCF_054512775.1 Alicycliphilus sp. T452
CCCCCTTTTCCAGTCGCGGCTTGCTGGTGGGCGCGAACGATGGTGCTGTCTATCAACAGGTACTGATTGCCCCGATCCTTGACCAGCACGGCAAACACCTGCTCCCAGACACCAGCAGCGGCCCAGCGCGTGAAGCGCTTGTGCACGGTCTTGTACTTGCCGTAGCGCTCCGGCAAGTCGCTCCAGCGCGCGCCCGAGCGCAGTACCCAGAGCACGCCATTGACGAAGGCACGGTTGTCTGCGCCACTGCGCCCAGGATCCGAGACTTTGCCGGGCAGCAAACCCTCAAGACGTTCCCATTGGTGATCTGTCAGTTCGTAGCGGCTCGGGCGAGACATTCAGGCTGGTTTCCTCCTACCTGTATCGTCTCATTTCCCATGCGCGTCGCTCTGAATGTCGATTCGCCCTAG